>JBBQKO010000131.1:0-11221 GCA_038327005.1 Chitinophagales bacterium | reverse complement strand
GTTCATGGACCAGAAAGATGGGATGACCAAACAGATCAATGCTTTGAGCAATATGGGACTGCTTAGCAAATTTGTAGGCATGTTAACGGATAGCCGCAGTTTTATGAGTTACCCACGGCACGAGTATTTCAGGCGAATCCTTTGCAATTTGTTTGGCGCAGAAATAGAGAATGGGGAGCTACCGGATAACCAGGAATGGGTGGGTAAAATCATTGAAGATATTTGCTATAACAATGCAAAAAACTATTTTGGATGGTAAAATCAAAAGTATTGTGTTTTGGAGAATTACTGCTCCGTATTTCGCCTGCATCACACAATGATGTAGTTGAAAAGCAACCCATGCTTTTATATGTTGGAGGTGCCGAAGCCAATGTAGCAACCGCGTTGGCTGGCTGGGAAGTTCCCGTAAAATACTGTACGGTATTACCCGACAATTTTATGAGTCGCCACATGCTCAATTACCTTGAATACAAAGGTATTTATACTTCGTCGGTTTTATTTTCGGGTAACCGTATCGGTGTTTATTATCTTGAAAGAGGTGCCGATTTGAAAGGCAATATGGTATATGATCGTGACCACTCTGCGTTTAGCGAATTAAAAAGAGGCATGATTGATTGGGACCGTGTGCTGGCGGATGTAAGCTGGTTTAACTTTTCGGCCATCAGTCCGGCATTGAATAAAAATGTGGCCGATGTTTGCCTGGAAGCGGTGGAAGCTGCGTCCAAAAAAAATATTAAAATATCGGTTGATTTAAACTACCGTTCCCGGTTATGGAAATATGGAAAAAAGCCCATCGAAATAATGCCTGCCCTGGTAGAACATTGCGACCTGGTGATGGGCAATATCTGGAGTGCCAATACTTTACTCGGCACGCCGGTAGATGAACACATCCACGATAAGCGAAGCCGACATGCCTACACCGATCATGCCGCAGAAACGTCCATAGAAATCATGAAGCGCTTTCCCAAATGCCAGACAGTGGCCAATACCTTTCGCTTTGATGGCGATGCCAACCATATTTTATATTATACCAGTTTGTACACGGCCGCCGAAGCATTTAACTCAGGCGAATTTACCTGTAAGGGTGTAGCCGACCGATCGGGTAGTGGTGATTGTTTTATGGCAGGATTGATATACGGAATGTACAACAGGCATGCACCTCAGGAATTGCTGAACTATGCATCAGCAGCGGCTTTTGGTAAACTGCAGGAGCTGGGCGATGCGACCGGGCAGGATGTGCTGACGGTTTTAAAACTCACCACTGGTTAGTAAGAACGTAATTGGTAAATCCTCCGGTTTGTGGCGCATGAACCATTCGATGTTACCATCAGCAACATCCAATACATCACCGACTCGCCAAGGTTTGTGACATACGAACCTGTGCATAGTAACTTATTTTACTATAAAATAGTAATCACTTCCAACCGGATTGGAACCCGGTATGTAAAAAGGATTGAGTGGGTAATGCTGATTGGTATTTTTAAAATTAATTGTAAAGTTTGCTTTTGTGCATTTATCATTGGTGCGATAAGTATTGTTCGAGTTACTAAAAATAATCCCATAAGTCCCTTTTTCTTTAGCTATTATACCTAATAAAAAAACATAGTTGCCATTTCTTTCTATAAACTGGTATTCATTGCCCAAGCCGTTGCTGTAACCATGTCTCAGTTCCAACCCATTTATTAATACGTAATTAAATTTTTCTACAGAATTAACTGTAAACTGGTTTGCCGCACTTAGTGCACTAAAAGTAATACCGCTCCCCAAATTTGCAGTACCACTATAATCTATCATTTGATTTGTTGCGATATCTTGAATTCGTGATGGTGCTTTTATCTCAAACCAAATAGTATCTCCAATCGAAATGGAATCCCGATCCGGATACGCCCTTACCGGTAGCTCAAAACTATATTTTGTGTCGGCACAATCCAGTACTAATTTTTTACAGTTGCATTCTTGAAGCATTAGGCTTGCGGCAATTAAAATTATGGCGAGCGTCACCGTTTTGTTAATAGTCATAGAAATTAAAGATTGCGTACCTGCTGTCTGGTTATTTCCATTTTTCATTAATAAAACCCTTGTAAGCTTGCGAACAGAACATAACTACCTCAAAAAATTATACAAGGGGATTTATTTAAAATTCATATCATTTTGATTTTTATAAAAAAACAATGTAACGGCCACAGGGGTTGATGCACCGAGTAAAAAATGCACTTTATTTTACTTTGAAACAATAAGTAGCCTTTGCTCCGGCATCTGGTTCTGTTCCAACTATTTCTTTAATAAAATATAAATGCTGGTCTGTATTTGTATAGTAAATAGTATAATTAGCTTTTGTACACTTGTCATTACTACGATACACATTTACTGCATTCGAGAGTCCTATGCTAAATACCCCTTTCCTTTTCGGGATAACTCCCAGCCTGAATTCGTAGTTAGAAGCATGTTCTGAAAAACGATACTCCCTGATCTCATTCACGTTCGTATTATTAATCACCGTGCCTTTTTCTAATAAATAGATAAAATCATTAGCTGCACCTTTGATTGAAGATAAAGCTAATTCCCCGAAGCCGATCGCTGTGCCAAGATTCGTTGCATCGCTATAATTTACGGTTTCCCCAGTACCAAAGTTACGTTGTATCACGGGACTTATTATTTCAAGCCAAATGGTGTCTATGATAATACTATCGGCTGCATTAAGAATTTTCGCTTTTGCTTCAAAACTGTAAACTGATTCTGCACAATTAAATTTTTTGCAGGTGGTTGCACTTAAAACTACCAATGCTAATAATGAAATAACCAAACGCTTCATAACAATAATTTTAATACTTATAAAAGGAAAATAAAGAACGCACATTTGCCGTTTGATTATTGAGATTTAGACTTATCAGGTTTTCCCGATAGGCCTCTACTGTTGAAGTATTTGAAGTAAAAGCGTTAAAAAATTGTTGATTTGAATAGTTAAAAACATTATCATCGGGATAAATAATATTTCCCGTAACAGTTCTATCATTTCTGTTATCTATCATATCATAATACAATCCCTGTGGTATCCAACTAAAAGGATCATTGTTTCTTGAAGGGCTAAAATCTTCCAACAAATTTAAATTACTACTTAATCCTCCCACCGGGATATTAAACGCATAGCCAATACCTTGTTCATTAAACTGCGTGCTTTGTACAGCATGTTGGCTCAATATAGTATTAAATTGTATTTTGTTCTATCAAACAATCGTTTACTATTCTACTTTACATAAAAATTTAAGTCTCCTCCCTGTACATCCGGGCCTACATACCCAACAAGATGCCTGTTATGGTTGGTTTCTTTAAAATTAATTATAAAGTTTGCTTTTGTGCGTTTGTCGCTGCTGCGATAAGTATTATTAGAATTACTGAAAACTAAGCGAAATAATCCACTTCGTTTAGGAATCACACCAAGTTTAAAACCGTACATATTATTTTGTTCAGAAAACCTATCTTGTATGTCTAATGATGTTACTTTTAATTCAGTTCCTTTCATTAAGTAAAATGAAAATTGATTTACAGCATCTAACCAATTCTTTGAAATAGAATCATACACCTGGAAACCAATAGCACTTCCAAGGTTTTCGGCACCATTAAAAGTAATGGTCTGATTTGTTTTAATATCAACGAATGATATTGGCTCATTAATTTCCAAAAATATTGTCTCACTTAAACTAATTGAGTCTTTGTTGGGATATGATTTAACTGGCAAAACAAATTCATATTGAACTTTAGTACAATCAAGTTGCAATTTTTTACAATCACATTTTAATAAAAAAAGGCTTGTTACAAATAATGTAAAAAGTATGTATTTATTAGTAGCCATAAAAAGTAAATATTATGTTTACACCCACTACCTGGTTATTGGCATTTTCATTTAGTAGCCTAACTCTGTAAGCTGGTAAATTATTAATGTCTGCATCAAGTGCATTAAAAAATTGCAGGTTGTTATAATCTGTAACAGTGTCGTTTAAATCTACTTTTTTTGATATTCATCATTTTGTATTAACTGACCACTTTGAAATAATAAACTTTCTTTTTTCCAGGTTCATCCAATATCAAATCTGGTCGCCATTGTTGCAAATAAAAAAAATGCTGATTTGTACTGTCAAAATTTATCTGAAAACTTGCCTTCGTACAATTATCATTCCTTCTGTAAACATTTGCCGCATTGCCTATAGTTAATACAAATCTTCCTGTATCTAAAGGTATAATAGCAAGTTTTAATTTATAAAAGCCATTCGATTCTTCAAATAGATATTCTCTGTATGTTGATGGTGTTATTGTCGTTCCCAATTGTTGTCCTTTATATACTATTACTTTAAATTTGCTAACTACTCCAGTATAATCGGTTCCGGGCAAAAATTCAAGAAATCCGATTACATTCCCCAAGTTGGATGCATTACTATAATCAACCAGTTGATTGGTTACTAAGTCTTTTAGAATGGCAGGTTCGTTTAATTCAAGCCATAATGTATCTCCAACCACAATACTATCAGCATCTGGATAAATTTTCATTTTGAGGGCAAATGAGTTAGAGGATTGAGTACAGTTGTTTTTTTTTGAACAGGTAGCATAGATCATTGTGACACACAATACTAATAGTGTGGCATATCTTTTTAAGTTAATAGCCATATTGGAAGAATAAGTTAGTTACCGGAATGTTTTGATTATTTCCATTTTCAGTTAAGAGCCTTTGCCGAAAAAGTTGTAGAGTATTTATGTCTGTATCCAACGCATTAAAAAACTGAAGATTAGTATTGCCATTTACCAAATCATCAACTACACCTCCCGTAATTCTTGTTTCGTTTCTTTCATCAATCATGTCATAATACAACCCTTGTGGAACCCATCTAAATGGATCGGCAATTCTATTAGGATCAAAATGTTCCAACAAATTTAAATTGCTACTTAATCCTCCCACCAGGATATTAAAAGCATAGCCAATACCTTGTTCGTTAAACTGTGGGCTTTGTACACCATACCTTGCTGCTGTAAAAGAATGGCTAATATTGTAAGTAAATCTGTCTGTTAAAGGCATAAAAAGCTCTGTTTTGTTTTATCTACCTAACAACAAAGTAATAATCACCGCCCTTTGGGTTACTGCCCGGTACGTAAAAAGGGCTTAATTGGTAATGCTGATTTGTATTTTCAAAAATTATATTAAAATTTGCTTTGGTACACTTATCGTTATCTCTATACGTGTTATTGGAATTACTAAACAGCAAGCTATATAAACCTTTCAGTTTAGGTATAACCCCAAGCTTAAAAGTATACATGCTATTTTGTTCAGAAAATCTATATTGTATATCTAATGATGTAACTTTTAATTCTGCCCCTTTTATTAAGTAAAATGAAAAATGATTTACGGCATCAACCCATTCCTTTAAAACAGTATCTCTTTTTGAGAACCCAATTGCTGAACCCAGATTAGCTGCGCCACCATAGTTAATTATACTACCATCGGTATTTTTTAAGGTGGTAGATTCATTTATCTCAAGCCAGATTGTATCGCCAATATTAACGCTGTCTTTATCGGGGAACGCTTTTACTGGTAATTGAAAATTATACTTTATCTGAGTGCAATCAAGTTGTAATTTTTTACAATCGCATTTCATTAAAAGCAGGCATATTAAAAGTAATCCTGTAATAAGCCTATAATTATTAATAGCCATAAAAAGTAAATATTGTGTTCACGCCTGCTGCTTGATTATTACCATTTTCAGTTAATAATCTTACCCTGTAGATTGGTAAATTATTGATGTCTGCATCAAGCGCATTAAAAAATTGCTGGTTAGTATAGCCTGTAACATTATCATTTATTTCTACCCTTCTAGGTAGCGCATCTTGGTCATTTCTATTGTCAATTAAATCATAATACACACCTTGAGGTATCCACCAAAACGGATCATCAATTGTTCTTCTCGGGTTAAAATCTTCCAACAAATTTAAATTACTACTTAATCCTCCCACCGGGATATTAAAAGTATAGCTAATACCTTGTTCATTGAACTGAGTACTTTGTACACCATACCGTGCTGCGGTCAAAAAATGCCCCATATGATAAGCCCAGCTTTCGCCCAGCGCTATTATGGGAGCATCTGCCGAGGTTGACGGACCGTAAGGGCTAAATTGGCCGCCAAAATTTGCTATTATTTGGTTTATTTCTGCATTTACGAAATTGCCCCACCAGGCATTGCCCACTTTAGCATAATGTGCTGCATGGGTAAGCTCATGATATCCCAGCTCCGACATTTGGGCACTGTTCTTCCGTGAAATACTGCCGGATGCTGATTGATAGCCAATGGTCATATCTACCCTGCTTATCAGCACTTGTGCCAGTAGCGTAACACTTTGAAAAAACGGAGGCAACAGTGCTGACACAATTTTTTGCCGGATATATAGTTCAGGCAGGTTGGCAATAAAACGTTTGGCAAACATTGGTGAGGATCCGCCTGAGTTACCGGGCACACAAAGCACTCTCAATTTATCTGGCGGGTTCATTATTCCCTGCACGGCGGCAAAGTCACGGTATTCCTGCACTTTATTGTGCATAGTGGCTGCAGCCCAATGCCTGGCACCTCGGCTTCTTACATCTGCATCGCCTGTTACAATGTAATCAAGGTTATTAATGTTGCCACGATAAGTGCCCATTTTTATTTTTACCGGAAAGAGTATTTGCCACAGTCTTGCACCACGCAAACCCATTACCAGGGCGTTTTGGTTCTTAAATTTAATAAAAATACTCACCTTATTGCGGAAGCTTTTTGAAAAAGTGTACCTGCCATTATTATCTGTAAAAGTACGGGCTACTTTTAAAAACCGCCGGGCCACCATTCTTGCCTGGCGTATAGGAACATTTGGTTGAAATATATCTTCCTGCACAGTAATACCGCCTGCGGGTATCCTTACAATGGGTACAGGTGGCGGTGGATTGCGGCAAGGCGTAAAACCGCATGCTTCGCGGCAGTCGCAGTCCAATGCGCTCAGCCTGCTGCTGCAATCGCATTCACCGTTTAACATTGACGCACTGGCACCAGCACAATCTGCCGTGTCTACATTATTTCCGGTAAGTTGAAATGCTTTATTCTCTACCCGATAATCATCAGGCACATGAATACGCTGCAACAGTTCGTTAGTAATACCAACAGGGGTTACAAAATTATTTGGCACAACAGCATACAGCCAGGGAATGGTTTCAGAAGGTGTTACTCCATCATAATAATAATCGCCTTCCTGTACCACTTCATAGTCCAGCGGGTAATCAAACAGGTCAATGTCCTGATCTTCCAGCGTAGCCAACTGGTCGTAAGTTGTAGGTTTAAACCGCATATACAGCGCATTTTCTACTGCCTGTGTACTGCTGCCATATACAGATACGTAAGCCTGCCGCATAATCGAAACAGCGTATGGCAAACCAATTAGTCTGGCACCTAAGATCGTGGGTTTTAACATGGAATCAGCACTTGAAACTGCTTCCTGGTCTGTAACACAATATCCGTTTAATGTTACCGGAAGTGCATTTGCAATACTTGCTTTTCCTAATAGAGTTGGTCCTACTATTTGTTTATCGGCCATTTTATCAGGTGCTATTTTTTTACAGCCTGACATCAACAATGCAAAAAAAACAGTTAAGAATGGGAGATAAAAAATAAGTAGCCTTTTTGGGCAGGGAGAAATTTTCATAAAGTATAGTTTTAGGTAAATCTGTTTATTGAAGATAGGGAATAAAATATTATAAAAATTCATTTGGATGTGATTTGTAAAAATAAATTTTATTTAAGATCGAATCTATAAGGGGTTGCCGATCACTTTGTTTTTGTGAGGCGTTTGTTCTTGCTTAAGTTGATTGCGCACGAGCCATTCACGCTAATCAATTAGGATACGTAACCGTACATACTAGTAGAAGAGACTGATTCATCAACACTTAGCCGCTTTGATGGCGATGCCAATCATATTTTATACTACACCAGTTTGTACACGGCTGCCGAAGCATTCAATTCTGGTGAATTTACCTGCAAAGGCGTGGCCGACCGGTCGGGGAGTGGTGATTGTTTTATGGCAGGATTGACATACGGAATGTACAATCGGCGTGCACCTCAGGAATTGCTGAACTATGCATCAGCAGCGGCTTTTGGTAAACTGCAGGAGATGGGAGATCCGTGGAAAAGAAAATTCCGCCATCTCAATAATGCCTTTGTTATTGTACGCCGAAAAGAATTGCGTTGATATGCTTATTTCCAATCTGTTTTGTTGCAAACTTTATACGCTGGAAAAAAGTGGATCAATAAATTGGGCGTGTATTGCAGGAACATGCAAGGTTCAGAATACCCGTGGCTAATAGAGAAAACTTTTGGGAAAGGTGAATAACACTGAAAACTATTTTAATTTCATCTGGGCAAAATAAGGGTGCTCAGGATTTACAATTAATTCCTGTTTATACGGATGTATCAATACATCCATGTCTTCCAAAGGGATAGCACCTAGTAATGGTTCATTGTTTCCAGGTAAAACCATCGCATCCACGGAACATCTGCGGTTTTTAAATTTCACTTCTATTGGACCAACAACATCATATTCAACAATATTCCCATTTGCCAATTGTCCTTTTCTCTTTTCAATAACCGGTAGTTGCAACTGGGCTTGTATGGTTTCATTGATACACATGTACACGCTTCCTGTATCTACCAACATATTGATTTTTATTCTTTTTATTTTATCCTCACCAATTATAAAACGCCTAGCTAAAACGATGTCTTCGCTGTTTATCAATTCTATTTCTGCATATACCAGGCCCATAATATTTAATTTA
Source organism: Chitinophagales bacterium (assembly GCA_038327005.1). Lineage (GTDB taxonomy): Bacteria > Bacteroidota > Bacteroidia > Chitinophagales > Chitinophagaceae > Ferruginibacter. The sequence continues at coordinate 2,385 of JBBQKO010000131.1, read as the reverse complement.
GGATATAAAGATAAAGCAATTGCTTACTTTATTTTTCTGCTTTTATTACTGTTGAATCTGCTTCGCAACAACATCTTCGCCCGATCCAGCGAATTTTGACGTTGTTGGTGTTGAAAATATAAAATAAAAGAAGTTAATTGAAATTGACTAGTTTTTTTGATGGAGTCGTTACCGTTGTTTCACTGGCTTCGCTTTAGATGCGATGGCTTTAAATTCCAAATTATGCCGAAAGCCATTGTTGGTCAAATAGACCAACAGCGGCGTTTTTGAAATGGCAAAGTTTTAAGTACAAAAGAGAGGGCTACCAACGATGGCGTAATCAACATCTTCCTTGTTGGACAACTTTTCAGATGTTGAAGACACAACAGCGGCGTGCCGGGATAACTGATTTTTTTTCGGACGCACCAATAAAGGCACAATAACAACGGCTAAAAGAAATATCGAAAGCAATGCACTCGTCAAAGAAGAACAGGAATTAGCTTTGAGGGAACTACTACGGCATTAGAAACAAGTGAGATAAAGGATAGGAATCTGCGCCTGTGTTTGTTACAATACTTGTTGTCAAGGTTATATTTTCTTTTTTTAAAATGGCCCGTTAGTATGGATGCTCAAACTATATTTGTAATGGTTCATTTTAACTTTTATGAGATTGCTACCTGTAATTTCTTTTGATAATTATACTAAATATGCACAAGCTATTTTTAACATTATTTGCAGGATTCGTTTTTTCTTTAGTAGATGCTCAGCAAAGAAAAATAAAAGGTATGGTATATGACCTTGAAACAAAATTTTCGATAGCTTATGCGACCATACATATGCTAAACACGAAGTGTTATGTGGATGCCGACAGTAAAGGATATTTTGAAATTGATTGCGATCATTCGACGGACATTTTAATTATTTCCTCCGTTGGCTATCAGACGGATACAATTAATTTGGTAAAAATTAATTTATCAGACAGCTTTTTTTTAAAAAGGGGTGAAGTTATCTTAAGCGAAGTAGTGGTTGGTAAATTTGAAGCGAAAGTCTTCGGTATTGTCAGCGAAAAAATGGGTACTTCTTCAACCGGTGGTTCGGCGGTAACCATGGGGGAGATTACAACTTTTATTGAAATCCCAAATGAAATAAAAATTTACAGAATTTCTAAAGTCTTTATAAAAGGTCGTGCTTTCAAAGCGGAAAATCCGGTAAGACTTCATATTTACGATGTGGATAGCAATGGACTTCCCGGAAACGAATTACTTACTAAGGAAGTCATTCTTTCAAGCAAGGAGGTATCTAATAAGACAGTGATCATTAATGTGCAGGATCAAAATATTTTTTTAGAAAAACCTGGTTTTTTTGTGGGTATTCAATGGATGACATCCATTAAAGTAAAAATGTTTACCGGGCCTGAAATTTTTGAAACCATTAAAATTAAAAAAACACTTACCTACCGAAGAAATTTAAGTGCTAATAATAACAAGTGGTATGCCTTGTTTCATAGCAATAAGGGTGGAAATAGAAACATGCTATTTTATCCGGGAGGTACACCATCGCCTGAGGATCGCCCGATTAACATGATGGCTTCTGCGGAAATAGAAATATTTGCGGAATAAAAAAATGAATCTTTCACCGTTGTTGGTGTTGATACAATAAAAAAACTCATTTGAAACTTACAAGGTTTTTTATGGAAATATTCGTGTTGTTTCTTTGACATTGCTTTAGTTGCTGTGGCTTTAAAGATGTAATCTATCCCGGAAGCCGTTGATGGTCAGTAAGATCAATCTCCCACCAGGCGCAGAACTCCGTCCTGTGTCTGACTTGTTACTACTGCTTTGAGTTGAACTATTTCAGTTAAGTAATTTTAAACACAAATTTTGGGAATACTAAAATCATACAGTATTATTAGAAAGCACTGTAACGTACAACCATCGTTTAAATTATCTGCATTGGAACCCTGAAGCAGCATGCTTTGTAAAGGAGCCATGTTATTGGATATAGCATTACACCTGATTATTTTTTAACAAAAAGGGGCTGTTGGATATTATTATTTTGGATGGTTTTTAGAATCGGAAGTTAGTAACAGGGAAGACACAGGACAGAGTCCTGCAATTGTGAGATTTTTCGCAGTGTAAACAATTGTCTAAATTTTTAGATAAACTCGACACCACCAATCAACTGGCAAAAACAATTTTGTATAATTTAAATCCTGCCGATAACGAACTAATTGCAACCATGACCGGTAATTTCAATGATGGTAGTGTGGCTGGTAAAATACAGTTTGGTTCGGGCTGGTGGTTCATGGACCAGAAAGATGGGATGACCAAACAGATCAATGCTTTGAGCAATATGGGACTGCTTAGCAAATTTGTAGGCATGTTAACGGATAGCCGCAGTTTTATG
>JBBQKO010000130.1:0-11298 GCA_038327005.1 Chitinophagales bacterium | reverse complement strand
TAATTTATTGTACGAGGTGGGAGCAGGGCAGGAGCAGAAAAGAGAATTTACATTTGTGGAAGTACCAGCCGGTCAGGGCGAATATACCTGGAACGATTATAACAACAACGGAATAAAAGAATTGAATGAATTTGAAGTAGCGTTATTTACTGATCAAAGAAAATACATTCGGGTAAATACACCCACCAATCAGTTTGTAAAAGCCAATTATATCCAGTTCAATTACAGTGTAGATCTCAATCCCAGGGCAGTGATCAATTTTTCAAAAGCGCATGGATTCAGGAAATTGATCAGCCGGGCCAGTACCTCTTCTGCACTACAGATTTTAAAAAAAGATATCTCAACCGGTAAGTTTCAGTTTAATCCATTTGCACAAAAGCTGGTAGATTCTACCTTACTTACATTGAGCTCTTTTTTAACCAATACCTTTTTCTTCAACCGCACCAGTACCAAATGGGGAATGGATATTACGCATGCGCTTACCAACGGAAAGTCGTTGCTAACCTATGGAGTGGAGAGCCGGAAACTGAGTAACCTTGCCTTTAAATCTAGGTGGAATATCAACAAGCGGTTTACAACCAATCTTATACTCCGTTCGGTAATTAATGATTTGATTACGCCGAAGTTTGACAACCGAAATTACGAAGTACAACAAATAGTGGTTGAACCATCTCTCAGCTATATCAATGGAACCAACATCAGGGTTACGGTGGCTTATAATTTCAATGAGAAGAAAAATACAATCGGTTTTCTTGAAAAATCTGTCAACAACACCATTAGTACCGAAGTTAAGTACAATGTACTTTCCAATAGTACTATCAACGCCCGGTTCTCGTACAATGCCATTCAATTTAATTATGCTGCGGGAGGCTCGCCCAACTCTACGGTTGGGTATATTATGTTAGACGGACTATTGCCGGGTAAAAATTATTTATGGACATTAGAGTACACAAAGCGCCTGGCTGGCAATATTGAATTAACGGTGCAATATGACGGACGAAAACCGGGTGGAGGTTCAAGAACGGTTAATATCGGCCGGGCAAGCATTCGGGCAATTTTGTAAAACGATTGCAATTAGCGAGCAACTGTATTTTGATCGCTGCTTTTTTATGGAGAGAATAGTGGTACAAAAAAAGCGCTCCGTTTCACCGGAACGCTTCATATCATTACCTTCATTCAATATTAATCAAATACACCACTTTTCTTAAAACTGCATACACCTTCCCCAATTTTATAAGCATTGTTGAAGACTTCTATTTTGTATTGACCATTTTCAAATTTTGATTGCTGTTTCCAGTCAAAACTAATTTTTTGATCCTGTCCATGGATATAGTTGATGTCTATTTTTTTAGTAAACGCTCTTTCTTTGCCATCCTTTGCGGTAAACTTACCCGAGCCATAAGCCTGTATTGTTAGCGGACTTCCGTCGGGCGATGTAATGGTTATATATAGTTCTTTTGGTCCTGAAGTGGTACTATGGTTTTCCTCCAAATCAAAACTAATATGCATCATGTCAACCTTTCTTGCAGTCTTTGTTTTTTTTGCCTTGCCATTCCTGCTTTCTACCAATCCGTTGTTTACAAAATTGGTTGCATAAAATGTAGAACCAGCTTCAACCAGTTTCTCTTCAGCGGGCGGAAGTATTTTTTCCATTGCCTTCTCTTCCTTTATTTTTTCTTCATTTGCCAAAGCCAGTTGAGCCGCCACTTGCTGGTTATTTTGTTCAGTAGCTGTCTCAATTTGCGTCTTGTATCCTTCAATATTGGTATTTAGAGAAGCAATCAATATCCTCAATTCCGAATGTTCAGTTTGGCTGATGTGAACGACTGTCAGCAGATTTTGTATCAAGGATCTGATTTTGGTGATTTCCATTTCCTGGTTTGAAATCGTACTATCTCTTTTTATATTCACCGTTTTTAAAAGATCGTACCGCATTGATGCGTCGTTCAGCAGACTTTGAAGCGTATCTTTCTCTACCATCATCATTGAATATGCTGCATCTTTTTCCTGTAGACTGTCTTTGATTTTGGAATTGTCCCAGATGGTGTAGCCGAGTGTACCCATCAATGCAATGATGATTGCGGTTGATAATAGCGGAATCCAGTTGGTTCGTTTTTGATGCATTTCCCGGTAGGGAATGGAACCGGCAGTAGGGGAGTTATCGAATGACATAGTAGATCTTTTTTGGTTTAAGGGTTTATTGTTTTTTATGAATGCACATCATTATGATATAACTAGGATAAATTATAATTATTGTATCATTTTGTTATGTCGCTTTGATGTAGTAAAATCGCTACATGTTATGTTTTATTAAGGGCATCTCTAAATACTCATTTTTTTATTTGACCTCACCTTTAATTTCTCTCCCCCGAAAAATTCGGGGTCTTCGACAAAAGAGGGGAAAAGGTAAGTTTTTAGAGATGCCCTAAGTAAATTCCTGATAATTAGAATCAATGACAGTCTAACCAAAGCAGTATTTCTTCGGATATTATTATGGTTGGTTTAAGAATGGATTGAATGCTACCTTGCGGTTCCCCGGGGTAATTATTACAAAGAGATCCCGCTTAGACAGGGAGAAATAATTTCGATTCTTAGCTGCTTTAAGACTAAAGATTGTAGATTCTTATATAAAGCACTTGTGGTCGGGTAAATTATTTTACACTAGTATCATTATAGCAATAAAATACCGGTTCGATTTATAACCCGACAGCTATCGATTCGTTTAATATTTACCATTCTCCATTCGATAGCAATTGGATGACCATTTACCACCCGATATCGGGCCACACTTAACATCGGAATATTTAATCGTATTGGCGATTGGTTTGTAATATTTACCACATAAAAAAAAGCGTTCCGAAATACCGGAACGCTTTTGTAATATATAAGGGATTAAATTTTATCCAAATAAACCGCCTTTTTTAAAGCTGCGTACTCCTTCACCAATCTTAAATCCGTTGTGAAAAACTTCTATTTTGTAATTGCCCGTTGCAAAATTTGCATTTTGCTTCCAGTCAAAACTAACTGTTTGACGTTGCCCCTGTGTATAATTGATTTCTATCCGGTGAGTAAAAAATTTATCGGCTCCGTCCCTCGTGGTAAACTTGCCTGAACCCAATGCTTCAACTGCAACCGGACTTCCATCAGGAGCCGTTATTGAAACATACAAATCTTTGATGCCGGATGTGGCAATGCGGTTTTCGTCAAGATCAAAAGTGATGCGTAATTTATCAACTTTTTTTGCTGTAGTGGTTTCTTTTTCTTTGCCATTCTTTCTCTCATTAACGCCCGAAATATTAAAATTGGACGCATGCAGGGTAGAGCCCACATCAATCACATCATCTTTTTCTTTGATAGAAGATTTTGCCTGATCAAGATTTTTCTCCACTAGCAGTTTCTCTTCAGTTACGGCTTCTTTCTCCTGGCTCAGTTGGCGGTTTTGACCTTTTAAGGTTTCTATCTGTTCTTTATACACTTCAATGTCTGAGTTTAATTCTGCAATCAGTTTTTTGGCTTCGGCAAGTTCAGCCTGGGTTGCATTTGCTTTTGAAAGCAGGGATTGAATCCTTTTTTTCTTTTCAGAAATCTCTCTGTCCCTGGTGGTGATGGTGCTGTCTTTTTTGGCGTTACTTGTTTTTAAAAGATCATAGCGCATCGTAGCTTCATCCAGTAAACTTTGCAGCGTGTCTTTTTCTGTAACTACTGCAGCGTATTGAGTATCCTTTTGCTGTAAGGTTTCCTTGGTTTTGCTTTTATCCCAGATGATATAACCCCAGGTTCCTAGTAAAGCAATAACTAGTCCGATGGATAGGAAAGAACGCCAGTCTGATTTTTTGGGCTGGGGAACTATTGGCGGCGTACTTTCAGCCGTAGGGAAATTTTCGAATGCCATGTTGTGTTTTTTTTATAAAAGTAATAATCTAAAGGCTGTTATTTATGATGAATGTTAATATGTTAACAAGTATGCAATTCGAATTAAAAAGAAAAAGCTAACACTTATTTTCCAAAATCATGCCAAATCATTGGACTGTTTCAAACAGATTTCAATATGACCGCAGATTTCCAAATGTATAGTTTATATTTTTGAATAACATTTTTACAATAATAAACAAATGATATGATTCTAACGATCGTTTTATTGATAGCATCCAATGTTTTTATGACGTTTGCCTGGTATGGGCATTTAAAAAATACGAGCATGCCATTGTGGAAGGCCATCCTCATAAGTTGGGGGATTGCTTTTTTTGAATACTGCCTGATGGTACCTGCAAACAGGCTTGGTTTTGCGGAGGGCATAAATGGTTTTCAATTAAAAATTACACAGGAAGTAATCACGTTGGTGGTGTTTGCCGTGTTTGCTGTATTGTATCTGAAAGAGCCTTTTCACTGGAAATATCTGGTGAGTTTTGCATTGATATTGGGGGCGGTTTATTTTGCTTTTAAAAAATAATGCGTGTAATCTGATTGGTTAAAATCCGATGCTAACAAGATTTTGTTGATTTTTAAATGGGATAATTTTAGCCGGATCACTTATTTTAAAATGAAGCGATCCGCCATTTTAATATTTCACCAGCTTTCCAATCTTGCCATTACCTCCGGCAAAAAATACAGTCTTTCCTTTATTCGCTTTACGGCAAACATGAAAACTTTCTTTGCTGATCCAATCCCAGTTATTCCCTTCATCCGCACTAAAGTCAATACCGTTTAGTCCGCAACTGATCCATTTATTTTTATCAAGGTATTCCACGCAACTACGATAGCCATGTGGCGCTGTTGCAGGCGCAGTCCATGTTTTGCCACTATTTTTTGTGATGAAACAATTTTTTGTATTGGAGTCTTTTGTATTAAAATCACCCCCAACAACAATCATTGTTTTACTGTTTTTTACTGCAATCGAATTGGCCCCGGTGCTTTCTTTTCCTTGTAAGATCGGTAGTGCAATTTTTTTATCCCTGATAAATAAATTGCTGTGTAAGCCACCACTGATAAACACCGCTTCGCCGTTGTTTAATTTCCGTACGTTGGTGCCACTGCTTGCAAAACAAGCCTCACCACTATCAGCAACCGGATAATTTTGTGGCGGAATATTTCTCCAGCTCATACCGCCATCAAATGTTCGGGCAATAAAAAATTTACCATCAATGGGGTCACCAATTACAATCCCGCTTTGCTCATTCCAAAATTCCATGGCATCCAAAAATATTCCCTTCGTGGTATTTTCATACACAACTTTCCAGGTAGCTCCAGCATCGGCAGTTCTTAAAATATAGGCAGGCTCCGCCACACTCATGATTACTGCTGAGGTTTCATTGAATGCTTCAATATCTCTGAAGTCAGATTTTTCGAACCCTTTTACAGTCATCCAATGAAAGGTGTTGCCACTATCTACCGATCGGCCAATGGTGCCATTGCTGCCGCTAACCCAAATGATGCGGTCATCTACCACACTCAATCCCCGGATAGAAGTTTTAGTGCCCGACGTAAGAACCTGTATGGTTTGCGCCATCAAACAGGGACGCATAGCCGAAAGGAAAATAAAAGAAAATATTATTTTGAATTGACATCGCATAAGATGATTTTTGCTGCTCAATTTAAACTCTATTTTTAAATCAGATCGAAATTTTAATTTATTGAATTGGAAAAGAAAAGCGAATAGTCTAAAAGGTGATATTAAATTAGCAAATTAGCAAATTAGCACATCAGCAAATTAGCAGATTATCAAATTAACACTATGATTCCATATTGGATGAGCCGGACCGAATTAATGCTGGGAGCAGATAAGACCAACCAACTGATCAATAAAAATGTGATTGTAGTTGGATTGGGTGGGGTGGGAGGTATTTGCGCCGAAATGATTGCCCGGGCAGGCATTGGTAAAATGACCATTGCTGATGGCGATGTGGTGGATCTTAGTAATTGTAACCGGCAGATCGCAGCGTTGCACAGTACCGCCCAACAATCCAAGGCCGAAGTAATGGCAGCGAGAATCCGGGATATCAATCCTGGTATTGAACTAACCGTACTAAATGAGTTTGTGGAAAAGGAACGAACCATTGAGATCATAAAAAATGGTGGCTTTGATTATGCTGTAGATTGTATTGATACGCTTACTCCAAAAGTTTGGTTGATGAAAGTTTGCGTAGATCACCATGTGCCCATTGTAAGTTCTTTGGGAGCTGGTGGAAAAATGGATCCATCCAAAATTCAGGTTACAGATATCTCGAAGAGTTATAACTGCAAACTGGCTCGTTATGTTCGAAAATACTTACATGAATTTGGCATCGAAACCGGAATCACGGTGGTGTTTTCTCCCGAAGATATTGAAGCTGAAAAAGTAATCGTAACCGAAAAAGCCTATCCGAAAAAATCAATCATCGGAACCATTTCTTACATGCCAGCTATTTTTGGTTGCACAACTGCCAGTGTGGTGATAAGACATCTTTACAATAAGGAATGATCCTTGTTGGTAATCACATCAATACCTTGAAAATAATTTTCTGATAGTGCCAGCTTCTTACGAATGGCTCTTCTCGAAAGTTTGATGGCAATAATGAAAGAAGCTAAGGCACCAGCAACATGCAGTAACGTATTGCCTTTAAACAAAAAGAAATCAAACGTGCCGTGCAATATAACCGGCCAAAGTATTGCATAAAACAGGTGTCTTGTTTTATGGGCTGGATCAAATTTTGCCAGTCCGATATGATACCCCATCAGCACTGCAAAAGTAGCATGGGCGGGTACAGACAGAAACATCCGAACAATGCCTGTTGCCATTCCGTGTTCGTAAACGTATCCGATATTTTCGAGCGTGGCAAAACCCATTCCTACCATCACTGTATAAACGATTCCATCAAAAGGATCATCAAATGCCTGCCGCTTAAATGCAAACAGACGCACCATCAGGTATTTGCTAATTTCTTCGCTAAATCCCACTACCAGGTAGGCGTAAATGGCAACTCTCCAGGAAGGTTGAATATCCATTTGTTCCATTGATTTGCCAAAAGGTAGTTCCATTAAAATTGCCGGTATAATACTCAGCATGCCCAGTATAAAACTAAATAGCAATAACCCGAAGGGTTCTCTTTTATACTTGTCTTTAAAGTAGATGTAGATACAAATGGCTATGCCGGGTGCAATGGCTAATGCGAGTAAGCCCATAATGATTAAAGTTTTATTACTTTTGACCAAGTTATTATTTTAAAACGGTTTGCCAAATTTTTGCCACTACAATGAGCTATAATTATTTACCCTTAGATAAAAATATCACCAATTTTCAACAGGTGAAAAGCCTGCTGGCCTTTAATCAACTGGTCTCCATTACGTTCAATGCCCATGCTGCCATCACCCGTTGCCGTACATACCTGGATACCAAACTAGACAGCGGCAAAGAAATATTCTATGGTATCAATACCGGTTTTGGTTACCTGCAAAATGTAAAAATTGATGCTGCCCAACTGGAAGAGTTGCAAAGTAATTTAATACAATCGCATGCCTGTGGCCTCGGAGAAGAAGTGCCAAAGGATATCATCAAACTGATGATGATGTTGAAAATAAAATCATTGAGCTATGGGCATTCGGGCGTACAGATTGATACGGTGAAGCGGTTGATCGAACTATACAACAATGATGTGCTGCCGGTAATATACACGCAAGGCTCACTCGGGGCATCCGGCGATCTGGCTCCATTGAGTCATTTAAGTTTGCCATTGATTGGTATGGGAGAAGTGTATCATGAAGGTAAAAAAATACCTGCTGCCGAAGCACTGCAAAAATTTGGATGGCAACCGATTCAACTTCAAAGCAAGGAAGGACTTGCCTTGATCAATGGTACCCAGTTTATGAGTGCCTATGGCATGTACAACTTAATACAGTCAGAACGTTTGATCAAATGGGCCGATATCATTGCCGCTATTTCGTTTGATGCGTTTGATTGCGGAAGCGAACCTTTTCACGAAAAGATACATTCCATCCGGTCGCACAAAGGACAGGTAGACACTGCTGCAAGATTAAGGGAACTATTGGAAAGTAGCCAGATCGCCGTGCAGCAAAAGGAACAAATACAGGATCCATATTCGTTTCGATGCATACCACAAGTGCATGGTGCCACAAAAGATACCTTCGGTTATGTGCTCAGTGTTTTTATAAAGGAAATCAATTCTGTAACTGATAATCCCAACATATTTCCGGATGACGATTTGATTTTAAGTGGTGGTAATTTTCACGGTCAACCCTTAGCGTTAGTATTGGATTTTTTAGCCATTGCGATGAGCGAACTGGCCAATATTTCCGAAAGAAGAACCTATCAACTCATCAGTGGACAGCATAACCTACCGATGTTTTTGGTAAAGCAACCTGGTCTTCATTCCGGATTTATGATTCCGCAATATACCGCTGCCGGCATTGTAAGCGAAAACAAGCAATTGTGTACACCAGCCAGTGTAGATTCTATCTCCAGCAGTAATAACCAGGAAGATCATGTAAGTATGGGTGCCAATGCAGCCACCAAATGCAAACGGGTAATTGACAATGTAGAAAAAGTATTGGCCATTGAATTACTAACAGCGGTGCAGGCGCTGGAGTTTCGCCGGCCATTAAAAAGTTCACCGAAAATTGAAGCAATCGTTGAAGCGTTTAGAGCAGGAGTAAGCTTCAATGAAGCAGACAGGATATTGCAAATTGACATGCTAAAAGCCATTGAGTTTATCAGGAACGAACCAATTGATTAAATCGATTTTTAATGGAGTTGAAAAATAATCTCCAATAAAATATTTTATTATGAGCCAGCCGAAATACGATCCCATCAAATACGCTACACCAACCGGTACACAAATATCTTGTAAAGGCTGGATACAGGAAGCTGCTTTAAGAATGTTGCTCAACAACCTTAATCCGGAAGTAGCCGAGCGGCCCGATGATTTAATTGTGTATGGAGGCCGTGGTAAAGCTGCCAGAAATTTTGAAAGTCTGGATCTGATTATAAAAGCCTTGAAAGATTTGGAAGATGATGAAACCCTGTTGATACAAAGTGGTAAGCCGGTAGCCATGTTAAAAACGCATCAAGATGCGCCCAGGGTTTTGATCAGCAATTCGCAGTTGGTTCCCAAATGGGCTACCTGGGAACATTTTGACGAGCTGGAAAAAAAAGGCCTGATGATGTATGGCCAAATGACTGCCGGAAGCTGGATTTATATTGGCTCACAAGGCATCGTACAAGGTACTTATGAGACCTATTCTGCGGCAGCCAATAAAGATTTTAAAGGCACATTAAAAGGCACACTCAATGTAACTGCCGGACTAGGAGGAATGGGCGGTGCACAACCACTTGCCATCACCATGAACGGAGGCGTAGCCTTAATTGCAGAAGTAGAAGAATGGCGCATCGACAAGCGTATTGAAACAAAATACCTGGATGAAAAATACCTGGACATTGATGATGCAATTGATGCCGCTTTAAAATACAAAGCATCGGGCAAAGCAATTAGCATCGGTGTTCTGTGCAATGCCGTTCATCTATTACAAAGGTTGATTGAAAGAAATATAGTGCCCGATACGCTAACGGACCAAACCTCTGCACATGATCCTTTGGTTGGATATATTCCACATACGCTTACCAATGATCAGGCCAACCAGTTAAGGAAAGATGATCCTGAAAATTACATCCAACTGAGTTACGAAAGTATTCACCTGCATGTACAGCTAATGGTGCAACTAATGCAAAAAGGTGCCATCACCTTCGACTATGGCAACAACATAAGAGCAAGAGCCGAAGAGTGCGAAACAAAATATCCTTCAAAAATGATAGAAGGTTTTGAGAACTCCCCATCGGGGGGCAGGGGGGCCTTCCCTGGTTTTGTGCCTGCCTATATTCGTCCACTTTTTTGCGAAGGCAAAGGACCGTTTCGCTGGGCTGCTCTCAGCGGCGATCCGGAAGATATCCGGGAAACCGATACTGTGATGCGAAACTTATTTCCGGAAAATAAATCGCTCATCCGCTGGTTTGATTTGGCGCAGGAAAAAATTGCCTTCCAGGGATTACCCGCCCGAATTTGCTGGATAGGGCAGGGCGATCGGGAGAAAGCCGGTCTGGCATTTAATGAACTCGTTCGCACTGGAAAAGTAAAAGCACCCATCGTAATTGGGCGGGATCATTTGGATACCGGTTCTGTTGCAAGTCCAAATCGGGAAACCGAAGCCATGCTGGATGGCAGCGATGCTGTTGCCGACTGGCCAATATTAAACGCCTTGGTAAATACTGCTGCCGGGGCAAGTTGGGTAAGTCTGCACCATGGCGGCGGTGTGGGCATGGGTTACAGTATTCATGCCGGCATGGTGATTGTTGCCGATGGAACGGAAGCAGCAGCTCGCAGACTAAGCCGGGTGTTGCGCAACGATCCAGGTATGGGTGTTATCCGTCATGCAGATGCAGGCTACGATGTAGCGAAAGATTACGCCAGAAAGTTTAGGCTTGATATAAATGAACGCTTAAAATAAACCGGTATGAAAAAAACACTCCACCTGCTTTTTATAGCAGCATTGTCATTAACTGCCTGCGTTGCTCAAAAAGCAACTCAATCAGGCTATGAAAAAATCATTGAAATAAGGCCTGCTGATAGTTTGCTTTCGGTTCCAGATGCTGTTAAAAAGCAGTTGAATGATTATGTAATGCAGCGAAAGAAGACCAATACAACCAATCAACTATTGCTGACAGGTTTCAACAAAAAATTGATGGACAATACAAGCAGGTGGTTGGCAGCCAAAACAAAAGGAAACATCCATCACATCAACCTATCTGCCCTTACCAGTAAATACATTGGCGAGACAGAAAAAAATCTCGACAAGGTTTTTGACAAGGCCGAAACAAACAATTGGATCTTGTTTTTTGATGAAGCAGATGCCTTATTTGGTAAACGCACAGAAGTAAAAGATGCCCATGATAAATACGCTAACCAGGAAGTAGCCTATTTACTCCAGCGGATAGAACGAACCAAAGGGATTGTTTTTATTCCCTGCATTTCGGCCGACTGTATCCGGGATATTGAGAAATTGAATATGATAAAAATTGGGGAGTAATAAAGATTTGATTGGAGGGATGGAGGCCGATGGTTTTTAATAGCCTTATGATTCAATTTGTCTGATTGAGCCGTTTACATGCGGTTCTTTTAGTAGTAAACAGTGAAATTCACCTTGCGTACTTCACTGCCCACCGTTATGCTACTTTCGAAGTGAATGTTTTTATTGATTGTAGTAAAGGCCCCTTAATTGAAAGTGCCTCTTCGATATCAAAGTCATCTTGCATAC
>JBBQKO010000129.1:0-11352 GCA_038327005.1 Chitinophagales bacterium | reverse complement strand
TTTTGCAAAAGAGCATTATTATTTCATGGATAAAACCATGAATATTACCTATGGGAAGCAATATTTATCCAATGAAATTAAGAATATGTGGAAGTTCTATGCTCATAATGTAAAAATTCATGATGTGGAGGGAGAACATTCTGAAATATTTGATCTTGAGCAGGGGAATGAATTTGCCAGATTGGTACAGTATCATCTTAACATAGGTTCAAATGACTAGAAAACGCCACGGCATTAGACTAAACACGTTCTGCCACAATTAATTTTCAATAGCTCCATGACGCAAACACCAAAAATGTCATGCTCAACGTCTATAGAATTTGTTGAAAACAGGATAAGGATGGTAAATGCGATGTTGCAAATGTTCCGTTTTTATTGCACTTGATTCATTAAAACACGCTGGTAAGTTGAGGGGTGAAATAAGAAATTTATTCATTTTAAAAAGGATAAAAAATTGTTGATGTGATACCTTGCAGTTTAACAATTTATAGGAGTTTAAATTATGTTCAAACAAATTTGGAGTTATGTATTCAATGTGAAACCCAGCGGTGATTATTCCTCTGAAAAATTAACCATCAAAGAAAGGCTGGCTGCGTTCAAAAATATTCCACTTTTTTTTAAACTGGTCTGGCAAACCAGTCCGTGGCTTACTTTTTTAAACGGAATCTTACGCCTGATGCAGTCTGTTTTGCCGCTGGGATTATTATACACCGGTAAACTGATCATCGATCAGGTGGTGTTGCTTACCCGGGCCGGAAATGAAAATCTTCCCCACACTCACCTATGGCAATTGATCGGAGTTGAATTTGCCCTGGTAATTATTAGCACTGCTCTCGGGAGAACCATTATATTGGTTGATGCACTACTAGGCGAATTGCTTACCTACCGCACTTCCATTAAATTAATGAGCCATGCTACCACACTTGATTTAGACCAGTTTGAGGATGCTGAATTTTATGATAAACTTGAAAGGGCCCGGCAGCAAACCAATGGGCGGGCTGCCTTGTTATCGCAGGTTTTTAGCCAGTTCCAGGATTTTATCACGATTGGTTTCCTTGCAGCAGGACTGATTACATTCAATCCGTGGCTAATCGTTGTATTATTGGTATCTATCATTCCCTCCTTCCTTGGGGAAGCCCATTTTAATGCAAAAAATTATAGCCTTATCCGCAGCCAAACACATGGTCGCAGGGAGATGGAATACATTATGTTTATCGGCAGCAGTGATGAGTCTGCTAAAGAAGTTAGACTCTTTGATTTATCTGATTTTTTTATCGGACGCTTTCGCAAAATCTCCGGTAATTTTTTTAGGGCAACCCGCAACCTGGAAATGAAACGTTCTATTTTAGGAACGATTTTAACCCTGCCTGGTTCTGTAGGTTATTATGTTGCTTTTATTTTTATAATAAAGGGTGTATTGGCAGGAACTATATCCATTGGGGGGCTTACTTTCCTGATCGGAACTATCCGCCAGTTGGGGATGATTTCTCAAAATGTAATGCGTAGGGTAAGCATGGTAGCAAAAGGTGCTTTACACCTGCGTGACTTTTTTGACTTCTTTAAAATCAAACCGAGAATCGTGGCACCTAAAAATCCCCGCCCTTTTCCAAAACCAATTCAAAAGGGCTTTGTGTTTGAGAACGTAGGATTCAAATATTTCAATTCCAGTAAATGGGCCAACAGGCATTTAAATTTCACTTTGCATGCCGGCGAGAAGCTGGCATTGGTAGGCGAAAACGGCGCTGGCAAAACAACACTCGTTAAATTGCTGGTAAGATTGTACGAACCTACGGAAGGCAGAATCTTACTAGATGGGCATGATCTGAGGGAATATGATATGGGCGAACTGAGATCGGAGATTGGTATCATTTTTCAGGATTACCTGCGTTACCAAATGACGACTTCTGAAAATATTGCAATGGGCAATATCAAAGAAAAAGACAATAAAGAATTGATTAAAAATGCGGCTACTCAAAGCCTTGCTAATTTAATCATTGAGAAATTTCCGGATAAATATGATCAGATGCTGGGTCGGCGTTTCAACAAAGGCGTTGAATTATCTGGAGGTGAATGGCAAAAAATCGCACTCGCCAGAGCCTATATGCGCAATGCTCAGTTAATGATTTTAGATGAACCTACTGCAGCTTTGGATGCCAGGGCCGAGTTTGAAGTGTTTGAACGTTTTGCTGAACTGACCAAGGATAAGTCTGCGATGCTGATCTCCCACCGGTTTTCAACTGTAAGAATGGCCAACCGCATTTTGGTGCTTGAAAAAGGCCAATTACTTGAAATAGGCAGTCATGAAGAATTGTTGAAAAAAGGCGGTCGTTATGCGGAATTGTTTTTGTTACAGGCTAAGGGCTATCAGTAGCAGCGGGCAATATAGATTCGACAAAACTATGCCAGTTTGTGCTCGTAAGCATACTTGATCAATCCTAAAACACTGTTGGTTTTTGTTTTTCTGAAAATGTTTTTGCGATGTGTTTCAATTGTTCGTTCACTCAGAAATAAACTGTTTGCAATTGACTTGTTGCTGTATTCCCTCTCTATTAGTTTAATGATTTCCATTTCTCTTGCGGTAAGGTTTACTTCTATATTTTCTCTTTTTAGTTCGCTGGCTTTGGTCATCTCGTTTAGCACTTCATTGCTAAAATAAATGCCGCCGGTGGATATTTTTTCCAATGCATGAATGAATTCTTTTTTGCCGATATTTTTTAAAACATATCCTGCAATATCTGCATCGTCTATCATTTGATTCACCAGTTCGCCCTGCCCGCTCATGGACAAGGCAAGTATTTTAATAGAAGGATAAAGCCGATGCACTTCTTTGGCAAGCTGGGCGCCATTCATCACGGGCATCATAATATCGGTTAATAAAATATCAACGGGTTCATGCTTCAATGTTTCCAGCATCTGCAAGGGTTCGTTACATTCAGCTACAACGGTAAAATTTTCCAGGCCCTGTAGTAAGGATTTAAGCCCATCTATCACTATTTGATGATCGTCAACAATTGCCAGCGAAATTTTTTTGTTACTCATTTTTTTCTTATGCTCGTGAGGCTATATATTTACCCGATTAAGTTATAACAAAAACGAAGATATTGAACTAAATGTTATGAACATTTGATAAAACTAAACATTAAGTTATCGGAATATGTATTGCAACCAGTGTACCCTTACCTGGTTCTGAATCAAAATCAACGGTTCCTTTCAGGTATTGAATTCTGGAGCGGATATTTTTTAAACCAATGCCTTCAAATTTGAAAAGTTCTTTTGCATTGAATCCTTTTCCATTGTCTTCGATAGTAGCTGAAATGCCATCCACGTCTTTTATCAGGGATATTTCCAACGTATTGGCACCAGAATGTTTGATCACGTTATTTACACATTCCTGTATCACTCTGTAGCATACGGTTTCCACATTGCTGTCAAGCCGTTCATTCAATCCTTCGGTGTGCAGGTTTATTTTAATAACGCTGCTGTCTATCTTATCGATGAATTCTTTAATTGCGCTGGCCAGGCCACTTTTTAGTAAAGCATTGGGCATCATCTGGTGACTAATACTTCTTACTTCTTTACAACTTTCATCTACAAGTGCAATGGCTTTTTGGTAAGCCGATTTTTGCGCTGCTGTTTTAAATGGCAGGTCATTTTCAACAGACGATAAATTCATCTTTGCTGCACTCATCAATTGCCCTACACCATCATGCAAATCTGCAGCTATTCTTTTGCGCTCATTTTCTTCAGCTTGCAATACGGCCTTTGTAGATAGGTCTTGCTGGGTGATTATTTCCGCCTGAATTTTACGTTCCTGTCGCAACTTGTATCTTCTGTACCAGGAGTACCCCAATAGTACGCTCAACAGTAACAAGCCACTTATACTGATGATCCAGTAATTTTTCCGGGTAATATCAAACTGTTGTTGCTGAATTATCTTTTCTTTTTCCAGGCTTTTGTATCGGGTGTCCAGTTCTGCAAATCGCTGACTCAGGTCATCTGTGTATAGAGAATCTTTTGTATTGGAATATAATTTATACATCGCAAGCGCCCGGTCATTGGCACCTTTGGCTTCAAATAATTTTGCAAGGGTAAAGTAGACTTTATTTACTTCAGGTTTACAATTCACAGCCTTTAATCCCATGTTTAAAGCAAGGTTCAATTTACTTTCTGCTGTGTCGTACATTTTCTTTTGAATGTAAACATCTGCCAAATTATTTAAGCAGCTTACCATTCCTTTGGTGTCTTTCAGGGTATCCCGTAGTTGAAAGGATTCTTCAATCGGTGGAATGGCTTCTGTAAGTTTTCCGGTAATCAGGTACAAGTTACCGAGGTTATTAAGTGCATTTGAAAGGTATTCTTTATCACCTATGGCTCGTGTAATGGCTACTGCTTTACTGTAATAAGATGCTGCAATGTCGTATTGTTTTAGGTTTAGAAAGTCGTTTGCAATATTTACATAGGAACCAGAAAGGCCATATTTGTCGCCGATCGCCTCTTTGATTCGGATGGATCGTTCCTGGTATTCAATGGCTTTTTCATACAATCCCATATTTTGATGGATGATGCCAATATTATTGAGCGAATAAGAAATGCCTACCTGGTCTGCCGCTTTTTCAAAAAGGGACAATGCTTTAAACTGGTTCTCTAAAGCCTTGTCAAACAGCCCCTGTTTTTGGTAAACGATGCCAATTTTATTATGTAGTTTGGCAATGCCTTTTTCGTCTTTTAGTTTTTGCCTTATGAGGATGGCTTTATTATACAGCAGTATTGCCGTGTCATAATTTTCTTTATCAAAATAGATGATTCCCAGGTCGTTGTAGGCCTGCGCAATTCCTTTGTTGAATTTCACCCTGTTTCCATATTCGATGGCCTTGTTTCCATATTCGATGGCTTTATCCTTATCAACCATCCGGTATTGCCAGGTAAGTTCATTGAGTGTTTGTACCAATGAAGAATCCTTTTGAATGGGGACTAGTTTTTCCAAACTGTCGAGGAGCGCTTTGTTTTTTTGTGCTGTAATAAATTGAATACTTGCAAATTGAATCAATAGCAACAGCAGCAGTTTCAGGCTTTTCATTTTTATTCTCTTTGGATAATTTCTGAAAAGCTAAACTATTTCATATATATCACCAAACAGATTTGTTTTAAATGTAATGGCGGATAAAAACAATAGACTAAAATGAAGTGTACAGTAAGAGAAGACGATTGCTTACATGGGGGTGAATAAGGAAAGCAGGAAAACTGATCGCTGTTAACTGTGAACAACAATCAGTTGATTTTTTTATTTTCAATTGAATGGCTTTGGTAGAGGCTTACATGGTTTAAGTGAAAGCCATCTGCGCCCCTGTAAATTTGTATGGCCGTTTATTATGCAGCACACGAGGGTTCTAATTAAAACCCCAGCACATCCTTCATGCTAAAAATGCCTTTTTTATTTTGTATGAATTCTGCGGCCAGCACAGCCCCGGTTGCAAAACCCTTGCGGTTATGCGCTGTATGAATGATCTCAATATCATCTACCGGAGAGCTGTATTTTATTTTGTGTGTGCCGGGTGCAGGATCAATTCTTTCACTGATGATAGACAGTTCTTCCGGCGATATACTGCGTTGGTTAACCCACTCTTTTTTTCTTCCGATGTTTTCTAAAATCTGTTCGGCTAAAGTAATGGCGGTGCCGCTTGGTGCATCTTTTTTTTCGGTGTGATGGATCTCTTCCATGCTCACATCATAGTCGCTTTGCGGATCCATTAACCGGGCTAAAAATTTATTGACTTCAAAAAATATATTTACACCCACGCTGTAGTTACTCGCATATACCATGGCTCCATTTACGGCTTCGCAGTTGGCTTTTGCTTCCTCCCAACGTGCCAGCCAGCCGGTGCTGCCGCTTATTACAGGTATGCCTGCATCCAGGCAGGTAAGTATGTTTTCAACCGCACTGTGCGGACTGGTAAATTCAATGGCCACATTACAACGCTGTAGGTTTTCTTTGGTGAACTGTGCCGCCGTATCGATGTCTATTTTTAGTACAATGTTATGTCCTCTTGTAACCGCAATTTCTTCAATGGCTTTCCCCATTTTTCCGTAACCGATTAATGCAATATTGAGGTGGTTATTTGTGCCGATAGCAGCACTGGTGTTTGAATCCATGAGAAGTTTTTGATAATTTAAAAAGCAAATATAATTATTTACCTGCTCTCATTTTTTTGGAGTGAATATCTAATACCAGGCTAATGCCGGTGGTGTTTGCCAGCGGGCTATATCCCTGTTTTATCTGAAGGCTTAGGTTGTCATTTACATCAAATGCTTTCAGATGTGCATCAACAGTTGCATCCGCTACATTGAGCCCCCAAAAAACAATGAAAAAGAGCACGGAATAATCGACATTTTGCCGAAAGGAATTTCTGTAACTTCTAAGCGCACCCGCAGATAGATTTTTAAATTTTGGGTCTATGTTTTTATCATTGGTAGAGTCTTTATCGGTTTTGTAAATGTAGGCCAAACGCAAAAGGCGGTAGTTTTTTACATTGTAAACAAATACGCCTGCCGTTACACCTAAGCCACCATAAACAAGCGGCAATTTCCAGTATTTCTTATTGTAGATCTGTCCCCAACCGGGTACCATGGCTGAGCGTTTTGTAGCTAAACGTGGGTCGAAAACTTTTGCCTTTTTTTGGTTACTGGTGTCAGTGATTTTTTTTGTGATAATAGCACTACTGTCAGTTTTTACTTGCGCTTGCAAATCAACGCCTACCAAACACAAACCAATGATTAAAAATATTGACAGTAATTTTTGCATCAACTAACTTTAATATTCAATTTATCCAACAGTCCATTTAATTCTTCCAATGAATAATATTCAAATGTTACGGCACCATAGCCTTTTTTGTTGTGCACCATTTTTACCTTGGTGTTAAATTGAGATGCTAAATTATCTTCTATTTTTTTAAAGGCAGGAGGCAACTGGGCTTTTACCGGATTTTTAACAACCTCTACGCCGGTGTACATTTTACGAACGAGGTCTTCCGTTTGTCTTACAGATAATTCCTTGCTTTTTATTTCAGAAAAAATAAATAATTGTTTATCCACCACATCCACGCTAATCAATGCCCTAGCATGTCCCATGGTGATAACACCGGTACGAACGGCTATCTGAATATCGGGTGGTAATTTTAATAAACGAATGTAATTGGTAACAGTACTTCGCTCTTTACCCATGCGTTCTGCTACCTGCTCCTGTGTATAATCCAACTCGTCCATTAACCTTTTGTAGCTGAGGGCAATTTCTATTGAGTTTAAATTTTCTCTTTGTAAGTTCTCCAACAAAGCCAGCTCCAGCAATTCTGCATCATTGGCCTGGCGCACATATACCGGCACATCTTTTAAACCTGCAATTTTCGCTGCTCTAAAACGGCGCTCACCTGCTATCAGACGGTATTTTCCGGAAGCCATTCTGCTAACCGTAAGCGGCTGTATAATGTCATGGATTTTTAACGATGCGGCCAGCTCACTCAGTGCTGCCTCATCAAAATCTTTACGGGGTTGCTTTGGATTGATTTCAATTTGGTCAAGTGCTATCCGATTGGTGGAAGTTGTTTTTTCAACCACATCTGTTCTTAAATTGCCAGCAGTGTTTTTAAGGTCGGCATCCATATTTTGCAATAAACTGCGGATACCTTTTCCTAATGCGTCTTTTTTATTGGGAGGAGTCATAAGTATAATTAGCTAATTTGATAATTAGCTTGTTTGCTAATTAATAAAGCGAGAATAATTTAAAAATATTTAAAAAAAAAACAGCAGCAGCCGGTATTAGTTAGCCAATTAGCTCATTACCCTATCTTCCTGCTTAATTTTTGTCATATTGTTTTTCTGTAAAATTTCTTTGGCCAGGTTCAGGTAGTTGATAGAGCCCTTGCTTTCTGCATCGTACAGAATTACTGGTTTGCCAAAACTGGGAGCTTCGCTCAACCGGGTATTGCGGTGGATGATGCTGCTGAAAACCATTTCTTCAAAATGCCTTCTAACTTCTGCTACCACCTGGTTGCACAAACGCAAACGGCCATCATACATGGTCATTAGTATCCCTTCTATTTGTAATTCAGGGTTTAACCTGTTTTGCACAATCTTAATCGTATTTAATAATTTACCCAAGCCTTCTAAAGCGAAAAATTCTGTTTGTACCGGCACTGCAACACTATCGGAAGCAACCAACGCATTTACGGTAATCAAACCAAGTGATGGAGAACAATCAATCACAATAAAATCATATTCATCCCGGATTGGATCCAGTATTTTTTTTAAAACACCTTCCCGGTTTGGATAACTGATCATTTCAATTTCCGCACCTACCAGGTCAATGTGTGAAGGAATGAGGTCGAGATTGGGAACATCCGTTTTTAACAGGACATCTTTCGCATTTACTTCATTTACCATACAGTCGTAAAGGCTCTGGGTAATATTGTGTAAATCAAAGCCAACACCGGTGGTACTGTTTGCCTGGGGATCTGCATCCACCAGCAATGTTTTATACTCCAGTACAGCTAAACTTGCTGCTAAATTAATTGCTGTAGTTGTTTTACCTACTCCACCTTTCTGGTTTGCTATTCCTATTATTCTTGCCATACTTATTCCCTCGGGGAGAATTGTTAATTGTGATAAAGTATTTGGTTCAGTTTCCGTTCAGAGCGATGCTGATTCCTGTTTATTTCAGAATTGGCAAAGGTACTGTTTGAAAATGAACTATAAACCACAATTTGATTAAAACAAAATGATCGATTAATTTGGTTTCTTAAACATGAATTTTATTCATCTATCTTTATCGCTACACCAATTCTTTCAAGCAAAAGCACCTGGTTTTCGATAAATATGGCCACTCAATTAAAATTTCGGGAACAAAGCTCTTGTTTAGTTGTTGCATTTAATCATTAAACAAAATAAAAAGCAAAAATGTATCTAATAATTTCAGGAACAAACAGGGCGGGTAGCAACACATTGAAAGTAGCCAAAGAATACCAGCGTATATTAAAGGAAAAATCATTCGATTCAGTGTTGCTGTCTTTGGAAGCTTTGAACTTGCTTAAAAGAGATGCTGACTTTGAGAAGATTGAAAATGAACTAATTATACCTTTTCAGCATTATATTTTTATTTCTCCTGAATACAACGGTAGTTTTCCCGGCGCTTTGAAATTGTTATTTGATACCGGCAAAACGCATGCTTTGTGGTGGCATAAAAAGGCATTGCTTACGGGTGTTAGTACCGGACGGGCTGGTAATTTAAGAGGGATGGATCATTTATCGGATGTATTGAATCATGTAAAAGTGATGGTGCATCACAATAAGTTACCGATTTCGACAGTGGACAAATTAATGGATGCGGAGGGGCATTTTACAGATGCATCCACGCTAAAAGCAATCAATGGGCAATTGGACGAATTTATTAACTGGACTTCCGGCCAATAGTGATCTTGATTCCCTAACGGAAACTTAAATGTAGAAGCCCTAATTTCGGCTGTATTAAAATTCCGCAGCATTCCGGGCTTGCAGGAATTAAATTCTTCAATAAACATAAATATCTTTTATGCGCTCTCCTGTTGGTGCTGTTTTGTTCATAGCCTTCATGCTACTATTGGATACTTACGTATTTCAGGCTGTTAAAGCTGTAACACAAACGGCCTCACCCAAAACAAAAATGATTGTTTACAGTATCTACTGGGCAATTACGGTGTTGGCTATCATCGGATTCCTGCTGTTTGGTTTTACCGATCAGCATTTTTTACCACGAAAAGTTCGTACCTACCTTTTTGCCTTCATCATTGGATTGTTTTTAGCAAAAATCAGTACCGGGGTTTTTGTTTTGATCGATGACATACTAAGGGGCATCTTATGGGTTACGGGCAAAATATTCTATAGTACACCTAAAAATGGAGTGGAAGTTTCCGGTAACACTACTATTACCCGCTCAATATTTTTAAGTTGGTTTGGTTTGGCCGTTGGCGGAACTTTGTTTAGTAGCCTGGTGTATGGCTTTGGCAATAAGTATAAGTATAATATCAAGCGGATCCAACTGGCTTTTGATAATTTGCCCAAAGGCTTTAAAGGGCTAAAGGTTTTGCATATCAGTGATATTCATAGCGGAAGCTTTACAGATAAAAAGGCCGTATTGCATGGTATACAGGAAATATTAAATGAAAAGGCAGACGTTATATTATTTACAGGCGATCTGGTAAATGATAAAGCCACCGAAATGGATGATTACCTGGATGTTTTTAACCAACTGAAGGCACCCATGGGCGTATTCTCTACTTTAGGTAATCACGATTATGGCGATTATGTAAAATGGCCATCAGATGGAATCAGCAAAGAGCAGAATTTGGAAAACTTAAAACAGGTGCATGCAACCCTCGGCTGGCGTTTGTTGATGAATGAACATGTAGTGTTGGAAAGGGATGGCGACCAGATCGCATTAATGGGGATTGAAAACTGGAGCGCTAAAGCCAATTTTCCTAAACATGGCCGGATGGACCTTGCTCATCCTGGCACGGAAAAATATTCTTTTAAAATATTGATGAGCCACGACCCAAGCCATTGGGATGCAGAAGTAAAATCAAAATACAATGATGTGGATTTGATGCTGAGTGGACACACGCATGGCATGCAGTTTGGAATTGAAATACCGGGTTTTAAATGGAGCCCGGTTCAATACGTATATAAACAATGGGCGGGTCTGTATGAAGATGTAAAACAAAAACTGTATGTAAATCGTGGCTTTGGTTTTATCGGTTATCCGGGCAGGGTAGGGATTATGCCGGAGATTACGGTGATTGAATTGGTGTGAAGCCCCCATCCCCTAAAGGAGAATTATGCAACGGGTTTAATTTTACTTTAAATGCTTTAATAAAAAATGCCGGAAAGTTTTCCGGCATTTTTTATTAAAGCAAACTCAATAATTATCTTTTTTCCCTCATTGGAATTCTCTTTCTTGCTTCTGTTCTTTCACCCCTTCCTTCACTTCTTTCGCTTCTATCACTTCTTCCTTCATTTCTATCACCGCCTCTATCGCTTCTTTCATCACCGGCTCTTTTAAATCCACCGTCTGCTTCATTCATTCTCACCAGTCGGCCATTGTATTTTTTGCCATCCATGCTTTTAATCATTTTAGGAGCAGCAGCTTTATCCACTTCAACCCATGCATTCATTTCACGAATGTCGATCTTGCCTAATACTTCTTTGCTTAAATTGCTTTCATCTAAAATGAATTGTAAAAAACTGGCTTTGTAAAAACCATCTTTAGTACCAAGGTTGATGAATAGTCTCGCAAAACCATTGTCTGGTCGTGCAAAGGTTGTCCGCTCT
>JBBQKO010000128.1:0-11454 GCA_038327005.1 Chitinophagales bacterium | reverse complement strand
GTTATTAGTTGATAATAAAATAAAAAGGGGCTGTCTCATAATGCTGAGGCAGCCCCTTTTTATTTGAAAGGGGTGGAGAATGTTACTGTTGCACCATTTGGTTGTCAACCTTTCAAAGGATGGCAACCCAATGGTGCAACTTAGCTTGTTTTGACATGTTCTTAAAAAGATCACCTATCCAGGCACGCCGCTGTTGTTTCTCTGACCAACGGACGAAGCCTGAACCATAAAAGAGGGTTAAGTTTACTACTATAACTTGCATATTGATTTACAAACTCCGGTGGTGCAGTAGCAGGCATTTTATTCCTTAACCTTTGATGGTATCTCCTTAAAAAAGATCACCGATCCAGGCACGCCGCTGTTGTTTCTCTGACTAACGGACGAAGCGTGAACTATAAAAGAGGGTTAAGTTTACTAATACAATTTGCATAGTGATTAGCTAACTCCGGTGGTGCAGGAGCAGGCATTTTATTCCTGATAGTATGTCCTTAAAAAAGATCACCGATCCAGGCACGCCGCAGTTGTTTCTCTGACCAACGGCCGAAGCGTGAACCATAAAAGAGGGTTGAGTTTACTACTATCACTTGCATATTGATATAAAAACTTGTTGGTGCAGGTGAAAGCATTTTACCTTTGAGGCCCGCTGCAGGCTTAGGCATTGATGTTGGCAACTATGCCTCCATTATTTTACCCCTTCGTTTACTATAAATATCGCTCCTCAATAATTTTTTTATGATGGTTAAAATGCCCAAGCAGGATGAACCCCAAAGCTTCTACCGTACAAGAGTTGTTGCTGGCTTTACCAATACTGGCAAGCATTTCAGCAGAAAAGCTGTCATACAGAAATAAGGTTGATCTTCTAACTGCAACAAATTCAGCGGTTAAACTTTCCCAGCTTCTTGCATTTGCGTTGGAGGCTGCTGCATAGTCATCTTCATCAAAACCGGGAAGGGTAGCCTGCTCCTTTCTTGCGAAGCAAACAGCCCGGTAGGTAAAAACTCTTTCTGCATCAATGAGGTGTTGTAGCAATTCTTTGATGGTCCATTTACCGGGTGCATACGCATGTGTCGATTGCTCCTCTGAAATGGCCGGCAGAAAGTTTTTAATGATTTCTGATTGATGGGCGAAAGCAGTTGCTAAATTTTTTTCGGTTACCTGGTCAATATAAACCTGGAAATAGCCCGGCTGGTTGGTAGGAGATGTGTTGTTCACGTACTTGTATTTAAAATTGAAAACCGCAGAATTGCTGAAGCGATTTCAGCAATTCTGCGGTAGACTTCCGTTATAAAAATATTATCCTCTTTTGCTTTTTTTCATGGTTGCTTTTGGCAATACCTCCTGCGTTGTTTTTCTTTCTCCTTTCAATGTACTGGCCAATTTAATTGCGTCGTATGCATTGAGCAAACCAGCAGATTTTGAAATTTCACCGAGCGAAGTAGTTTCTTCTGTTCCTGGTATAATAACTTCCTCTTTCAACGGATCTGAAGCAGCGGATGTTTCAATCACATATTTCAATTGTTTGGCCGTAAGAGTGGGATAGTATCCTAAAATAAAAGCAGCCGTGCCGGCCACAACCGGGCAAGCCATACTGGTTCCTGAAGCATTCCCGTAGGTATTACCGCCAGGTATGGTAGAATAAATTTGTACGCCGGGAGCAAATACATCTACTTCTTTTTTACCATAGTTGCTAAACCTTGCAGCAATACCACCATTTTTTGGATCACCACTTGCACCTACTGTAATCCAGTTGGTAGCTTTTTCATTAGTACCAGCATATACAGGAGATGGAAAGTTATCAGCAGTATCTACATTTTTAGAATCATTTCCTGCAGCGTGTACCAATAAAACACCTTTACTTTCAGCGTATCGAACGGCATCATCTACCCATGCTTTGTTAGGCGAAAAGTCTTTACCAAAACTCATGCTAACGATCTGTGCACCATTATCAACTGCATACCGGATGGCGAGTGCAATATCTTTGTCATGCTCATCTCCATCAGGTACAGCCCTGATCATCATAATGCGAACATTGTCTGCAATGCCCTCAATACCTTTGTTGTTGTTTCTGGCGGCAGCAATAATACCTGAACAATGTGTGCCGTGAAAAGGAGTGGAGGCCATCACATCGTTGTTGCCATAAAAACGGTCATTGATATCAGCTTCGTTGTCCTTAACAATTTCTTTTCTATACTCTTCTGGTGCATTGTCTGCCGCATCCGCTTTTCTGATTTGCCCCTCAAATTCATCAATGATTTGTTTGTTGGTGATGTCATCGCTGCTGTTGGCTTTACAAAGCTGCACTAAGAAGGCTTTTGTTTTTTTTGCGTCTGAATTCGTACTGGTATATTTTTCAAGATCAGCACAACTGTATTCAGCCTTGGCCAAATCTTTCGCAATCACGGAGTCGCCTCTTAAAAAGGAAGGCAATAGTTTTTTCATAAAGGATATTTCAAGGGGATTGATATCCCCTACAATTGCTTTTTCAGCTTTTTTAAACATTTCCAGTTCAGCCATTTCCTCCGGTTTTAGGGAAGATTCATCGAGGGTTAAACTGCCATATTTTGATTTAAATTTATTGTACAAGCGAGCAGCCTCATAGCTGTCTTTGCTTACGTTACGGCCATCTTTGCCCCCTAAAAAATTCCATCCATGGATATCGTCGATGTAGCCATTTTTGTCATCGTCTATTCCATTGTTCGGTATCTCTTTTGTATTGATCCACAATATGGGTTTCAGATCTTCGTGCAGCGTATCAATACCGCTGTCAATCACCGCTACCAAAACCTGTTTGCTCTTGATTTTTTTTGTTTTTACAAAGTCGTAAGCCTTATCGAGGCTTATACCATAAATACCGGTTGCTTCCTGATCCTGTAAATACCAGTTCTTTGGTAAAACACCTTTCGCATTCTGTGAAAACGCCGTTGCTCCTGAAAAGAGTACCACGACCAGGTATAAAATTAGTTTCTTCATTTGTACTTTTTTGTTAACCTGCAATTTATTAAAAAGCAGCCAAATGAGGGCATTATTCGGAAAAAAATGGGGCCAGGCCAGGAAAGATTAACAGGCTCTTACAAAGCGATCTGGCGCACGAGGTAGTTTTCAGGAAAATGAAAGACGGTAGCTCGGTCTTTGTCAAACAGGCCATACACCGTGCTGCCGCTGCCACTCATGGATGCAAACAAAGCGCCTTGTTGGTATAACTCTTCCTTAATGACAGCAATCGCAGGATGTTGTTGAAATACCGGCTGTTCAAAGTCGTTTATCAGTTCATTTTTCCAGAACGCCAAGGGTGTGGCAATGATGGACTGAAGTGATGTGGCAGCCTTATTGCTAGCAAGATTGAGTTGTGAAAATGCCCAGCCAGTATTTATATGTACTCCTGGATTTACCAATAGCAAATGATAGCCAGCCAATGCAACCGTTAGCGGTTCCATTATTTCGCCACGTCCGCTGGCAAAGCATGGCTTGTTTAGGATAAAAAAAGGGCAGTCGCTACCAAGCAACAAAGCATACGATAATAATTGATCTGTTGATAAATGCAGACTGAATTTGTCGTTGAGTAATTGCAGTGTAAATGCCGCATCTGCAGAGCCTCCCCCCAATCCTGCGCCCATCGGGATGGCTTTATGTAAATGTATTTTTACCGATGGTAATTGTGGGAAATCTTTTTTTAAAAGATGATAGGCTTTAAAGCAAAGATTATCCTTCTCATCGCCATCAACCAAGGTGCCTGTTTGTGTGAAAACTGCACCAACAGTATGTTCCGTGTACTCGGAAGGGATGATTTCCAACGCATCATTTAGTGGAACCGGGTAAAAAATGGTTTCAATATTATGATATCCATCGGCTCTTTTACCGGTTATGCGTAGGCCAAGATTTATTTTACAATCGGGGAAAACAATCATTTTTTAGGAACATAAACTAATGGAAAAAGGATCGTGCATTCACTAACAACGAGGGAAGAAAAGTACAAGCCTGTATTATCTATTTTGAAGCAATACCCGCATTCAAAAAATATCAAGAATTAAGTAATTAATTTGCTATTTCCCCCTGCTTTTAATTTCGTCTCTGATGGCTATTGCCTTGATATAATCTTCCTGTTCCAATACTTCTGTCAGCAGCGTATTGAGTTCCTCAAGAGAAAGGGCGTTCAGGTCATCTTTGCCACCGCTTTCCGTTGTTAACGATTCAGATGGCTTCTTTTTCTTGTCATCACTTTCCATCAGCATTCCGGCGCTATCCAGTATATTGTCGAAGGTGAAAATGGGACAGCCAAAGCGAACCGCAAGGGCCAATGCATCGGAGGTACGGGAATCAATTTCTACGGTATCATTCGCACTGCTGCAAACCAGTTTGCTGTAAAAAATCCCTTCCTGCAGGTCGTTGATGATTACTTCGTGCAATTCTACATTAAATGCCATCATAAAATTTTTCATCAAATCGTGGGTAAGCGGACGACTTGGGCTCATTCGCTCCAGCGCAACTGCAATCGCCTGTGCTTCAAATCCACCAATAACGATGGGTAACCTGCGTAATCCATTTACTTCTCCCAATACCACTGCATAAGAGTGTGTTTGGGTTATGCTGTGCGAAAGGGCAACAATTTCTAATTCTATTTTTTTCATATTAATTGCACGAAACTAAGTGTTTTTAAGCAAATGATTAATAGCATTCATAGTATGGATGCTGTTGGTGGTGGTTGCTTTTTCGGGTATAATGTCATAGCGTTCATTTAGTTTGTTTCAAAAACCACCTCATACCCTATTGAAGCATGTTAAACGAATTTATTTAAACAAAATTATAAAAGAAAAGCCTCCCAAGTTAACTGGAAGGCTTTTATATTTTTCCTTTTTAATTTATCAGGAACTTGCTTTCATTTTTTTAACGGCTTCAATAATCTTTGGCATTACCTCAAACGCATCACCCACAATGCCATAATCTGCGGCTTTAAAAAATGGCGCTTCGGGATCTTTATTGATAACTACAATTGTTTTACTTCTGTTAACGCCTGCCAGGTGTTGTATGGCACCGGATATGCCAATGGCAAAATATAAGTTGGGTGCAATGGCAATACCGGTTTGGCCTACATGCTCATGATGCGGTCTCCAGTTGATATCCGCTACCGGGCGGCTGCAAGCGGTGGCCGCACCTAATAATTTTGCAAGGTCGGTTACCAGTGCCCAGTTTTCAGGGCCTTTTAATCCACGACCACCGCTCACTACAATTTCAGCTTCTGTTAATGGTACTTCGCCTACAATTTTATTTACAGACATTACCTGTACTTTGGCTGCATCAATGGTAGCTTCAAATGGAACTACAGCCGCAACCCCATCAGCAGCGGTAATTGGGTAAGCATTTGAATTTAAAGAGATTATTTTAATAGAGGTATTGATGGCAATGTTTGCAAATGCCTTCCCGCTGAATACATTCTTCTTTACCACAAAACCATTACTGGTATCCGGTAGTGCAATGGCACCCGTAACCAACCCTGCCTTTAAACGAACGCTTAAACGGGGAGTAACCGATTTTCCACACAGGTTGTTTGAAAATACAATTACAGTAGCACCCGAAGCAATGGCTGCGTCCGCAATTACTTTTGTAAATACCTGTGCATCCAACTGGTCCAATGCAGGATTGGCAACAGTATGTACTTTTTGAATGCCATATTTCCCAAGGGTTGTCAAATCTTCTGTAACAGAACCCAAAACAATGGCTTCCGCAGCAACGCCCAATTGTTCCGCAACTTTAGCCCCATAACATGCGGCCTCTAAAGATGATTTTCTGATTTGGCCATCGGCCTGGTCTAAAAAAACTAAAACGCTCATGATATTAGGTATTTGATAATTTAAAAAATAGGTACTTCCAACAAATAATATTCTAAGCTAAAATTTTGCCCAATATTGCTTAGTACAAGTAACTCCCGATATTCTGGAATAAGGTAACACAACGATGTTAAATAATTTTTCAACAAATTATAAGGCAATCAAACCTTGAAATGTAAAAGAGCCCTGTTTAAATTGTACTGATTCGTCCTGATTTCCCCGTCAGGGGGACAAAGGGCTTTGTCAGGGAGCATCCTCTTAAATCACCTTCGCCTCCTCATGCAACAGCCTAACCAGTTCCTCCGGGTTATCTGCTGAAACCAGCTTTACGCCTGCTTTTGCGGGAGGAAGATCAAAAGAAGCAATTGATGTAAACGTTTCTGCTTGCACAGGCTCTACTACTTTCAGTGGTTTACTTCTTGCACCCATAATGCCTTTCATATTTGGAATGCGTTGTTCTGCCATTCCTTTCTGGCAACTTACCACAATGGGTAATTGTACTTTGTCGGTTTCTTCACCGCCTTCAATTTCCCTTTCAGTGGTGGCGGTATTGCCTTCAAGCGTAAATTTGGTAGCCAATGAAATGTAAGGCAAGTCCAGTAATTCTGCAACCATGCCTCCAATAGAGGAGCCGTTGTAATCGATGGTTTCTTTACCGGTAAAAATCAGGTCGTAGTTACCTTCTTTGGCTACTGCCGCAATTTGGGAAGCAATGTAATAACTGTCGTGGCTGTCAACATTTACCCGGATGGCTTCATCCCCACCAAGGGCTAGCGCTTTTCGAATAATGGGATCGCAATCCGGAGCTCCTACGGTAATGAGATGTATGGCGGTTGAGACATCCGCTTCCTTTAACTCAATCGCTCTTACCAGGGCATACCATTCGTCGTAGGGATTGATGATCCATTGTACCCCATCTGCAGCGAATTTCGTATTGTTATCTGCGAAGGCTATTTTTGCGGTGGTATCCGGCGTTTTACTGATACAGACTAATATTTTCATATAAATAATTTAGCAAAAGGAAATAAGTTGTTTATGCAACTAAAAATCAAAGATACAATTTGTAGATATCAAATGAATCATTCATTCAAAAAAAATATTACCGCATGAACAGGATCGAAAAATTACTGGAGTATATGGAAACTGCCGACAAGGATAGCTTTCTGCAACATGCGCTGGCACTGGAATACATTAAGATTGGGGATGATGAAAAGGCTCGTGCTCTTTTTAACGAATTGTTGCTGCGGGAGCCTACGTATGTAGGTTCTTATTATCATCTGGGCAAACTTTTAGAGCGGGTGGGCGACTTTGATAAAGCAATCCGGATTTATAAACGAGGGATGGAAGAGGCGAAAAAAGCAAGTGATAACCATGCCCGCAGCGAGTTGCAGGGAGCTTTGGAAGAGATTGAAGAATAGAGGGCCTTTGCCCTCTGAACGGAAAATTAGGACGAGCGTGTTTCAATTGCACGCAGGTTTTTTAATGATGAGCGTGGTGATTTTTTTAACCCGGCAAAAGATTAATAATTAAGCATCGTTGCGTCGCACTCTTGTACTTTTACCGCATTGGGCAACATTGGTTTTCAATTTTCAGGAGTTTTTGTTTTTTATTAAAGTACTTCAATGGAGTTGTTAGAAAAATTTAAACAATACATACAAAAAGAAAATCTTTTTCAGCCAAAAGACAGGCTTTTGCTTGCCGTGAGTGGCGGGGTAGATTCAGTTGTGTTGTGCGAATTGTGTAAACAGGTGGGATATGATTTTGTGATGGCACATTGCAATTTCCAACTTCGGGGTACAGATAGTATGCGTGACGAACAATTTGTGGCTGCATTGGCGACAAAATATGGCGTTCCATTTTTGTTGAAAACCTTTGATACGATTGAGTTTGCAACAACTGCAAAAAAGTCTGTTGAAGAAGCGGCCAGGGATTTACGGTATGAATGGTTTCATTCGTTTGTGGTAAATAAAAAGGCAATGGGTGTTGGCCCGGAATTCACAATCGCTGAATCGCCTCAAGTGAATTATATTCTTACTGCCCATCATGCAGATGATAATATTGAAACTGTGTCGATGAACTTTTTCCGGGGTACCGGCATTACCGGTTTAAGAGGCATTTTGCCAAAGCATGGTCAACTGGTTCGTCCGTTGTTGTTTGCCAGAAGAAGCGAATTGGAAGCTTATGTAAATGAGCAGCATCTTTCATTTGTAACAGATCACACAAACCTTGAAAATGATTATACCCGAAATTATTTTCGCAATACCATCATTCCCCTTGTAAGCGAGCGTTACCCAAACGCCGCCAGCAATGTGTTGAAAAATATCCGGCGTTTTAGAGAAACGGATGATTTATATCAACAGGCAGTGCAGTTGCATAAGAAAAAATTATTGGAGTTAAAAGGAGCCGAGGTACACATTCCGGTATTGAAATTATTGAAGATAGTGCCGCTTGCCACCGTGTTGTATGAAATTATCAGGGACTTTGGTTTTACAGCCCATCAAACCGACGAGGTAGTAACATTGTTAAAAAGTGAAACTGGAAAATACATCCAGTCGGCAACGCATCGTGTTATTAAAAACCGCAACTGGCTTATTATTTCACCTTGTCAATCTGAAGAAGCACAACATATTTTAATTGAAGAATCTAATAAATTAATTTCCTTTAAACTGGGCCGCATTACAATTGAAAAGCAATCAACTTTCAATATTAATAAGTCTGCTATGGTTGCACAATTAGATGCCGCAGCAATCAATTTTCCGTTGCTGCTGCGTAAATGGAAACAGGGCGATTATTTTTATCCATTGGGAATGCAAAAGAAAAAGAAACTGAGTCGCTTTTTGATTGACCAAAAATGTTCGCTCACGCAAAAGGAAAATACATGGGTGATTGAAATAGATAAAAAAATTATCTGGGTAGTCGGTATGCGGATAGACGACCGGTTTAAAATTACCCCGGCCACAAAAACTATTTTAACGATTAACTATATATCAAAATGAGGATGCGACAGCTCCTGGATAATAACCGGAAATAGTTGAGGAGCCTGGAAAGCGATCAATATGGCTGTAAAAATTAAACCAAATAAAGAGCCCCATAAATGTGCATCGTGATTTACATTCCCAATATTTTTCTTTGAAGAATAGATACAATAACCCAGGTAAAGAAAGGCAAATACAATAAATGGCATTGGTACAAAATAGAGACGGATGGTACCCCACGGGTTAAATAATATGCAGGCAAATACAACGGCTGATACAGCCCCTGAAGCACCCAGTGTCTTGTAATTGTAATCATCCTGGTGTTTGATATAGCTGGGAATATCAGATACAATCAATCCGATAAAATAAAGCAGCAGGTAAGATATATTGCCCCCCAAACCATATTCAGCAAAGTAGTATTCAATGGCAGGTCCGAAAAAATAAAAGCTAATCATATTAAACAGCAGATGAATAAAATCCGCATGGATAAATCCGGAAGTAATAAAACGGAAATATTGTTTTTCCCGTTTAACCTTGTAAGGCCACATGATGGTTTTATCCAGAAAATCTGCATTTGAAAAACCAATCAACGACATGATCACATTGATTGCGATCAGACTAAACGTAATAGGCGCATTTGAAAAATCCATAAAAATAAATTAGGCTTCAAAACTATCGTATTATTTCAACTATGGTGATATTTTTCGTTCCGGTTAATACTGCATGCCCGGTAAACCTGCTCAGCCAATATCAACCGCACCAGTTGGTGCGGAAAAACAAGTTGCGATAAACTCCACTTATAATTGGCTCTTTGTACAATGGCATCACTTACACCATAGGCACCACCAATCAGGAAAACAATGTTCTTAATACTTTCATTGGCCCTCGACTGGATAAAGGCTGCCACTCCCTCACTGTTTAATTGCTTGCCCCTTTCATCCAGTAAAATCAGGTAATCCTCTTTTTGCAGGGCATTTAAAATAATTTCACCTTCCTTTTTTTTGAGGTCGGTTTCGCTTAGCGTCGCCGCATTTTTGGGCATGGCAATGATATTCCATTCCACGGGATAGTAGTTGGCAATGCGTTTAGTAAACAACTCAACGCCTTCTTTCACATAAGTCTCATGAGCCTTGCCAACCGTCCAAAACTGAAGTTTCATAATATTATTTCCGGCAAAAATGCACAAAGAGTTGGGTTCAATAAAATAAATCTCTATTTTTGCCGTCCAATAACAAAAAGGTATTCCTTTGCTTTGCGTTTAGATCGGCTGCGTAGCTCAATTGAATAGAGCGTCTCACTACGGATGAGAAGGTTTCAGGTTTGAATCCTGACGCGGTCACAAAAGAGATCACAATAATGTGGTCTCTTTTTTTATGGCCATAGCTCATCCAGATAGTCATCGGGAGAATAGAGCGTTCCGACCACAGATCGGGAAGGTTTCAGGTTTGAATACTGACGCGGTCACAAAAGAGATCACAATAATGTGGTCTCTTTTTTTATGGCTGTAGCTCATCCCGATAGTCATCGGGAGAATAGAGCGTCCCGATCACAGGTCAAAGCCCTTTTACTTTTACCCTCTCACCCTTGCCTGCCCGTCGGCAGTTTTCACATTTCAAATAGTGTTTCCATGGCTCAGATGAATATTATGGGTAGTAATCCTAAATGGTGGTTTAACCCAGATCACGTAATAGAAAAAGACACCCGATTGTCACACATTTCAGAATCCTTATTGGGTAAGGGCTTGATGCGAATTAAGCCCTGTTTTTTTTAACGCATAGCAATAAAGTTTTTTTAAACAAAATATACCGAATTCTTACACTGTTAATTACCTATTACATCTGAACTAAAAATATATCCTACTGCATAATTTGGGTTAATGTGTCCTCTGTTTCTTCAAATTACTATTTCATCAGTTTCAAGGCTTCTTCCACTTTTTCAAGAGGCAGTTTACATACTTTGTTTTCGCAAACATAAATAAGGGTGCGGCCGTTCACATAACGGTCTTGCAGTAATGGGAGTGCATTGGCTGTTTTGCTTCCTGCCACTATTTTATTTGGAATAAAATAAAGGCTCAGTTCTTTTCTTTTTTTTTCGGCATCAGCGCCAACAATAGCAACTTCATAAAAAGGTAATGCCTGTTGAAGCAGCAGCAATCCCCAGTTGGAATATCCTGAGCCATATCCAGGCATGTTTTCTTTCACGTTGTTGAGCATTTTGGAAGCCATTTTTTTGTAATCGTTGTTATCGTAGTAATTACCTAATAAAAACAATCCCTTTGCAATGCTTGAGTTCGAGGCGGGAATAACATTATCGTTCAGTTCCATTTTGCGGGCAATAAGAACTTTATCTATATCAGAAGTAAAGAAAAACATTCCTGACGTTTTATCATAAAAATGAGCGATGGCATAATCCATCAACTGCCTGGCTGTGATCAACCATTTCTCATCAAAGGTAGCCTGGTATAAAGCGATGAAGGCTTCGATGGTGAAGCAATAATCTTCGAGGTAACCGTTGATTGACCTCACCCCCAGCCCCTCTCCATCTGGAAAGGGAAGAATGTGATTTAAACCACCACCAGGATTTCGCAGTTTTGTTAATATAAACTCCGCATTATTAAGAGCTGTACTCAAAAAATGTTGCTCATTAAAAATAGTGTA
>JBBQKO010000127.1:0-11483 GCA_038327005.1 Chitinophagales bacterium | reverse complement strand
TCTGCGTAAGCGTACCAGTTTTATCCACACAAATCACCGTTGCAGAGCCAAGCGTTTCAACATATTGCGGCTGTTTAACGATGATGTTATTTTTCAATAGTCTGAATGCCCCAAGGGCCTGGAATGTACTAAAGGCAACAGGAATCTCTTCGGGAAGTATGCTCATTGCCAAAGTAAGACCTTGTAAAAATGACTGAATTAAATCGTGCGATTGATAGTAATTGAATCCGACAACAATTAAAAATGCAACTGCGCCTATCCAAACCATGCTTCTCACAAACGAACGGATTTGCAGTTGCAGCGGCGTTTTTACTATTGTAATTTCTTTTAGAGATAAGCCGATTTTACCAAAGGTGGTTTTTAACCCTACGGCTGTAACTTTTACGGTTGCGCTGCCACTGGTTACCAATGTGCCTTTGTTGACAGTACTTTCATTGTCGGCAGATTTATTTACAGCAAATGATTCGCCTGTTAAAATTGACTCGTTCAAAGAAAAGTCGTTGGCCGAAACAATGAGTCCATCTGCAGCTACTACTTCGCCTTCTTCCAGCAGCAACAAATCATCTACTACAATTTCTTCCGTGGGTATTTGAATTGCCGCTCCATTCCGCATCACCTTCGCAGTGGATGCAGATAGCTTTTTTAGTGCCAGCACAGCATTCTTGCTGCGATATTCCTGAAATAGGGAGATGCCGGCTACTATAAAAATAGATACCAGCATGATAATGCCTTCCTTGTATTGCGCAACGGCAAAGTAGATGATACAGGCAGCCAGCAATAAGATAAACATCGGTTCTAAAACCACCTCTTTTAATACATTCAGAAATACCCGGTCTTCCTGCATTTCGAGTGTGTTGCTGCCATTTTTTTGACGGCTTGCAGCAACCTGTTCCGTTGTTAACCCTGTATTTTTATCTAAATCGTTCATTTTTATTTTAATTAAAGGGCGATTGACGTGCAGGAATTTAAATGGTGCTTATCCTGCTCGTATGTTACGCAATAAAAAACTTCATTGATAAGTCATTACCTGTTTTGTAAAGGAGTTTGTAGTATGAAAACTGTTGATTTTTGTTAGATGAGATATTGATAGTAAATCCTGAACGAACCTGGGGAGGTTGGCAAATAACGGCAGTATATTCCACCGATAGTTTTAAGTGATCTGGTATTTCCAGAACCTGGCAATGGTAAAATTCCGGCGCAATCAACGTTGATGCAAATATTGCAGCAGGCAATGCGATCAATGACTGTGATAAAGTAGGATGGGGAGCCTTGAATGGCAACTGCTTGTCTTCTTTCGACTTATTGTCGTTTTCGTTATTGTAATGTGCTTTTAGAAAGGAAAAAATACCCAATCCTTTGTTACAGGTTTCATGGTGGGAATAATGTTTCAGCAGTAACGGTAACTTTAATAATTCAGCCGTTGCAGATGCCGGCACTAAATAAATTGTCAGCAAAAAGCCGGTTGATATTTTCTTAAATAACTCCAAGGTGCAAAGTACCCGATATATCCTTTAGCGGCAAATGATATGAATCAGGTTTTAAACTGACATTTTACTGTGAAATTATACATGAGGCAATCATGATGAAGCAGTATTTATTGCGGGATAAAAGTTTAGTAAAACGGATTGTCCGTGATTAGATTAGGGATAGGTACAAAAAAATAGTCCTTCCGTAGAAACGGAAGGACTTTAACGATTGCTTGCTATATGAAAATGTTAATATTTTTTTAACATAAATGGCTTTTTTATCAAACTAGCCATTATATTTGCGGCGTACTAACGATTGATTGCCTTTTTTTACGATTGCTTGTTTATTTATTACCCCACCTTTCTTATACAAAAGTAAGGGGGGCTTTTTTATTTTTAATCCTAATTTTCAATCCTTTTAATGATGGCTAAAGTTTAAAATTACTTGAAAAGCCGCTACCTTACTGCATTTTATCAGATTATCGTTATGATGTCCATCCATTTTCTTTACTAATTATTAGCTGTTTTTTTATCAATTTATGGTAATATAGTATTAGATAAATGTTTTTTTTACCTTTTATTTTGGCCTTTAATCTTGATTTTGCGTTTTTTTGCCTTGCAATTTGCCGGTTTAATGCAGCAATTTGATTTTAAAACATCATTTCCTGGAAAAACAATTACTTCTAATTTGAAATACCCACCTTTTGTTGCAAAAATTCTTTTTTTGTTACCTCATTCAGCATGAATAATGCGAGGTCGCCTGCATTGATTTTATTAGAATTGCTTGCTGGAGGGTATCCTGCGGAAGTAATAAAATCTCCGGTTGGTTCCGCATTGATGATATCTGGCGGGCAAACAAAGGTCCATTCCAGATTGGATACCTTCAATAATTGGTAGGCCTTATAATGTTCCCTGCTAACCTGTAAAAATTTTTCAGGAAAGTCTGGTTTGTCCATCACCAATGTATCCTCATCGGCATTCAACGATCCCATTCCGCCAAGTGCTACAATGCGGCTGACACCCGCCTTTTGCATTTGTGTCACAATATTTTTCATGCCAAGTGAGCGGGTTAAATCTGCACCTGTTCTATCTCCGCCCAAGGCGGAAAGCACGGCATCACATCCTTTAATCGCTTCATATACTTGCTTCTCATCAAACAGCGCACCCTGCAACAGCTCAAGCAAATCATTTTTTGGAAAGTCAGTGGTAAATACATTTCTGCCAAAAGCCTTTACTTCAAGTCCATTGTGTAAAGCCTGTTTTACCAAATGTTGGCCCACCATTCCGGTTGCTCCAAAAACTATTATTTTCATATGTCTCGTTTTAAATTTTTTAAAGGTTGGTTTTTTTATTCCTAAAATTACCACTTAATGGTGGTTGAATCATTTAAAAAAGTCTTTTCTATTATTTGAAAATGAAACAGAAATATTCAGATGATCACAGGGAATCGGTATAAGATTTTCGGGTCTGCTGAAGGTATGATCGCTTTGAAGAGGCGGACCACCGACAGGGAATTACTGTGAAATAATTGGTTTGATATTTAATATTGATGTAGCATCCGGTGTTGAATTTTCCTATCCGGTTAAAAGGAATAAACGCCTTTTTTTATTTGTATGAAATTTAAAAAAAGTTTTTTTATTCAATCATTCCCCCACATCTTTGCACAGCAAATGAAAAAAAACAATTTAAATAACAATGGTTGGTGGTGGCAGTCAAAATTTTGATGTGTCGCTTTGCTATTGTATAAATATATTCAAGCCCCGACACAATGTGTTGGGGTTTTTTAATTTTCTGCCACCAACGGCGGGAGGGGATTGGGAATAAAAAATATTAGTTCATCGCATAAGATTTAGCCGCCGCTTCAATTGAAATGTTCTGGTTAACGCTTAAACAAAAAGCCAACAGGCTGACGGAATATGAAAAAAATAAGCATCCACACCAGGTACAAAAAAATGCTTGCAGATGTGTACACACCCGTAGGGATTTATCTCCGGCTCAGGGATCGTTTTCGTGATACCATTTTATTGGAAAGCTCCGATTATCATTCAGTTGATAACAGTTACACCTTTATCGGCATCAACGCAATCGCCGGTATTGAAATAAGAACGGCCGCTACCCTCGAATATAAACTGCCCGGGCAAATACCGGAGAAAATTCAAATCACCGATCCCTCAAAAGTACCTGACCTGCTTTGGGATTTTATGCAACGTTTTGAAATTACACAGGCTGAAGCCAGACCGGTGAATGTTGCCCAGGGATTATTTGGATACAGTTCTTATGATGCAGTTCAGTTTTTTGATACCATCCAACTCGACAACAGCCATCAGCAACCGGGCATCGAAATACCATTGATGCGGTATCGTTTATACCAGTACGTGATTGCCATCAATCATTTTAAAAATGAATTGTTTATTTGTGAAAATGCAATTGATGGAATTGATAGCGAAGTGGAGCTAATTGAAAGTCTGATCAAGAGTAAGGATGTGCCTGCGTTTCCTTTTAAATCGAAAGGCGAAGAAACCTCCAACCTAACGGATGATGCGTATATCGAAATGGTGAAAAAGGGAATTGCCAGCAGTCTCAGGGGCGATGTTTTTCAAATTGTGTTAAGCCGGCGTTTTCAACAATCTTTTTCCGGCGACGAGTTCAATGTGTACCGGGCACTTCGCAGTATCAATCCCAGTCCTTATTTATTTTTCTTTGATTATGGTGATTATAAATTAATGGGCTCCTCACCGGAAAGCCAGTTGATTGTACGCAATGGAAAAGCCATTGTACATCCGATTGCAGGTACATTTAAGAGAACGGGCAATGATGAAACGGACAAGGCATTGGCCATTCAACTGGAAAACGATCCTAAGGAAAATGCAGAACATGTAATGCTGGTAGACCTTGCACGAAATGACCTGAGCCGCATGTGCGACCAGGTGGAAGTAACACAATATAAAAAGGTAAATTATTATTCACATGTAATTCATTTGGTGAGTGAGGTAACCGGTGTAGTAGGCGCAGAAAGCAATCCATTTAAATTATTGGCGGTCAGTTTTCCGGCAGGCACATTGAGTGGTGCTCCCAAGTTTAAAGCCATGCAACTCATCAATCAGAATGAGCCTACCGGCAGAAGTTATTATGGTGGTGCCATTGGCCATATTGGCTTTGATGGAAGCTGTAACCATGCCATTATGATCCGCACTTTTTTGAGCAAAAATAATACGTTGGTTTACCAGGCCGGTGCAGGCATTGTAGCAGCGAGTAAACCAGAGAGTGAGTTGCAGGAAGTAAACAATAAATTGAACGCATTAAAACAAGCCATCGTAATGGCACAAAATATTTGAGATGAAAATATTGGTATTTGATAATTATGATTCCTTTACTTACAACCTGGTACACCTGGTTGAAAAGATATTGCACCAGAAAGTAGACGTATTTCGCAACGACAAAATTTCGCTGGAAGATGTGAAGGTCTATGACAAAATAATTTTATCGCCCGGTCCGGGTGTACCAGAAGAGGCAGGATTATTATTACCACTGATAAAGGAATATGCGGCAACCAAATCTATACTGGGTGTGTGTTTGGGGCACCAGGCCATCGGACAGGCATTTGGTGGCAACCTCGTAAATCTTGATAAAGTTTATCATGGTATTGCAACACCGATAAACATCACCAATCCCGCAGCAAAAGTTTTGCAGCATCTGGGCGGTAGAATTGAAGTAGGTCGATATCACTCATGGATTGTAAATGAAAAAAGTTTCCCGGAAGAGTTGGAAATTACTGCCGTGGATGACAATGGCTTCATCATGGGATTGCAACACAAAACCTACGATGTGCAGGGCGTGCAGTTTCATCCGGAGAGTGTGCTTACGCCCGATGGAGAAAAGATGATGCGGAATTGGCTGGCGATGTAAACGGGTGAATGGTGAACGGTGAATAGTGAATGGTGAAAAAAAGGTTGATGATTTAAAGCAGTTAATGACCCAATAGCCTTTGGATGGTGAAAAGGGTATGTGAATAATCTTAAACCTAATGTAAATAGTATTAATGGGGAAGGGTAAACCGATAGTTAGCGATTTTTGAAGTTTAAATTAGGACTTTTATTGAAAAACTAAAACTTAGAAAATGTGAACTATATCCCAAATTGATAATTCACAATTCATCATTCATAACTTATCATTCACAACTCATTATTCACCTTTCACCATTCACTATTGACAACTAAAACTTCACAACTACTACAAATACATACAATGAAAAAGATACTGAGTTTTTTATTTGAACACAAAAGTCTTTCCAGAGAGCAGGCGAAGGAAGTGCTGATTAATATTTCAAAAGGAGCTTATAATGAAAGCGAACTTGCTTCTTTCATAACGGTTTACCTCATGCGTAGTATTACCATCCAGGAATTGCAGGGATTTAGAGATGCCTTATTGAAATTGTGTGTAAGAGTTGATTTACAGGGGCAGGAAGTAATGGATATTGTGGGTACCGGTGGTGATGGAAAAAATACGTTTAATATTTCTACACTGAGTTGTTTTGTGGTAGCAGGCACCGGGAATAAAGTTGCCAAACATGGTAATTACGGTGCCACTTCTATCAGTGGATCCAGCAATGTAATGGAGCAATTGGGCTACCGCTTTAAAAATGATCCTTCGGTTTTAAATAAAGAACTGGAATTAGCCAATATTTGTTTTTTACATGCACCGCTGTTTCATCCTGCATTGAAGGCTGTAGGGCCTATCCGCAAAAACCTGGGTATCCGAACATTTTTTAA
Source organism: Chitinophagales bacterium (assembly GCA_038327005.1). Lineage (GTDB taxonomy): Bacteria > Bacteroidota > Bacteroidia > Chitinophagales > Chitinophagaceae > Ferruginibacter. Next base: position 5,248 of record JBBQKO010000127.1, on the reverse strand, counting down.
TATGCTCGGACCAATGGTTAATCCTGCTCTTCCTAAGCACCAGTTGGTAGGGGTTTACAACCTTGAAATGGCAAGAATTTACAATTATTTGTTGCAGGAAACCGGGAGCAATTTCACCATCATCCACAGCCTTGATGGATACGATGAAATTTCCTTAACAGGTGATACTAAAGTGATCACTAATATTGGGGAGCGCATAATGACGCCCATTGAATTGGGAAAACGATCTGTAAGTGCTGCAGCTATTTATGGCGGTGATACTGTAGAGGAAGCCGCTAAAATATTCCTCCATATCCTGGAAGGAAATGGTAGCTGGTCACAAAATGCAGTCGTGCTGGCCAATTCAGCCATGGCATTGCAATGTACAGGTCATTACAGCAGTTATGATGAATGTTACCAAATGGCAGTTGAAAGTTTGGAGAGTGGAAGAGCCCTTGGAGCGTTGAAGAAACTATGCCCCTAAACTCTTTTAGAATTAATTGCTGATAAAATTCGGATCAGTTTAATTTTTATTTTTAGTAGCAGTAGATAAAAACGAAAAGACTTGATAGTAGTTGGAATTAAAATTTGCCGTCGTTAACCGGAATAAAGTATGAATATTTTAGATAAGATAATAGCGCATAAAAAAATTGAAGTAGCAATTGCTAAAGCAGCAGTTTCTGTAGATGAATTAATGCAACAAGAATTTTTTAAAAGGCCAACTTTGTCATTGAAACAATTTTTGCTGGATGAAACCAAAACCGGCATCATTGCAGAGTTTAAGCGACAGTCGCCCTCAAAGGGTGTTATCAATGACCAGGCCGATGTGGTAGCGGTAACGGCTGCCTATACATTGCATGGTGCCAGTTGTTTATCAGTACTTACGGACGAGCATTTTTTTGGAGGATCGGTTGATGATGTTAGAAGGGCAAGGGTACATAATATTCCTATTCTGCGAAAGGATTTTATGATTGACGAATACCAGATTGTGGAGGCAAGGGCAATGGGCGCAGATGTGATTTTATTAATTGCGGCCTGCTTAACACCGGAAAGGGTAAAAGAACTCGCAGTATTTGCAAAGTCATTGCAACTAGAAGTTTTACTGGAATTGCACGCAGAAGAAGAGCTGCAACATATTTGTGATGAAACGGAGATAATAGGCGTGAACAATCGTGACTTAAAAACATTTACCGTTGATATCAACCGATCGATTGCATTGAGTAAAAAAATACCTGCGGATAAAATTAAAATTGCAGAAAGTGGTATTCATGATGTTGAAACAATCTGTATCTTCAGGCAGGCAGGGTTCAAGGGTTTTTTAATTGGAGAAAACTTTATGAAACAGCCTGACCCAACGATTGCTTTTGCCGGCTTTGTTCAACAATTAAATGCAAAAGTACAATGAGAGTAAAAGTATGTGGCATTACGCAAATAGAGCAATTAAACCAATTGCCTGAAGTGGGTGCAACATTTGCCGGACTGATTTTTTATCCCAAATCGCCGCGGTATGTGCTGCGTCACATGACTACCAGTCAAATAAAAAAAGAAACCAATACCAATAAGGTAGGCGTTTTTGTAAATGCCTCTATTGAAGAGGTGTTGCAGATGGTGGATGAGTGCAGGTTACACATGGTGCAATTGCATGGCGATGAAAGCCCCAGGTACTGTGAGAAAATTGCCGATTATATTTCTGTGGTAAAAGCATTCCGCATCAGCGTTACGGATAATGTTGGCTGGCGGATACAGGAATATATGGAGGTGTGTGATATGTTTATGTTTGATACAGAAGGCGCTGGTTACGGCGGCACTGGTAAAAAGTTTAACTGGGATAAGTTGAAGGATGTGGAGGTGGGTAAACCTTATTTTTTGAGTGGTGGTATTGAACCGGCCGATGTAGCTAAATTAAAAGAATTTGAAACAAAGCCAGAGGCCAAAGCGTTATTCGCAATAGATGTGAATAGTAAGTTTGAATTGATGCCCGGAGTAAAGGATATGGAATTAATCAGAAAATTTATACAACAACTATAATAAAAAGAAAACAACGCACAATGAATATCAAGGTATGTGGCATTACACAACTAAAACAGTTGCAACAATTAGATGGTTTAAACATCGATTTTGCAGGATTAATATTTCACAAAGAATCTCCCCGTTATGTAGTGGGGAAAATTTCTAAAGAAGAATTACAAACAACCGATTTTGATGTAAAAAAAGTAGGTGTGTTTGTAAATGCAGGCTACGATGAAATCATGGAAATGGTGGATGATTATGGACTGGATGTAGTTCAGTTGCATGGCCAGGAATCACCTGAATTATGTGAGCAATTATCCGAAGATGTAGAAGTAATAAAAGCATTCTCCATCGGCGATGGTGTTGGTTCCATTGATGAGCTGGTAGCCGATTATGATGAAGTATGTGATTACTATTTATTTGATACTGCATCAAAGGATGGCCTTGCGGGTGGTACTGGTGAAAAGTTCGATTGGAAGCTGATCAGCAAAAGCAAGATTGAAAAGCCATTTTTTTTAAGCGGCGGAATCAGTGTGGAAGATGTTGCTAAAATTAAAGCCTTCAAACATCCCGATTATTTTGGTATCGATGTAAACAGTCGTTTTGAAAAAAGCCCTGGCATAAAAGACATGGCGCTCTTGCTACAGTTAAAGCAGGGATTGAAGAAGTAGCAACAGCGGTCGGCACCGCAGGTCAGACCGCTGTTTAGGAGTGATTGAATGATTGAATGAGTGAATAATAGAATGAGTAAATCGGCTTACGACCAGACCATTGTTGATGAAGTGGTTGGCACCGCAGGTCAGACCATTGTTGATGAAGTGGTCGGTACCGCAGGTCAGACCGCTGCAGATGAATCGGTCGGTACCCCAAATCACATTGCTGTTAATGAAGTGGTCAATACCGCAGGTCAGACCGCTGTTGACGAAACGGTCGTTACCGCAGGTCAGACAGCTGTAGATGATTGATTTCCTAGCTTCGTTACTACGGTCTGACCTGCAGTACCGACCGTAAATTACCTTGGTATTAAAAAATTAATTGTAAATCCTGATATTTTTCAGGATAAAATTGAAATACAAATGATGATGACAAAAGAAGCAGTCTTTTCAGTAGATGAGCATGGTTACTATGGTACATTCGGGGGAGCCTTTATCCCGGAAATGTTATATCCAAATGTAAAGCAGTTACAGGAGCAATACCTGCAAATTATGTATGATCCTGTTTTTCAGCAGGAATTTCAGCAATTGCTGAGAGACTATGTAGGCAGGCCAACACCCTTATTTTTTGCAGAGCGTTTAAGCAAAAAACACCATACCAATATCTACCTGAAGCGGGAAGATCTTTGCCATACCGGTGCACATAAAATCAACAATACCGTGGGCCAGATATTATTGGCAGAAAGGTTGGGTAAAACAAGAATTATTGCCGAAACAGGTGCAGGTCAGCATGGTGTGGCTACTGCTACGGTATGTGCATTAAAAGGATTGGAGTGCATCGTTTACATGGGTGAAAAAGATATTGAAAGGCAGGCGCCAAATGTAGCAAGAATGCAAATGTTGGGCGCAACCGTGGTGCCTGCCATCAGCGGAAGTAAAACCTTGAAAGATGCCACCAATGAAGCCATCCGTGACTGGATCAATAATCCGGTGGATACGCATTACATTATCGGCAGTGTTGTAGGACCGCATCCTTATCCGGACATGGTAGCACGTTTTCAAAGTGTGATCAGCGAAGAAATTAAAAAACAATTACTTGAAAAAACCGGTTACGAATTACCTACGCATGTAATTGCGTGTGTAGGTGGTGGTAGCAATGCAGCCGGTGCGTTTTATCATTTTCTGGATGATTTATCCGTGAAGTTGGTAGCAGTAGAAGCAGCCGGTTGTGGTATTACAAGCGGCATGAGTGCAGCTACAACACAACTTGGTAAGCCGGGTATTTTACATGGCAGTAAAAGTTTACTTATGCAAACGGAAGATGGCCAGGTAGTAGAACCACACAGCATTTCAGCGGGATTGGATTACCCTGGTATTGGTCCATTGCATGCACATTTATACACCAGCGGACGTGGCACGTTTATGAGTGCAACCGATGAAGAAGCCTTGGCTGCAGCCTTTGAAATTAGCAAAACAGAGGGCATTATTCCGGCATTGGAAACGGCACATGCGTTTTCAGTTTTAAATGATATGGAATTTGATAAGGATGATGTGGTAGTAATTTGTTTAAGTGGCAGGGGTGATAAAGATTTGGCGACTTATATGAAATATATTTAAGCGGAAAGGGACCTCACCCCCAACCCCTCTCCTTGAGGAGAGGGGTTGGGGGTGAGGTAATGAAAATTTGCACAATAATGCCAACCCTTCTACCTACGATAATGCGCATTATTTAAGGATGGCACAAACAGAGGCGGAAGAGAAGTTGTGGCAATCACTCCGCAATAGAAAATTGGTGAACCTGAAGTTTAGAAGACAACATCCTTTTGGTAAATATGTGTTGGATTTCTATTGTCACGAAGTAAAGTTGTGTGTAGAAGCAGATGGAAGTATTCACAATGAAAAAGACATCGCAGAATATGATCAGCACCGGCCAAAAGTTTTAAATGAAAGTGGAATAACGGTATTGCGTTTTACAAACCAAGAGATCATAGAATCGATCACTTCAGTCATAATCAAAATTGAAGATTTTGTAAATGCGCTGAATGGGAAGTAATAGTTGGATTTTTTAATCAGTTAAAGAAAAGACCTAAAAAATTCAGAAAGCCAAACCGGCGCCATCCATAAAAGATATTCGCATCGAATATCCTTCTCCTGAAGGAGAAGGTGCCCGAAGGGCGGATGAGGTGAAAAAACGAAATTCCAATAACTCAGTAAATTGCAACCCATATTGAATAATAAAAGTCGCATGAACAGAATTGATCAATTATTTGAAAAAAAACACCACGAAGTTTTAAATGTGTATTGTACTGCAGGCTATCCGCATTTAAACAGCATGCCCGAAGTGTTGGCATCCCTGCAAAACAATGGCGCCGATCTGATTGAAATTGGAATGCCCTACAGTGATCCTTTGGCAGATGGGCCCGTAATTCAGCAAAGCAATATGATTGCCCTAGACAACGGGATGAGTATCCCGGTTTTATTTGAGCAATTAAATACCATCAGGGATACCATTCACTTACCGATCATCCTGATGGGGTATATGAATCCAATCCTGCAATTCGGACTTGAACAGTTTTGTGCAGCAGCAGAATCAGCAGGAGTGGATG
>JBBQKO010000126.1:0-11537 GCA_038327005.1 Chitinophagales bacterium | reverse complement strand
CCATTTTTCCAATACTTAGCAACGTTTACCCCATTACTATTTTCTTCAAATCCTGCAAAATATACAGTTTCTCCAATATCTTCAATATCTTTTGGAGGTTCATTCTCAGGCGTACATGAACTGAACCAAACAGCACAAAATGCGATAGTTAAAAAAGGTAGAAATGTTTTTGACAATGGGTTCATGCTAATTATTTTATAGTTTTAATACAATGTAAAAGTGCCGGAAATATTTCTGCTTGTAGTGCCATTAAGGCCGGAAACATTGCTGTTACTTACTGCCTTTTCGGTACCAGTGTATGATCCGCCAGATTCACTTGTAAAAGAAAGAGTGGCCGTATATGTACTGTTTGTATTGGTGTAATCAGAACCTATCTGTAACTTATCAGCGTATTTAACTTCCAAACTGGCACTTTTTGCTGTGCTTTTTGAATAAATATAGGTTGGAGTACTTGTTAATTTATAAACCCCACCAAGCATTACCACTGCACATGTACTTTTAGAAGTAAATCCAGAAGCCTGTAAAGTATATTGCATCTTTGAATTATATAGGACTAATGATTTCCCAAAAATTTTATCAGGTGCATTGTCTGGATTGTTATCGACAACTTCTTCATCAACTGGATCTCCATTTTTATCGCATGAAGCAATTGTAAAAAGCATTAGAAATAATAAGAATAAAGTATTTGCTTTCATAAATCAAGTTTTAATTTTTTGCCTATTCTCAAGCTTTTCGGCTTCCGCTCTCTACTCTATTTAGAATTTTCGGGATGTTTTCATTTTCGTATTGCAAAATAAACTTAAAAGATAACCATTGAATAACGACAAAACCCAACTTTTGGGGAATCGGGTTTTGTCGGAGGATATCCGGTATAAATTAGAGGATATTCAGCAAAAAAGATTTGGGATAGAGAAGGTGCGGAATCATTGAGCATTGGTTGCCGAAGGGTTTAGAAATGGTGTAACAGAAATTTACAAACACGATATTTACACCCAAATTTTGAAATAATGGACAAAACTAAAGTCAAAGAACTTCGGAACAAAATAATAAAAGGCATCGACCTGGCATACGACCGAATGTTAGAGGCAAAACAAATGGACGATTCGGAACTGGTGTTTTCGCACGACGGAAAGATCGTTAAGATAAAAGCCAGAGATTTGACAAACGATAAGTAATGCATTTTTCTAAAACACCTCAAACAAATCTCTTAACTTTGAAAGGTGATTGCGCGAAACGGTTAGCTTAAGTGTGTCGTAGGGTGGCATTAACATGCAACTGCGGGTTTTAAATTCCACCATATTCAGGTAGTTTAAATTGATGATGCACGATTGGTTTATTTGGATGAAGCGATCCTTGTTCAACAACTGAATAATGCGATCGGCCGAGGTATTGGATCCCAGTTTAATGATTGAAAAATCGGTCAGCAGTGCTTCCCAGAATGATTTTTCGAGAATACCACCACCGCTGATGCATCTGAAAAGTAATATGCGGTTTTTATCCACAAAACGCAAACCCAGATTGGATGGAAGAGCCAAAATTTCGGGCATTCCTGAAAGGCCCTGATAAAGCGGAAGCGTAGTTGCAGGTGTTTGTTCGGCTCGTTGCTTTTTATACCGTTCAATAACGCTCTTTAATTCGTTTGGATCAACTGGTTTGATGATGTAATCGAAGGCCGATTCGCGCAGCGCCTGAATCATATATTTGTCGTAGGCGGTATAAAATATAACGCTGAAGGAACACCCCTTTTTTCGGACTTCATTCAACAACTCAAATCCATTTTTGCACGGCATTTCAATATCTAAAAACACCAAGTCAAGTTCGGCGTTGGTTAGTAATTCGCGCGCTTGTTTGTATTGAGTGGCATAACCTGATATTTCTATCTCTGGATAAGCCAGAAAGTGGTCCATCAGGTTTTCGATAAACTCTTTGTTGTCATCAACAATAGCGACTTTAATTTTTTCGGGTAGGGTCATTGGCTTAAAGTGTATAATTAAAGTCGTGCGGTATTTGTATGTCAACAGCCGTTCCGCAAGTATTCACATGCTGTGATTGTCGCTCATTCACCGAAAATTTGATTTTCTTTTGATTGTTGAGATTCAACAGATGGATGGTTTGCATTAGCACTTTAAGGCCGGTGCCTGTGCCCGTTGACAGGTTGGAGGCAGCAGCCTTTAGTCCTATACCATTATCGGAAACGGTAATTTGTTGATAACCATCAAAATCCGTTACGCTTATGGTTAGCTTTTTCTCACCTTTCAAAGGCATCAAACCATGTTTGATTGCATTTTCCACCGGTATTTGAATCATCATGGCAGGCACTAGCCCTTGAAGTTTTGTTCCTTCCTCAATTAAATATTCAACATGAAAAGGTTGCGGGATTTTATCGCTGCTTAAATCTACAAAAGCCTTTACGGCAGATAGTTCCTCATCCAGCGTTACGGCTGTGCGGTCGATATTTTCGATTACCTTACGCAGCAGTAACGACAAACTTCTCAATTTAGCCTTTAAAACTTCTGGATTGGCCGATAAGCCCGACATGGTAGCCAATACGTTGAAGAAAAAGTGCGGCGACATAGCATTACGGGCATTTTGCATTCGCAAGGCAGTCATTTTGGCAAGTTGTTTTTGATACAGAGCATCTCTCCTTTTTCGGAGATAAAGTGATGCGATTACCACTGAAATCAACGTTAGAACAAATAAGGCAACTACAATCCAGATGATAATTTTTTGCTGGCTCGATTCGGTCACTTTCTGTTGGATGATTTCTTGATTCAACTTATGCGTGACCTGAAGGTTGTCAATTTCCTGCTGTTTTTTCTCAACATTCCAACGTGCTTCGGCAAAAGTTAAGACTTCAATCTTATCTTTGTTTAGCAAACTGTCTGACAAAGCATTATATATTTCAAAATATTTCAGAGCTTCCAGATACCGCCCTTGCATTTGATAGATGCTTTTCAGTTCTCCGCTCACATCCCGCCTTACAGGAAGGGTACCAATACGCGTTGCGCTTTTATAAGATTTGAGTGCCGATTCCTCTGCTTTTTTCAGCAAACCGGTTTTCTGATTTTCCGATAATCCTTCCGCCTTTTTCAAGTATAATTTTGCTAGATGGTAGTTGACGGTGGCTATGCCCTCCTCTTCGTCCATTTCAGTTTTTAATTGCAATGCCTGCAACAGAAGCTCCTCGGCAAGGTCATACTTTTTTTGTAGTCTGTACTCATCTGCCAAATTGATGCATACATTAGAAGTACCATAAACGTAATCAATCTCTTTGTACGATTCCATCACTTTGATGTAGCAAGCAATGGCGCTGTCGTTTTTATTTTGGGCACTGTAGATGCTCGCAATGCTATTAAGATTGTGCCCAATTTGTATGGTATTTTTAATCTCTTGATTAATTTTTAGCGATTGCTGGAAATAAGGGAGCGATTTGGCATAGTCTTTTCGGTAAAAATACAATTTACCCAAGCAAAAAAAACCTTTGGCAAGGCTTGCTTTATCGTTAATTTGCTCTTTAATTTTTATGGACTTAAACAAAAGTTCAGCGGCTGAATCATAATCCCCCAGTTGGATATAAACATCGCCCATATTGCTATATCCCTTAGCAAGGTTGGATTTGTCATCCATTTCTAAGGCATTTTTTATGGCCAGCTGGTAATATTCAATTGCTTTTCCATAATCGGAAAACCCGTAATAGGCATTGCCCAGGTTCATATAGCAACGTAAAATACCATTTTTATCATTGAGCTTTTGAAATAGCGCCAGAGCTCGTTCGTAAAAAATAAAAACACTGTCGTTTTGGCTGAGGTTTGAATATACTATTGCCAAACTCATGTAATTAGTGGCAATAAGTGGTTCGTTATTAAGTTGTTTTCCAATTTCAAGGGCTTTGGTGAATCCTTCGATTGTTTTTTTATTCTCGCCCTGATAAAAATAAATTATGGCTCGGTTGGAGAATATTTTAGCCTGATTTTCCTGGTCTTCTATTTCTTGGGCCAGTTTTTCCGCTTGTTCATAATAGGTCAAAGCGGTGTCGTAGTTGCCCAATTTGAAAAATGAGATACCCCTGACAATAAGAGCTTTGGCTTGCGTTTTTTTATCTCCGCATTCCAGAGCGTAAACCATTGCAATGGAATCATTTTTAAAAGCCAAAATAGAGTTGCCCGTTTCTGAATAAACATATGCTATACCAACATGCGAATTGGCAAGAAGATTCAGTTTCGTTTTGTTATTTTCCTGATTTTGCAACAAAACAATAACATTATTGTAAATCGCCAATGCAGAATCGGGAAGAGAATTTCTTACACTGTCGGCAACCTCAATCTGTTTTAATAATTTTTCAACTTGCGCAGGATTTTTGGGGTCTTGCACATGTTTTAAATTTGTAACAACCACTAAAGAGATTATTGATGTAACCACCAGTATTATAACTGTTGATGCGATAACTGACACTATTTTGTTCATATGTTTATTCGCAGTAGGGTTGTGGTTTAAGGAACTGATGTTTGTCATTGTAAAATAAACATTCGCAATTAAGCGTTTTTAAAACTTAAAATCAATGTGTCAATGATTATTTATAATTAATATTCTTAACCAGAGGGGTCTAAGACAAAAAGGCCAACCCATTGTTGGGCTGATACCCCCTTTTTTATCTGCTATCCAATAATTAATGATATACAACACTGCGGCTGTCTATAAATTTTATTATACCTGAAAATAAAAAATCCTTAATTGGGTAAGGCTTTTATTTGGTTTTATCTTTGATTAATTTTGAGAAATATTTTGTTTTCCGAAGCTTCGGGATTCCATAGATGACTCAAATAGTCACTATGTTTCACAATTACTAACCTAATCACATTGCTGATAATGAAATATCTAGTTGGGCTATAGGCGGTGAAATAGAATTGCGCAGACAATTTGATCTTATCCAACATCACAACAACGAACGCCGTATTAACAAAAAAATGTTAACAAATCTGAATAAATCCCAATGTTTCCGAGTGTTCTAATTAGACACTGTATAAATAAAGAACTTTTTCTTTATTTTTTTGGGTAAAAGGGCGCGAACGTCCTACATTTGCAGCCTGAAAACAGTTTGTAGAAAAGCATAAATTTAAATTAATCCTATATGAGCAATTTATTATGTTCTTCCATTGGGAAGAAACTCCTGATGGGGTTGTCAGGGCTTTTTCTGATGATGTTTCTGCTTATTCACCTGGTGATTAATGCGCTAATGCTAGCGCCTGATGGAGGTGAATTGTACAATGCAGGAGCTCACTTTATGTCCTCCAATCCATTTATTAGAATTATGGAACCCATGTTGGCCATAGGTTTTCTGGTTCACATCCTTTGGGGTGTGAAGCTAACAATTGAAAACCAAAAGGCTCGGGGAAATAGCCGGTATGCGTCTGGCAATAAAACAACTGGCGTATCATGGGCTTCTCAAAACATGCTTGTGTTGGGTATTACCATTCTGGCATTTTTGGTTTTGCACATTGCACAATTTTGGGTTAAAATGAAATTAACCGGAAGCGATTTATTGGCACACACAACTATTACAATTGGTGGTGTTCACACCGAGGTTGAAAATGCCTATGCATTGGTGAATAACACGTTCAGCTATTTGTGGATTGTAATTGTGTATGTTGTGGCCGGTATTGGCTTGGCAATGCACCTGTCACATGGCTTTTGGTCATCGTTTCAAACCATTGGCTTTAGCAATGAGATCTGGCGCAAGCGACTATCAATTTTCGGAAGTATTTATGCCTGGGGTGTTGGTTTGGGATTTTCCCTTATCGCACTGTTGCAATATTTGTTTTATCAGGTTTAATAGTTTAAAGCATTTGAGATTATGGTAAAAATTGATGCAAAAATCCCTGAAGGGCCTTTGGCTCAAAAGTGGACCAAATATAAAGCCAGTCAAAAACTGGTTAACCCATCAAATAAAAGAAAGCTTGATATCATTGTAGTTGGAACAGGCTTGGCCGGTGCTTCCGCTGCGGCATCTTTTGGAGAAATGGGTTTTAATGTAAAAATATTCACCATCCAGGATTCTCCGCGTCGTGCGCATTCCATTGCTGCGCAGGGTGGTATTAACGCTGCAAAAAACTATCCGAACGATGGTGATTCAGTTTACCGTTTGTTTAGCGATACAGTTAAAGGTGGCGACTACCGTGCCCGTGAGGGCAATGTTTATCGTTTAGCTGAAGTTAGCAACGATATTATTGACCAGTGTGTGGCGCAAGGTGTTCCATTTGCAAGGGAATATGGCGGGCTGCTTGATAACCGCTCATTTGGTGGAGCTCAGGTAAGTCGTACCTTTTATGCGAGAGGTCAAACCGGTCAGCAATTATTACTCGGGGCATATCAGGCTTTAATGCGTCAGGTTAACCTTAAAACCGTAAAGCTTTATTCACGTAATGAGTTGGTGGATATTGTAATGGTTGATGGCAAAGCCCGTGGTATCATATCCCGCGATCTTGTAACCGGAGAATTACAGCGTCATTTTGCCCATGCAGTTGTTTTAGCAACTGGCGGTTACGGAAACACCTTTTTCCTATCAACCAATGCAATGGGTTCCAACGGTTCAGCGGCATGGCAGGCCTATAAAAAAGGCGCCATGTTTGCAAATCCATGCTATGCGCAAATTCATCCAACCTGCATTCCCGTTCACGGCGAATTTCAAAGCAAACTGACTTTGATGTCAGAATCGTTACGTAATGATGGCCGTATTTGGGTTCCTGCCAAAAAGGAAGATGCAGAAGCCATTCGTACCAACAAATTAAAACCTACGCAAATAGCAGAAGATGATCGGGACTATTTTCTTGAGCGCCGTTATCCTGCTTTTGGTAACCTTGTGCCACGTGATGTGGCTTCACGGGCAGCTAAAGAACGTTGCGATGCCGGTTTTGGTGTTGGTAATACAGGTTTGGCCGTTTATCTGGATTTTAAAGAATCTATTGAGCGTTTGGGTGAAGATGTAATCCGTTCACGATACGGCAACCTTTTCCAGATGTACGAAAAAATTGTGGATGAAAATCCTTACAATACACCAATGATGATCTATCCTGCCATTCACTACACCATGGGCGGCATTTGGGTCGATTATGAACTGCAAACTTCAGTACCCGGGTTGTTTTGTGCTGGCGAGGCCAACTTTTCTGACCACGGAGCCAACCGTTTAGGCGCTTCTGCTTTGATGCAGGGATTAGCCGATGGTTACTTCGTATTGCCATACACGGTTCAAAACTATTTGGCCGATGACATTCGCACACCGCGCATGACTGGCAATGAAAAAGAGTTTGTGGAAGCCGAAAAGGGGATTAAAGAAAAATTCAACAAACTTCTCAACATAAAGGGCACCCGCTCGGTGGACAGTCTGCACAAACAATTGGGTCTTATTATGTGGGATTTTGTTGGCATGGCCCGAAACAAAGAGGGATTGAAGGAAGCCATCGAAAAGATTCGTGCTGTTAAAAAAGAATTTTGGAGCAATGTGCGCATTCCCGGAGAAGGAGAAGGTATGAATGTTGAGTTGGAGAAAGCCAACAGACTTGCCGACTTTATTGAGATTGGTGAGTTAATGGCCATTGATGCCCTGCACCGCGAAGAGTCTTGTGGTGGTCACTTCCGTGAAGAATTTCAAACCGAAGAGGGTGAAGCTAAACGCCAGGATGACATATTTGCTTATGTTGGTTGCTGGGAATACAAAGGAGATAACATTGAACCTGAATTGCATAAGGAAGAATTGCAATTTATGGATGTGAAGTTAATCCAGCGTAACTACAAATAATGGTAAGCAAGTAAGTTCATTTTTTAAACGGAGTTATATCATGGAAAAAAATATAAATCTCACACTTAAAGTTTGGAGACAGAAAAACGCTCGCGAGAAGGGTCGTTTTGAAACTTTTAAGCTTTCAAACATATCAATTGACAGCTCATTTCTGGAAATGATGGACATCCTTAATGAGCAACTCATTAACGATGGAAAAGAGCCGGTGGCATTTGACCACGATTGCCGCGAGGGTATTTGCGGTATGTGTTCACTTTACATCAACGGCAGACCACACGGACCCGACGATGAAATTACCACTTGCCAGTTACACATGCGTAAGTTCAAGGATGGTGAAACAATTTGGATTGAACCTTGGCGCTCGGCCGGATTCCCCGTAATCAAAGATTTGATTGTAAACCGAACAGCTTTTGACCAAATTATTGCGGCTGGTGGCTATGTGTCGGTAAACACAGGTGGTGTGCCTGATGCCAATTCAATTGGTGTTCCAAGAGACGAAGCTGAGGAGGCCATGGATGCTGCCTCATGCATTGGATGTGGCGCATGCGTAGCTGCATGTAAAAACGGTTCGGCTATGTTGTTTGTTTCAGCTAAAGTGAGCCAATTAGCATTGCTGCCACAAGGACGTATAGAAGGTGCTCGCCGTGCAAAAAATATGGTTGCTAAAATGGACGAACTGGGATTTGGTAACTGCACCAACACAGGCGCTTGCGAAGTGGAATGCCCCAAAGGAATTTCATTGGCAAACATTGCCCGTTTAAACCGTGAATTTTTGATGGCCAAGATGAAGGACTAAAATCATCAAAAATTAGTGAGCTAACTGATAAAAATAAAGCGCCGACTATTCATAGTCGGCGCTTTATTCAATTAGAACCAAAATGTAATTTGTTTATTAATAAAGTATTACATCTGGCGCTAAACGCTTATAATTACTGATTCATCATCTTTCGCCCTGGCTTCCCTTCTCCCTGCCTATTTCCTTGTCTTTCACCTTGTCTTTCACCTTGTCTTTCACCTTGTCTTGATTGCCTTATCTCTAGATACTTAACGTACTGTTCAGCAGTTAAAATCTCTTTCATTTTGGCGTTGTGCTCTTTTTGTTTTTCCTGAGCCACGTTCATCTTTTCAGAACGCTCACTTCTTTTGGCTTCCATGTTTTGTTGCCGTGCATCGCGTTGAGTTTTCATTTCGGCAGCACGTTCATCCAATACCTTTTTAACTTTTGCTTCCTGGTCGGGTGTAAGTGCAAGTTCTTGTTTTAATTCTGCAAGCATCTGGGCATGTCGAGTTGCACGATCGACTTGATTACTTGACTTTTGAGGAGTTTCTTGTGCCAATAAGAATGAGGAAAACATAAATGGCAAAGCCAATGCGATCACAAATTTTCTAATTTTCATAATGTCAATTTTTAGTTTAAATTGAAAAAGTATGGTTCTTAAATAATTTCGGACCATTTGATTTTTTAGATGCCTCCAAATGAAAATGGTTTAATCGCCTTCGTGGAAATTTTCAAAACCCTATCTTTGGAGAAACAAAATGAGTATGTACCGTCTCCTTTTTCTTCTTCTTTTTTTTATCGTTTCGCAAGCTTTACAAGCAATGTTGCCGCCTGATACTACCTTTACTCACATGTCAATACTAAAACCTGCTGTGGCTGTAGGTGGTTTGGTTGCATTAAGTTTTATGTTGGATGAAAGGGTTCAAAAAGGGGCAAGCTCAGTCAATTATCTGGCAAATATTGGCAGTATTACAGATTATGCTGGTGAAAAAACCATCATCATTCCCAGTTTATTGCTCACTTATGGGTTGGGTCGCTTTGTAATCAAGGATAAACAACTTCAAAAAGTCGCAATGGCCTCTATAAAAACGGTTGTGGTTAGCGCCATTTTAACCGAGTCATTGAAACATGCTTTTGGAAGGGCGCGGCCATTTACAAACGAAGGGACCAATTCCTACCAGCCTTTCCCTGGAAGTAAGGATCAATATAAGTCATTGCCTTCAGGCCATGCAACTTTTGCGTTTGCAGTTTTTACACCCTTTGCCGAAGGTTATTCCCGTTGGATTTATGTTGTTCCGGTTTCAGTTGCCGCCGGGCGCGTTTTTCAGAACAAACACTGGTTTTCAGATGTGGCAGTGGGCGGTGGCATCGGTTTTATAACTGGTTATTTATTTTACCATTATAAAAAACGGGTAGAACCCATCCCTAATGGATTGGTCATTTATTTTTAATGGTTTGTCTTGCATTTGATGATGCAAAATATGCTTTGGGATATAAAAAGTTACATGAGTCAGTTCCAAGGCCGACTAATTATTTAAAAAGAATCACTGAATTGTATGAAGTTAGCATATGTTGATTATTTTTGCACCATGCCAGATATCAGGTAAGTTTAACCTAGGCATTTTTTATTTTTTTAGTTATTTCCTTTTACCATCTGGTTAAATGTTTATCAGCTGAAGGGCTTATTAATAAAGTATATGGAAATTGTAGTTAGCGGAATTCGTCCCACAGGGAACCTTCATTTAGGGAATTATTTTGGTGCAGTAAAAAACTTTCTTAGGATGCAGGATGATAACAACTGCTTCTTTTTTATTGCCGATTATCATTCTCTTACCACACATCCCACGCCTGAAAATTTGCATGGCAATGTACGCCAAGTATTGGCTGAGTACCTAGCAGCAGGATTGGACCCCGAAAAAGCAACCATATACGTTCAGAGCGATTTGCCTGAAGTTGCCGAATTAACGCTTTTACTTAGCATGAATGCATATCTGGGCGAGTTGGAGCGAACAACTTCTTTTAAGGATAAGGCACGCCAGCAGTCCGATAATGTGAATGCTGGGTTGCTCACCTATCCGGTTTTAATGGCTGCCGATATTATAATTCACCATGCTGCAAAGGTACCAGTGGGCAAGGATCAGGAGCAAAATCTTGAAATGACCAGGAAGTTTGCCGCGCGTTTTAACCGGCTGTACGATCAGGAATACTTTCCAATACCACAGCCATTTAATTTTGGCGAAGCGTTGGTTAAAATCCCCGGACTTGACGGATCTGGCAAAATGGGTAAATCTGAGGGCAATGGCATTTTTCTTATTGATGAACCTGCAGTAATACGCAAAAAAGTATTGAAAGCCGTTACCGATACTGGACCAGTAGAATTGAACGGAGCGGTGGCTGAACCAATCGCAAACCTGTTTACCATTATGTCGGTGGTATCAAAGCCCGATACACTTGAATTCTTTAAAGAACAATATGCCAATTGCAACATCAGGTACGGCGATTTAAAAAAACAATTGGCCGAAGATATCATTGTTTTTACCGATCCTATCCGTGAAAAAATTAAATCGATTGCAGGGAACAATGAATACCTTCAAAAAGTGGTAAATATGGGCAAAGAAAAGGCCCACGCAAGTGCTTCAAAAACCATTAAAGAAGTGCGGGAAATAATTGGGTTTAAAAAGTTTTAATGCAATAGGTGGCTATCTTTCGTTATACCAATTCCCCCAAATTCTTTGGGGGTGATGAATATTAAACCCTTCGGGTTTTTGTAGGGTAACAATTTAAAGAATTGAGGCTAAAACGCTGAAAGCGTTTAATTTTCATCACCCCCAGTTCAACTGGGGGAACTGGCAATTATTTCCACCAATGTAAGAGGCTATGAATAGGGGCGGTTGCGTGGTTGTCCACTGTCAACCAACACCAACACCAACACCAACACCAACACCAACACCAATGCCGGTGCCAATG
>JBBQKO010000125.1:0-11607 GCA_038327005.1 Chitinophagales bacterium | reverse complement strand
TTCAAATACATCCGGATTTTTTTTATGCGGCATAATGCTGCTGCCTGTTGTTAACTCATCCGGAAAAGTAATAAAAGCAAAATTCTGATTGAGGTACAAACAAGCATCCATACTTAATTTAGAAAGTGTAGCTGCAATATTAGCCATGGCTGATGCCACAATGCGTTCAGTTTTACCACGGCCCATTTGTGCATACACAACATTGTAATTCAAATCCTGAAAGCCTAACAACTCAGTCGTCATTTTCCGGTTTATAGGAAACGAAGAACCATAGCCTGCAGCGGAACCCAATGGGTTTTTATTCACCACTTCGTAAGCGGCCTGTAGTGTGATTAAATCATCTACCAAACTTTCTGCATACGCACCAAACCATAAACCAAATGAGCTTGGCATGGCCAGTTGCAAATGCGTGTAGCCAGGTAATAAATCGCCTTTGTATTTTTCGCTCTTCAGAATCAGCAGGTCAAATAATTCTTTTGTGGTACCTACTAATTTTTCAATTTCACTTCGTAGAAATAATTTCAGGTCCACTAAAACCTGGTCGTTCCTGCTGCGTGCACTGTGAATTTTTTTACCAACATCGCCCAGTTTTAGGGTCAGCATCAATTCTACCTGCGAGTGAATATCTTCCACACCTTCATCCAGCGTAAAACCACCTTGTTGAATCAGGTGATAAATATTTTTTAATTCAACTTCCAATAATGCCAGTTCATCTTTCGTAAGCAAACCAACCGACTCCAGCATTTTGGTATGCGCCAAAGAACCCAGCACATCAAAGGGTGCCAGGGAAATATCCAACTCACGATCGTTGCCAATGGTGAATTTTTCTACTTCTTTTAAAGAAGCTTTATCTTTTTGCCAGAGTTTAAGCACCCCGGTTTTTAAAGTAGCGTTTGGTGTATTTGAATCAGACATTGTACTTATTTTAAGATCGATTATTTAAATGATTTGTGCAACCAATTTGATATAGGTTTCAATCCCGGCTTTAATTTCATGCAGGTAAATAAATTCATCTGCGGTGTGACTTCTGGCACTATCTCCAGGCCCCATCTTTAAGGTAGGGAACGGCATCAGCGCCTTATCAGAGGTGGTAGGTGACCCATAATAGCCTTTGCCTAATTGAATGCCCGCCTTTATCAATGGATGATCCAGCGCTATGGAAGTGGATTTCATTCTTGTGCCACGAGGCTTGAATTCACTCTTTAAATTTGCTGCCAAGGTATTCAATATTTCTTCAAAAGTGTACAACTCGTTCACCCTTGCATCTAAAACAAATTTACACTGTGCAGGCACTACATTGTGTTGCTTATTATCTGTTTCAATAATGGTAGCCGTTAATCGGGTTTCACCCAAGAGGTCACTTACCTTTTCAAATTTATAATTCCGTATCCAGTTGATGTCATCAAGTGCTTTGTATAAAGCGTTCTCGCCTTCATTTCTTGCGGCATGTCCTGCACGTCCATTCGCAGTGCAATCAATCACCATCAGTCCACGTTCTGCAACCGCCATTTCCAGTTTGGTTGGTTCACCTACGATTCCAAAATCTATATTGCTGAGGTAAGGCAATGCCAGTTCAATACCGTTTACGCCACTTATTTCTTCTTCGGCACTTGCAGCAAATACGAGGTTGTATTTCGTATTGGCCTGATCATAAAAATGTAAAAAGGTTGCCATCAACGAAACCAGGCAACCGCCGGCATCATTACTACCGAGACCAAATAATTTACCATCTTTTTCTATTGGCTCAAATGGATCTAAGGTATAACCTTTGTTGGGCCTTACCGTATCGTGATGAGAATTTAGCAGCAGTGTTTGTTTGGCTGCATCATAGCATTTATTTGATGCATAAATATTATTGCCAAGCCTTGAATACACGACATTATGTGCATCAAAAAAAGCTGCGATACTATCGGCTGTATGATCTTCTTCTTTCGAAAAAGAGGGGGTTGCAATTAATTGTTTTAATAACAAAACCGCATTCTGGTATAATTTTTCTGTCATGCTATTTTATTAAAGTTCCGATGGTTTGGGCGGTTATATTTTGCAACAGGTCATTGGCATCGCCGATCAAGACTTCCTTTACGCCATTGTCGATGGCAGCAAAAGCATTGTCAATTTTTGGCAGTATGCCATCAAACAATTTTTTATCCTGTAGTAATTGTGCGTATTTCTCTTTTGTAATTAAGGTGATCACCGAATTCTCATCTTCCACATTTTCTAGTACGCCTTTCTTTTCAAAACAGTAAATCAGTCTTACATCATAAATGCTGGAAAGCGCTACCGCTAAAGAAGATGCAATGGTATCGGCGTTGGTGTTAAGCATCTGTCCGTTGCCATCATGTGTGAGTGGTGCAAACACGGGTGTGAAATTATTGGACAGTAAAGCTTGTAAGTTTTGAACGCCAATGTTGGAAGGGGTTACATCGCCTACGAAGCCGTAATCGATGGCACCATCCCCAAACCCATCCCCGCTAGCCAGCGGGGAGGTCTGCAAACCATCTGCTTTTTCGCCTGATACCGCGATTGACGAGAATACAATAGGTCTTTTTTTTGCGGGTATTATGTTGGCATCGGCTCCTGTTAATCCTATTGCATTGCATTGCATCGATTGCAGTTTTGCTACAATCTTTTTATTCACCAATCCTCCATAAACCATCGTTACTAAATCAATGGTTGCGGCATCGGTGATCCTTCGTCCGTTTACGTAATTAGATTTTATTCCTAGCTGCTCTCCTATTTTAGTGGCAATCTTTCCTCCGCCATGAATCAATATTTTATTTGCTTGAATGGATGCGAAATTTTTAAGAAAAGATTGTAACGCAATTTCATCATCTACGATGTTACCGCCTATTTTTATTACGAAGAGGGGGATACTACCCCCATCCCCGCTAGCCAGCGGGGAGGTCTGCAACGACTCTGTTTCGCCCCCAGCCCCTAAAGGGGAGGTCTGCAAACCGCTTGCTATTTTGGCATCCTTATTTAAATTTTTATCGTTCAATTTGCTTTCCTTCATTAATGTTTTTGTTTGAATTGACGACTCTATTTCACCCCCAGCCCTGCTAGCCAGCGGGGAGGTATGCTAACCGCTTGCTCTTTCGGCATCCGTATTTAAATTTTTATCGTTGAAATTGCTTTCCTTCATTACTACTTTTTTTGAATTGAAAACACTGATTCGCCCCTGACCCTGCCAACCAGTGGGGAGGTCTGCAACTACTCTGCTTCGCCCCCAGCCCCGCTAGCCAGCGGGGAGGTCTGCAAACCGCTTGCTATTTCGGCATCGTTACTTAAATTTTTGTCGTTAAACTCGTTTCTCTTCATTCCTATTTTTTGTTTGAACTAACGACTCTGTTTCGCCCCCAGCCCCGCTAGCCAGCGGGGAGATCTGCTAACCGCTTGCTATTTCGGCATCCGTATTTAAATTTTTAGCGTTCAAGTTACTTTCCTTCATTACTATTTTTTTTGAATTGAAAACATTGATTTGCCCCTGACCCTGCCAACCAGTGGGGAGGTTTGCAACTACTCTGTTACGCCGCTAGCCAGCGGGGAGGTATGCCAACCGCTTGCTCTTTCGGCATCCGTATTTAAATTTTTAGCGTTCAAGTTACTTTCCTTCATTACTATTTTTTTGTTTGAATAGAAGTGATGGTATATTTTATTATTTGCAACACTTTCTCAACTCCATTGAGCACTTCTTCATTTTTAAATCGCAAAATATTTATCCCCAAACCCTTAATGTCATTCTCTCGAAACTCGTCATTCAATTTCACTTCAGTATTTTCATGGTACCCTCCATCCAATTCAATTACCAATTTAATCTGGTGACAATAAAAATCAGCAATGTAAATTGAAATTGGGTGTTGCCGTCTGAAGTTTAATTGCCAATCATTTTTTTTCAAGCGCTCCCAAAGTATTTTCTCCGCCTCCGTCATTCTTCCCCTCAACAATTCCGCAAGTTCAAATATTTTTGGGGCAGCACCATAATGCATACTCCATTTACCTTTTAGGTCATGCAAATTATTAAAACCACCACTTTCCATTCAACGGAATTTAGAATTTAGCAAAATTTTTGAAGACCTCTTTCCATTAACGGGGGTAAAATGGGTTTTCAAATTTCCGGATTTCTTATATAAATTTAATCCTATTATCGCACTCGTTACTGCCTGCGAACTCCTTTTTGATCATTTAAATCATTAACCACCACTTTCCATTCAATGAAATTTAGAATAATAGCAGACTGTTCGAAGACCTCCCCGCTGGCTAGCGGGGTCGGGGGCAAAATGAGCTCTACAGTTTTCCTGCTTTGTATTAAAATCTCCGTTGTCTCCCTCACGGCCGCCGCGTTTAACCAATCAGGCCATTAAAACTTATTAAAACCCGCACTTCCTGTTCAACAAAATTTAGAATAATAGCAGTCCTTTTGAAGACCTGCCCGCTAGCTAGCGGGGCCGGGAGCTGCAGCTATTATCTCACTCAACACCGCCTGCGCTGCCCAAACCCTATTCCCTGCTTCCTGTGTTACAATGCTGTTGGGGCTATCCAGCACTTCATCACTTAACTCTACATTTCTTCTTACCGGGAGGCAATGCATTACTTTAGCGCTGTTGGTAAGTTTCAACTTTTCCTGCGTTAACATCCAGGCCGCATCGGTATTGTATATCTTACCGTAATCAGCATAAGAACTCCAGTTCTTTACATAAATAAAATCGGCATCTTTCAATGCCTCATCCTGGATGTAAGTAATGGTTGCACCAGCGGTGTAATCAGTAGATAGCTCGTAACCTTCCGGATGTGTAATTACAAATTCAGCCTCGCCCCATGCATTTACCCATTGCGCAAAACTATTCGCCACGCATTGTGGTAAAGCTTTTACATGCGGTGCCCAGGTTAATACAATCTTGGGTTTTCTGACCCTATCACCGTTAGTCAGCAGGGAGTTCTGCAAAGACTCTGTAATTGTTACGATGTCTGTGAGTGATTGCAAAGGGTGTAACGTAGCACTTTCCAAACTCACTACGGGTACTCCAGAAAATTTTATAAATGAATTGATCACTTGTTCGCTGTAATCTTCTTCCCGATTTTTTAGCGATGGAAAAGTGCGGACACAGAGTATATCAAAATAATTGCCTAACACGGGTGCTGCATCTTTTATATGCTCCACTGTTGTACCATTCATAATGGCACCTTCTTCAAATTCCAACGCCCAACCTTCTTTATCTACGTTAAAAACAATGGCTTCCATACCAAGGTTGGCTGCAGCTACCTGTGTACTCAATCGTGTACGCAAAGATGGATTTAGAAAAAGCAGTCCAACTCTTTTGTCAGCACCCAAATGCCGGTCTGCAAAGGGATTGCTCTTATACGCCAATGCTTTTGCAACCAATGCATTGATGTCGGTAACGTCGTTTACAGAAATGAAATTTTTCAATTTTTATCGTTGATTTTATGTAACAAACAGTTGTATTCCATGGCAGCATCGTTGTGTTATTTATCCCGTCGTTCGGGACTCACTTGTACGGCAAATCATTTTTGAACGTTTTAGAATTATTCATTCTACACTAATACTCAAGCTGCTTTACATTAAAATTCAGCGTACGCTTAATCAACATTGTAGCAGATAAACAACTCCCCGGAACAATGTTCCAATCTTTTATCAGGTTGGATTGGTGGCTTCTATTTCTTTCCTAAACGCTTCTAAAAAAATATCAGCTTCTACTTTGGTAATGTTCAATGCTGGTAATAGCCTGATCACATTGGGCTTTGCTTCGCCTGTAAAAATTTTATGATTGAATAAGAGATTCCGCTTTACCGTTTTATATTCTTCTGGTAAATCAATTCCAATCATCAATCCCTTTCCTCTTACCTCATTTATATGCGGTAGTTTTTTTAATTCTTCGATTAAATAATTTCCAACGGTCTCGGCGTTCTTTATCAAATCATCCTGCTCAATTATTTCCAGGACTGCAAGTGCTGCTGCACAGGCCAGATGATTGCCTCCAAAAGTAGTACCCAACATGAAATACTTCGGTTGAATTTTAGGCGAAATAGAAATGCCTGCTACGGGAAAACCATTGCCCATTCCCTTTGCCATGGTGTAAATATCCGCCTGAACCCCGCTATGGTCATGCGCATAAAATTTACCGCTTCTACCATATCCACACTGCACAGCATCAGCAATATAAACAGCATTGTATTCATCGCATAAAAATCTGATCTTTTGCAAAAATGAATCCGATGCCACATTGATACCACCTACGCCCTGTATGCCTTCAATGATTACAGATGATATATCATGTTGCTTGAACGCTGCTTCCAGCGCAGCTTCATCATTGAAAGGAAGAAATATCACATTGTCGGTTTGGTTAACCGGTGCTACAATAGTTGGATTGTCGGTAACAGCCACCGCCAGCGACGTACGACCATGAAAACCTTTTTTAAAAGCAATAATCTTTTTACGACCATTGTAAAATGAAGCCAGCTTCAATGCATTTTCATTTGCTTCCGCCCCAGAATTACAAAGGAACAACTGGTAATCTTCCTTACCGGAAACCTTACCTAATTTCCCTGCCAATTCAACCTGCAACGGAATTTTTATGGAGTTGGAATAGAAGCCTACTTTATGCAACTGTTCTTCCAATCGCTTTACATAATGCGGGTGCGTATGACCGATAGAAATAACGGCATGGCCGCCATACAGGTCTAAATATTTTTGATCCTTGTCGTCCCAAACATAGGAGCCCAGTGCTTTTACAATGGTAATGTCGTTTAGTGGATATACGTCAAAAAGTTTCATAAGCCCCTGTCCCCTAAAGGGGAACTTAATTTGTTAGTGAAAAATTAATTTGCAAGCATATTAAATTTAATAGCTAAAAAAACCTCTATTTAAATACTGTTATTTGAATACTGTTTCCTTCAAATACTCCAAAAAGTCCCCTTCAGGAGAACTTGGTTTGTAAGTAAAAATTAATTTGCAAGCATATTAAATTTAATAGCTAAAAAAACCTTTATTTAAATACTGTTTCCTTCGAATACTGTTTCCTTCGAATGCTCCAAGAAGTCCCCTTAAGCGGAACTTGGTTTGTTAGTGAAAAATTAATTTGTAAGCATATTAAATTTAATAGCTAAAAAAACCTCTATTTAAATACTGTTATTTGAATACTGTTTCCTTCAAATACTCCAAAAAGTCCCCTTCAGGGGATTTAGGGGCTTGCTCTTTTTGTTCTAAAAATAATTCGCCTTCAACCTCAATCCTGCCTTTTCATCCAGCCCAAACATCAAATTCATATTTTGCACCGCCTGTCCGCTTGCACCTTTTAACAGGTTATCAATTACAGTATGTACCACCAGGTTAACGCCCACTTTTTCCAACTGAATTACACATTTGTTGGTATTGACCACCTGCTTTAAAAAAATGGATTCCTTACTAACAGTAGTAAATGGATGCGCTGCGTAAAAATTAGTGTATAGTTCATTCAGTTCTTCCAGTTCCATATTGCATTTCAATTGTGAACTGATGAAGATACCACGGGTAAAATCGCCCCGCCATGGTACGAAGTTAATATCAATATCACCGGCCGGCTGCAACTGGCTCAATGATTGACCGATCTCATATAAATGCTGATGCTCCAATGTTTTGTAGGCTTGTATATTATTTGCCCGCCAGCTAAAATGAATGGTGGTATTCAAGCCTTGCCCGGCGCCAGTAGAACCGGTAATGCCTGTAGTGTAAATTTCTTCCAATAATCCTGCTTTTGCCAATGGCAATAAACCCATTTGTAAGGCTGTAGCAAAACAACCCGGGTTGGCAATATTATTAGCCGTCTGAATCTGTTCTTTGTTCAATTCCGGTAAGCCATACACGAAGTTTCGGTTACCGATGGATGCATTGTGAGCCAACCTGAAATCCTGGCTAAGATCAATTACTTTAATTTTTTCGTCTACCGGATTTTCTGCTAAAAACTTCTTTGCGTCGCCATGTCCTACACATAAAAACAACACATCAATATCCTGACTGATGGTCGGTGCAAAAATAATGTTTGTCTCACCAATTAAATCGCCGTGTACGGCATGTAAAGGCTTGCCTGCATTGCTGTTGCTTTGTACAAAGGAGATGGCTGCTTCCGGATGATTCAATAAAATTCTGATCAATTCGCCGCCGGTATAACCTGCGCCACCTACAATTCCTGCTTTAATCTTGTTTGCCATCAACACTTTCTTTTACCTGGTGATAGATCATGGTTTGGTTACCGAATATTTTTGTAAATCCTCTTACATCTTCGCCGCTCCATCCGTTGTTCATCTCACCGTATTTTCCAAATTTGCTGCTCATTAAATCATACTCCGATTCAATGCCAATTACCTGGAAACGATAAGGCATCAATTCCACAAATACTTTTCCGGATACGTTCTCCTGCGAATTGGTTAAAAAGGCTTCGATGTCTCTCATCACCGGATCTAACATTTGTCCTTCATGCAACCAGTTGCCATAAAATAATGCGAGCTGGTCTTTCCAGTTTAACTGCCATTTGGTGAGCACATTTTTTTCCAATGCATGATGCGCTTTCAAAATCACCATCGGCCCGGCTGCCTCAAATCCCACACGACCTTTTATGCCAATGATGGTATCGCCCACATGAATGTCACGGCCAATTGCAAATGATCCTGCAATAGCTTGCACTTTTTGAATGGCTTCAGACGGATGACTGAATTTTTCTCCGTCTACACCAATTAATTCACCTTTATAAAATTCCAGTTCCAGACTTTTGTTATCCGTTGCGGTCATTTGTGTTGGCCATGCAGTTTCCGGCAACATGCCTTTACTGTTCAAGGTTTCCTTGCCGCCAACGCTGGTGCCCCATAATCCTTTATTGATTGAGTACATCGATTTTTCAAAATTCATTGCTACGCCCTTACGCTTCAGGTATTCAATCTCCACTTCCCGGCTCAGTTTCATATCCCTGATAGGGGTAATGATTTCAACACCCGGAATCATGATGTTAAAAACCATGTCGAAGCGAACCTGGTCGTTTCCTGCGCCGGTGCTGCCATGCACAACCGCCACCGCATTTAGTTTTTTTACATGCTCCGCCACAAACAAAGCCTGGCTTAATCTTTCGGCACTTACGCTCAATGGATAGGTATTATTTTTCAACACATTTCCGTAAATCAGGAAACGAATAATTTTATCGTAGTAGCTCTTAATTGCATTAACGGTAGTATGCGATTTCACCCCTAGTTTATAGGCATGCGCTTCAATCTGCTGACATTCTTCGTCCGTAAACCCACCGGTATTCACTACCACTGAATGAACCTCGTATCCTTTTTCAATGGTTAAATATTTTACACAAAAAGAGGTATCCAATCCGCCGCTAAAACCTACTACTACCTTTGATCCGGGCGCCAGGTCGTTCTCCTTTTTTTCTGAAATAATGTTGATGCTATTATCCATTTGATTAAAAAATTAGCGCTGTTATAAATTGAAAAAATATTTTAATATTGATTTGCTAACACCGCCACCGCCGTCTTTTTTCTTCAGTAATTTTAATAGGCGGCTTTGTTTGATGTGCATGAAACGCTCATATAGTTTTGAATGCTGTTTAAAATCTGCAGTCGTTTCCTCCGGCTCAAAGTGATCAGCGGGATCGTACAACATGGCGGTACACATACAGTTCTTTCTTTCCTTACTCACCAGGATATCGAAATTGACACAACTTTTGCAACCAGACCAAAACTCTTCATCATCCGTAAGCTCCGAGTAAGTAACCGGCTCATAGCCCAATTCAGAATTGATCTTCATCACTGCCAGCCCTGTTGTTAATCCAAATATTTTGGAGGTTGGATATTTTTCTTTCGACAAATTAAATATTCGTCTTTTGATTTGCTTGGCAACACCGCTTTTTCTAAAGGCCGGCGCAACTATTAAACCACTGTTGGCAACAAACTGGTCGTGCCCCCAGGCTTCGATATAGCAAAAGCCCACCCACTCACCCTCGTTGGTAACAGCAATCACGGCTTTACCTTCCTTTATTTTTTTCTCGATGTAGTCGGGCGATCGTTTGGCAATACCGGTGCCTCGTGCCTGCGCAGAAGATGCCATTTCATTGGTGATGGTAGCTGCGTAGCTTGCATCTTCGGTTGTAGCAACCCGTATAATAATGTTATTGTTTTCCAATTGTATATAATTGAAATAAAGTGTTAGAAAATAGAAGTATGTAAGAGACCTGTTTTTGGAGATTTTTTCACTGACAGGGGCAGGTTTTAAGTGCTCGTCCTATCAGCATCCAGGTCGGCGTCGGGAAGAAGTATCCGGCATGACAATAAAGTTTGCAACCAGGCTATTTGCCAGGCTTAAAAAATTTATTGTATGTTGATTAATGCTTTTCACTTTTGCGCTGTTATAAATAGATTGCGAAAGTAAGTCATTTTAAAACTTTATGGGTAAATAAAATGGTAAAATTTAAACAGATTTAAAACAATTAAATGTTGGTTAGTCGGTCTTTTATTCAAACCAACTTTAATATTCTGTCTCTTTCCGCTTTTTTTTCTTCAACCAGGCATTTGTTTTTCGGATAAACGGCACATTTTTATCAGTAAGAATTTCCTTGTCAATTGTAATCAGATAGCTACAGTTGTTCTGAATGCAGATATCAAACAAATAATTATCTTTTGCGTCAACGGAGAGTGTAAAAATATTTCGAGGAACATTAATAATAACAAAGGGAGAAAGGAACTGTATGATCTTATCTGCTTTCCCAACAGTAAAGCCAAACGAAATTATCAGTGCTTAATGGATTTCAGCGAACAGATAGTTGGCAGAAATGCGAAATGACACCTCTCAATATTCAAATTTTGACAATTTCTGCTAAATTTGCATTATGAAATTTGTAGACATTACCAATGATATAGCATTTAGAAAAATTTTCGGAAATGACAGCAAGAAAAAAACCTTAGTTTCATTTCTCAATGCTGTTATTGAGTTGCCAAAAAATGAACAAATAATTGATGTTGAAATTACAAATCCTTATCAATTAGGAAAATTAAGCGGCGGAAAATCTACTATTGTTGATGTAAAAGCAAAAGACGAGAAAGGAAACATATTTATAGTAGAAATGCAAATTGCAGCGTTTGACTTTTTTCATAAGAGAATACTTTATTACACATCTCAAAGCTATGTTTCTCAAATTGACAAAGGCGTTCATTACGACAAGTTAAGACCAGTTTATTTTATTGGAATTCTTGAATTTGAAATTGGACAAAACCGCAATTATTTCAGTAGGCACAAAGTTTTGGATGTTGAAACCAATGAGCAAATTATACAAGATGTTGAGTTTAATTTTATTGAACTGCCAAAATTTGACAAAACAATTGACCAATTAAAAACCAGTATTGACCAATGGACTTATTTCATCAAGAATGCTGAGAACTTAACGGTAATGCCAGAAAGTGTAAAGGACGAAGGATTAAAAGAAGCCTACACAGAAGCCAATCAACAGAATTGGACTAAGGAAGAATTAGAAGATTACCAAAGAGCATCAATCAAAGAGAGAGATGAAATCGGCAGAATTGAGTTTGCTGAAAAGAAAGCAGAGAAACAAAAAGCTAATCTCATAG
>JBBQKO010000124.1:0-11739 GCA_038327005.1 Chitinophagales bacterium | reverse complement strand
GTGGATCTCTTACTAAGATATTATGAGAATGGACAAACAGAAGATTCAACTTACTTTAATCCAGACGGTACTTTTAAAAATACCTACCATTATTATAACAATGGTAAGCTTTGGGTTCATTATCAGTTTGATTCAAAAAGTAGAAAAGAAATCACAGATGCCTATGACATAAATGGTAACCGTATTGACGACTTTATATTTTCAAAAGAAGCATTTTTTCAAGAGGGAGGCACAGACTGGCAAAATTATCTTGCAGAAAATGTAAAACCAAATGTCCCCATAAAAAAAGGGGCTCCATTAGGCCAATATCAAGTCGTAATTAAGTTCATGGTTGGGAAAAATGGAAAAATTGCCGATGTTGTGGCCGAAACTAATCTTGGATATGGAATGGAAGACGAAGTCATCCGTGCAATCAAAAAATCGCCGAAATGGAATCCAGCTATCATAATGGGAAAACCCGCAAATGCTTATCGGCGTCAACCTATGACGTTTATTGTTGAAAAGGATTAATAGGCATCCACTATACAACCAGACGCAGGAATGAACGGCGGGCAATGAGCTACAGCCTTCCTGTGCCGGGCATTTACTACTGCGATGATTAGAATGAAAATAATTAAAGCAACAAAGCCATTCACGTGGCTTTGTTATTTTTATTCGCCAGCGAGACTTTGTGCCATTGTTGTTATGCAAATAAAAAAACTGTTCTCCCGGCACGCCGCTGTTGCTCCTCCGACCAACAACCGAAGTGCTAACCAGAAAAGAAGTTTGCGTTTTCTAATTCAACTTGCATTTTGATTTGCTAATTTGGCTTCTACAGGAGCATTTATTTGATATTTATATCCGGCAAATGAAAGTCACCAGAAGTACGGAATAAGTTTTTAAATTAAGGCCTTGGAAACAATGTACACTCATTTTACAAATACATCTTCAGTGTACATTGATAACAGGATTGATAAACAAAAGTGTAAAGTTATTTTAGGATGAGTCAAAGAGTAGTAATAGAGAAGACATAGGACCGGAGTCGATAACTCTCGGTGCCTGCGCCTGTGGATAAAGGTTGCTAGCTTCTCCCATCGAGAGGTATACTCTAACTGGACACTGACAGTCGTATCGGCGTTAGCTGTCATTCTTTTTTGGCTCCCGAATTCTCGGACATTTCTCTTGGATTATTCAAAACAATGTAATTACCTTGTAGTCACAACAATTTCATATATGGACATATCTGTAATTTCTATAGGCAACTCAAAAGGTATTCGCTTGACGAAGACTTTAATCGAAAAGTATAATATAAAGGACACAGTGGAACTTGTTCTTGAAAAAAGTTACATTATTCTAAAACCAAAAACTTCCCCACGTAAAGGATGGGAAAAAGCTTTTAAAAAGATGCATGAAAATGGCGATGACAAGCTTTTAATATCTGATGTTTTTGAAGATGAAAACTTCAACGAATGGAAGTAGCACAATATCAAGTTGTACTTGTAAATTTAGACCCAACAATCGGAAGTGAAATGAAGAAAACACGGCCCTGTGTTACTATTTCGCCAGATGAAATGAATAATATCTCCAGACAGTTATCGTTGCTCCTATAACAAGTAGTTCAAAATCTTACCCGACGAGGGTAATTCTAAAAAACACAAAAGTAAAAGGCTCTATTGTACTTGATCAAATAAGGACAATTGACAAACAGCGAGTAATAAAAACGCTTGGTGTTTTGACAGAAAAGGAAATACTTAATGTTAAGTCAATCATTAGGGAAACATTCGTAGATTAAATATGCAACAGCCAGTCGAGTATGCAAGGGAGATTCCATCCTCTACTCCTCACAGAACTCCCGAATAACGGAACAGGCTGTACGTGAACTTCCCCAAAAGGTGCAGGAGCAGATAGCTTCGCCTTTGTCCCTTGTAAAACCTGTTGCTACTGCCTAATTTTTTAGCTGCTATGATAATTGAAAAATTTTACCGTTGTTGGTATGCCCTTAAAAACACCACCTATCCCGGCACGCCGCTGTTGTGTCTCCGACCAACGGCCGAAGTGCTAACCAAAAAAGAGGGTTGCGTTTTCTAATTCAATTTGCATTGTAATTTGCAAACAGAGCTCGGCCTTTGTTCATATCTCATTTAAAGCAAAAAGTAATTCCAAAAAAACACTATTGGCATTTTTATTAACAACCGAAGCATAACCTAGTCCGCCTTTCACTGTAAAATGAAATAGCTACATATTTCCATTACAACGCTTCGCCTGTTGGTGAAAACACACAACAGGGGCATTTGGTATAGGAAATAGTTTTATTCTCATTACTCCTGGCCTTTCGCTGTTTGCTCTTGCCCTTGTTGGTATGCCCTTAAAAACAACTGCTATCCCGCCACGCCGCAGTTGCGTCTCCGACCAACAGTCGAAAAAAGACGGTTGCTTTTACTAAATCAAGTTGCATCTTGATTTGCTAATTCGGCTTCTACAGGAGCATGCATTTTATCTTTATGTCTGGCTAATGGCAGTCACCAGCAGTACCGAATAAAACTTATAATTGAACCTTCGCAAACAATGTACACTCATTTTACAAATACATTTTCAATGTACATTTATATTAGGATTGGTAAACAAAAGTGTAAAGCTATTTTAGAACGAGTCACTAAAATTAGTAACAGGGCAGACGCAGGACCGGAGTTCTCTACCTCGGCAAAATAGCCTTTGCATTGCAGAAAAATTTACTCCTGTTGCTTTAGGTGAAACAAGGTGATGAATAGAAACCACCGGTTTGGTTGCAGCCACATTACTTTCTATCAGGTAAATAATATTTAGCCAAAACTGGCACAATAAATGAGATTTGGCTACGGATTTTCCATGCCATCTTTGATGTCGGCGAACAGTTTGTCAGCAACAATAATTGAATCCACCAGGCCGATGCTGTGTTCATTTTTATTAAGACCGAATGTGGTGATAAGGGTAAAGAAAACCTGTTTCCTTGTTTTTGTTTTTTCTTTAAATACCGTTTCTTTCCGGCGCAGCACAGCAGCGTATTTATTATCTATCGTGAAATTATCGCCGTAAAATTTCATTTCACAAAGATTGATGCACTGATCACGGCGGTCTATCAGCAAATCTATTTGGGCGCCTGGGGCACGCCACGAACTGCTTTCGGTATGGATGGCAGTAATGCCCAATGCCTTTTTAATAGCTGCCGTATGTTTTATGCAGAGTGTTTCAAACGCAAGGCCACTCCAGCTTGTATAGGAAGGGGTACTGCTCTGTTTTTGCCAGGTGCCTTTCACAGAGATGCGGTTGGGCTCCATAAATTTTAAATAAAACAATGAATATTCATCCGTGAGCTTGTAAACGGTATCTTTTGCCTTTTTTCCAAACGGTACATAAAGCGTAATAAATCCTGCAGCGCTCAATTCTTCCAGCAAGGTGCTGGCAGTGCCACCTGTTTGCAGTTTGGCTGCTTTAATAATTTGGTTTCTAATCAGGCCATCGGGCTTCGCAGCAAGTGCCCTTATTATTTTAACATGTCTTTCTGCTCTATAAAACAGTGAAGAATACAACTCTTCGAATTCATTGTATAAAAAACCGCTTTTGTTAAAGCAGGCCGCATCAATAATTTGCGCTGCACTCATACCGGGTTCTGCGAGCTCAAGGTATTGCGGTATTCCACCTATTGCCATATAGAGCTGGATGGTTTGATAACGGTTCAGGTTAACCTTTTTACTTTGCAAAAAAAGTTCTGTTTCATAAAGGCTAAATGGATACAAAACAATTTTATGAGTGATGCGGTTGTGCAAACCGCCTTTGTTGCGCACCACTTTTTGCAGCATCCAGCTTGCCGCCGAGCCGCAGATGATTACTGTAACATTTGGTTTGTCTGCTGCCCAGGTGTTCCAGAAGTTTTCAAAGGCTGCCAGAAAGTTTGACTTAGGTGTCTGCATCCATGGGAACTCATCCAGAAATATGACTAGCTTTTTACTGCGTTTTTTTTTGAGCAGGCTGCCCAGCAAACTCAAGGCATCAAACCAGTCAGCAGGAACAGAAAGTGGCAAATTGTTGTTCAGTTGTTCGGAAAGCCGCTTCGTGAATTTGTCTAATTGCAGTTCGGTAGTGATATTATGAATGCCCTGATAATGAAAGCTGATGCTGTCCCGAAGATAGGTATTTATAAGGTATGTTTTGCCCACCCGGCGGCGGCCATACACTGTGACCAGCGAAGCCTTTTTTGCTTCTAAAGCCCTACCCAGTATATATTTGGCAGATTCTCTTCCAATTATTTCTATTGTATCTATCATAATAAACTTTAGCCAAATGTACAATTATTTACCACATTTGGCTAATTTAAATTTCGATTTCTTTAGCCAAATCCTCTTTTTTTTATCACTTTTGGCTAAAGAGTATTTTGTAGCATATAGTAAAAATTAGAAACACTATCGTACCAAATCATCTTACCCTTCCTGCTTTTTTTTCAACACCGGTTCTTTCAACTGCGCCATATAGATTTTTTCTCCCGTTTCATCGTGGTCATTCAGCATTTCCATCCTACAGGCACTGGACGCCGTCCTGAGTCTGTCGTATTACTACTGCTTTGAAGTTGCAAAAAGCCATGTAAAAATTTGGCACAATTATTAACCTACTAATCAATTAACCATTTCTTTCAACCAAAAAAAACCTTATCATGTGGACAAAAATCAATGACTGCGGCAAACAGTTAACCATCCATTCCAAATTAAGAGAACGTGATGATGACCAAGTAAAAGTATATGAGATTATAGCAATAGAATTTGACCAATACAAAGTAGAACTAATTGACACCAACGATCCATCAACAGGAGAAAGGTTACAACAAGTACTAACCTGCAAACAACTGGTGCAATATGAATTTGAAGTAAGAGTCAGGGACTTAAATTTGTGAAACAGCAGTCTCAATCTTTTCCTTTTTCAACTTTGTAATCTTTTGTAAAAAAATAAAATATCATGCCGGAAGGTCCATCCATACTTCATCTCAAAGATCACTTAAAACCATTTAAAGGCAAGTTCGTAAAAGCCGCCGGTGGTTACGGCAGCATGCCAACCAGTTGGATAATGGGTAAAAAATTAACCGATATTAAAACATGGGGTAAACATCTGCTCTTTGTTTTTTCAAATGGAGTAGTGAAAGTTCACCTTGGTTTATTTGGCGATGTCCTCATCAATGAGCGGAAGAAAGTAAACCGGTCTTTCTTCCTGGAGTTTGCCAGCGGTGAAATAAACGGCTATGTTGTAAAAGCAACAAAACTTGAAAAACCGCTGGAAGAATTGTACGACTGGCGAACCGACATATTAAGTGCTGAATTTGACAAAGCCTATGTAAAAGCCTTATTGAAAAAAATGGGCGATAAAACCGTAGACGACGTGTTGATGGATCAGGATGTATTTACCGGCGTAGGTAATAAAATCAGAAACGAAGCTTTGTATCGTGCAGCCATCCACCCTTTAAGCGTTGTCAATAAAATTCCTGCAACAAAAATTAGCAAGCTCATCAGCGAAGTGATAAAGTATGCAAACATATTTTACCACCAGTTAAAAGAAACAGGTGTTAATGATAACTTCCATGTGTACCAGCAGGAGTACGCAGCCGATGGCAGCGAAGTAACCATGAAAATACTTCCTAAATCAAAACGAAAGATTTTTTTCAGCAAACATCGGCAGGTGTTGTATCAATAAGGATAACGGGCAAATTGCTCTGGCTTGATTTGTGAATGATGAATGGTCGATGGTGAAGTATTGACCATTCACAAATCACCCTTCACAGTTAATTTAGCATCTGTTCATTCTTAGCTCTTTTCCTCAATAGAATATAACCGCCTGCTGCCAGCACAACCAGAAAACCCGCAATCAACAGCCAGTTTCCGGGATTGCTTTTCGGCAATAGCGAAATCGCACCAGCATCACCCATTAACACCAATCCTGCCCAGTATGCCGGCGCTTTAGTTCTGCCATCGGCCTGTAGTAAATATTGTAGTTTCGCCTGTTGCAATGCTTCACCAGCCGGCATATTAGCAGCAAGGTTTTCAATAAAATTTTCAGTAATATAACTTGCAGACTGTTCGTCAACCGGCCACAGGCTGGTTAAAATACTTTTGCTACCTGCATAATTAAAAGCATGCGCCAGCGATATCATTCCTTCGCCATCCTGGTAACCGGGTTTGCCGGATTCACAAGCGGTTAGTATCGTTAAATCAGTATTGATATTACAGTTGTAAATATCATAAAGAAACAGCGAGTTATTGTCTGCACTACTGTCGGTATTCTTTGAAAATATCAGGCGGGAAAGTTCCGGCTTTTCGTTGTTAAATTCAGCATGGGTACCAATGTGTACTATCCTTTTATTGTCAGCATTTTCCCTAAATGAACTTTGAGTAGAACCATTATCGACAAAAACTTCACCGCCCAATTTATCCTGCATTTTTTTTACCAGGCTTTGGGTATAGGGTTGCGGCAGCAAGTTCATATACAACCTGTCGAGCCGGCCGCTATCTTGTACAGATTGCTTGTATACAGATTTGTTTTCATCAGAAAAACCAGGGGCAAAAGCCACATAATTATTTTTTATTTCGCCGATAGTATTATTTCCTGTCATAAACAAACTATAGTGATAGGTAATGGTGTGGGCTGCCAGCAGACTACCTTTTGCCAGATCGCTATAATGTTGCACGGGTTTGGGCGTAAGGAGTTCAAAACTTACATTGTACAAAATAGCATCGGGGATGACGATGATATTTTTTGTGCGAATATCACCTGTAAGCGGCTTCCACAAAGATTCATACAATTGGTATAAAACTGCAGTGTGACTGGTTTCATCCTTAACGGCTGTTTGTAGCAAGTCATTTATTTTCCTAGAAATTCCTGACGCATCCAAATCAATGATCTTTTTACTTCCCTTGTCAAGCACCAATGCATGCAGGCTGCTGTCAATAAAAAAATATCGTATTACTGTTGTTGCTACCGGTAATTCGGTCTGCAGTTGTGGTAACGATTTAAAAATAGATTCATACCGCATCTTATAATAAACGGGATACTGAATCCTTATCTTATCAAGGTGCTGCTGCCATTTGGTGGTTGCATCTACATAAGCGTTCATCAAAACAGTATTGGACCTTTCGCCCAGAAGCGAAGCCGGGATGGACGCTTTTAATTTCTGTTCTTCCTCATAAACGGCTGCGGGAAGATTTGAAAATTCAAGCGCTTTCTTTTTATCAAGCCTTGCCCGCAACCGGTTGTAGATGCCGGATTCCTGCAGGTTAATTACCTGATCCAGATAACGCTGGTTATTGGTAAGCTGGTACAATTCGAGTGCTATTTTTTTTGCAAAATTGATGAGCTCGGTGTTATCAGCAATTAGTATGTTGATGCTCTCTTCATCATCCGTTAAAAACTTTCTTTTTTCCAATAGTTCCAATGCGCCATTCAGCCTGATCAACACGTTTGTAAGGTAAACGGTGTCCTTTTTTTGCAACACCTGGTAACCCGCTTTTTCAATCATCAAAATAGCACGGGGTTTATACATTTCCATTTTAACGGAGTCAAGCGTCGATCCTCCTGTCTTTATTTTCTCGTTTACAATAGCTAACCCTTTTTTGCCATAGTCAGCAGATTGTACATATTGACCAGCTATAAAATTTACTTCCGATAAATTCAGCAACTGATAAAACACCGCCAACGTATTTTGCTGCTGCACTTTTGATACATAATCGTAGCCCTTTTTTGATTTTTCGATGGCCTTTTTATAATCGCCATTTTTTGCATAAAACAAGGCGGCATTGCCTAAAAACTCCAGGTAAAGATTACTGTATTCTCCCTCGGAAGAAGCTTCATACAGCGAATCACTTTTTTCATAACTGGTGGCAGCAGCGGCAATATTATTTTTATTTTCATTTGCCAAAGCCAGTGCATAACGGGCATCGGCCTCCCAAAAAATATAGTCGCCTTCAGAAGCCTTCAGTTTGGCAAGCCCCTTTTCCAGGTATTCAAAAGCTTCATCATAATTATGCATAGAATTGGCTAACTGGCCCAGCAATATCTCCGAAATAAAAATACCCGGATGCCCCGGCTTTAACTGTAGTTGTTTTTGCTCGTAAGAATATAGCAACAAATCTTTTGCCTTTTTATAATCCCCAATCGCTTTGTAAAAGCCAGCCAAATTATCCGTGGCCTCAAATAAAAATGACTTAGCATCCTCCCTTTTTTTTGCAGGGTCGTTACCGGCAATATACAATTGGATATTACTGATAGCATCCTGCTGTGCCTTGATAGCATCTGTAATTTTGCCATCTGCATCATACAAAGCCGAGATATTATTCAATACCATTGCAGGCCGGTAATATTTATTGCGCTCGGTGGGTTTTGTTGTTGATAATGCCTTCAGTGCTTTATTAAAGAAGAAGTTGGCACTGTCATTTTTAGAAGCATCCCACATCAGGCTGGCCATTGCATTGTACGACATGTACAGTTCTTCGCCGTCTGTGTTCTTTTCTTTTTCCCTAATAGCGAGCGCCCTGCGATGATGTTGTTTTGAAAGGGAAACATTCCCCATCCGATGTGCATAAACACCCAGGTTATTTTCAACTTTTGCAATCTCCAATGGAGCGATGGCGTATCTCATTGCTCCGGTGCAGGCATCGTAAGCCTTTTTGTCTTCACCCGCAACTCCAAAAAATTCACCCGCTTCAAGACACACCCGCCGCATAGTCATATTGCCGGGGTTTTTTGCAGCTATGCGATTTGTCAAAGCATTGATTGCAATGGCTGCTTTCTCCGATCCGCCGTTTTCCATGCCAATTTTCCCGGCAAGTGGAATGTAATTTATAAGTGTATCTGTATTGTCATCATTTAAAAAATACTGTACCTGTTGCTCCAATAATGCTGATGCCTGTTTAAAGTTTTTTGCTTCAATGGCGGCTTCAATTTCAGCTTCGCCTTTCAGCCGGTCCTGCGCAAAATTGGGTATCAATAAAAGGATAATACATAATCCGGCAAGGCTGTATTTTGTAAAATGCATATCAGTATTATTTTATTTTGCTGATGAGTTCTTTGCTTTCCGGACGGTCAGATTTTTCAAAATATGGTATGGCTTCTTTTACAGCTCCCTGTTCTAATAAAGCAAGCCCCGTGTACCAACAGGCATCTTTGTAAAAAGGTTTTGCAGCATCAGTGGTCATCGATTTTAAAAGCTCGACTGCTGCAGCATTGTTACCATTGGCCTGCTGTGCTGCTCCTAAAAAATAATTGAGTGTGTCATTTTGAGGCAGCTCAGTTTTAAGTTTACCCCATTCATCAATGGCAGCTTTATACTTACCAATTTTATAGTTCAGCATTGCTTTATTAAAGACGTAATTATCACTTACGCCCATTGCACTCATCAAACCAGGATCGGGCTTATAATAGGTAGCATATATTTTTTCATATTTATTTTTGCTGGTTGTAAAAAGCCAGATTGATATGGTCGCCAGCAGCGCAACAGAGGCTGCCACCGTTAGTTTTCGTTGTATAAATATTATTTTACCTCCTCCCTTTTCAGGTTGATTTTTTTTTAAGTTTTCATGATAGCTGTTCAGCCGTTCTTTCATCGTAGCAGTTTCAATGCCCGCAAGCAGTAGTTTTACTTCCTCTACTTTGTAAGCCCACGCACTGTCTGTTTGTATCCTATTTTCAAATGCAATCCGCTGTTCAGTTTCCATCCTATCAAGCAGGTACTGCTCAATACTTTCAAACTCGGCTGTTGATATCGTATAGTTTGTATCCAATGTTTTTTATTTATTGTTGCCTGTCACCATATTGCGCAGGCGCTGCAGACAACGGTATTTATTGTTTTTTGCAGTTGCCTCTGTCCATGAAAAGCTGGCTGCTATTTGCTGCATATTTTTTTTCATAAAGTAAAACAGCGTAAGCACCTCTCGGCAGGGTTCACCCAAATTTTTAAAATGTTGTTCTACCTTTTCGATATAGTGCTGTTCGTCTTCATTGTAAGCAGCTTCAACAAAACCATTCTCTTCCACCGACACCAACTTCATTTTTTTGGCCGCCTTCAGATAATCATACCATTTGTACTTTACAATCTGAAAAAGATAAGCTTCCAGCGATGAACCATTTTGCAGTACGAAGCGACCGGCTTTTATATTATGCCATACTGCAATAAATGCTTCCTGGTAGATATCTTTTGCTTCTTCTGCACTGCCACTGTTCGCAAGTACAAACATTTCTGCTTTATAAAAATTAGCTGTGTACAAAGCTTCTAACGCCTTCTCATCATTAGCCAATACCGCAGCAGTTTGTATTTGTAAGGCGGTAAATTGGTTCCCTGTGTTTTGCAGCATGTTCTCTGATGTGTACACTAAAATACAGGTAAAGATTCATACTGAAAAAAATGCATGGGTCAATTAAATTAATCCAACTTCAAATTCGGCTGGTAGATGCTACAGTTAGGTTAACTGTAAATGGTCTGTGTAAATGGTCAGTTTCACGATGTACCATTGGGCATTTGATAACTATCCGGTAACAAATCGAAATTTTATTTTGCCTGAAATAGCACTACTTAATAGGATGGTTCATTTTTCTATTCCTTAAACAATACTCTAAATTAAAAACTTACCGTTTACCCTATCCCAGGCAAACCGTAACAAAAGATAATGCCTAAACACATTTACAGCTCATTCCAACTGTTACTACTTAATATCAGCAATTTTATTAAAGGTCATCAGTTTTTCATTTTCTTTTAAACAAAAAAAATAAACTACATTAGATAAATATCTCTGATGACCTTTGGTTATTTCCGCCTATATATAAACGCAAGCTTTTTTGAAACAGCGTCTTTCCTATTTGAAAAGGAAGATGCACGTTGATCAAAACCAAATCCTGTCTCCTGTAAAATAATTCTTCAAGTCTAATTTTTTGGAATTAAAAAAAATATACTTATGCGAAAAGTTTATTTACTAGCTGTTCAAGTTTTTCTTACAATCGTACTAAATGCTCAAAGCCCTGTTCTTGTAAAGGATATTTACAATTTTCAAACCAATGGCTCCATCACTGGTACAGCTAATTATACACAGGTTGGCAGTACTATTTTTTTTTCCGCAGTGGATGGTATCAATGGTTTTGAACTATGGAAAACAGATGGGACAGCGGCCGGCACCGTGATGGTAAAAGACATAAACCCCGGACAGCAAGGCTCTCAGCCTGCTAATTTAACCAATGTAAACGGCGTGCTTTATTTTGCTGCAGCAGGCTCAAACAATATTAACACCGGCTTCGATACTGAACTTTGGAAAAGTGATGGTACCGAAGCAGGTACAGTGTTGGTGAAAGATATTTATGTGGGTGGACTTGCCAGCAATCCTGCTGGGTTTACTAATGTAAACGGCACCCTGTTTTTTTCTGCAGGTACTGCTGCAAGTGGAACAGAATTATGGAAAAGCGATGGTACAGCAGCAGGTACTGTGTTGGTAAAAGAAATAATTGCAGGTACAGGAAACAGTAATCCTGCCAACCTGGTAAATGTAAACAATACCTTGTTTTTTACTGCAGGAAGCGTCATTTCTGGCAATATCGAATTATGGAAATCGGATGGTAGCGACGCTGGTACTTTGTTGGTTAAAGATATATGGCCTGGCAACAATACTTCATCTCCCAATAACCTGGTAAACATGAATGGCGTGTTGTATTTAACGGCCAGCAATGGCACGTCGGTAAACGGCATTGAGTTATGGAAAAGCGATG
>JBBQKO010000123.1:0-11955 GCA_038327005.1 Chitinophagales bacterium | reverse complement strand
TACTTATTGGACCTGGGGTTGCAGCAGGAGTTGTAGGTAAATCTGTTGTATTATTAAGATAGCCCACAGGCAGTGTAGCACCAAATTGCGCTACGGATGCAGTAATGCCTTTTTCATACCAGTCTTTGGCATTGCTGGCACCTGCGTAACCTTTTCCTGCAGCCTCGGCCATTAAAAAGCAGGTCTCTGCATATGTTAGTACAATACGGGCATTGGTATTCATATTGGCTACCGTAAACTTAGTACCAACATTGGAATTGTTCCCAAATGAATTTTCTGCCAAACCCAGATCCGCAGAAGAAGTGCCATTGCGAATGCCATTTAATTTTCCAACATAAGCCGGAGCTGCTGATGCAGGCAGTGGTGCAAAGAATTCTGTACCACGAGGATCCTTATAACCTACCAATACACTTTCCATACTTGCACTCATCCTAAACTCATTCCAACCACTGATTTGGTTATAAGCATTTGGTAAAATGTTGGTTACTTTTGCCATTGCATTATCAGCATTGGCACTAAAAATACCCGAAGCTATTGCAGCTTCAGCTTCTGTTTTGGCTTTAGTAGGGTCTTTTTTAGAAACCCTCAATGCAAGACGCAGTCTGAGTGTATTGGCAAATTTTTTCCATTGTGCAATGTTGCCTGCATAAATAACATCTTTTGAATCATAGCTACCGCCTGCGTCTATTTTAGCCACCGCATCGCTCAACTCTGCAAAGAAGTCATAGTAGATATCTTTTTGATTATCAAATGTTTCTGGCTTCGTTGGATCACCTGCGCTGAAATAAGGAATGTCTCCGTAAAAATCAACCATTCTATGAAACAGGAATACCTTCCAAACTCTTGCAATTTGCTTTTGGTTATTGCTGGCATTGTCGCTCTTAATAATATCCACCAGATTTCTGATATCCCTTGGATAAAATAAATCCCAACCAAAATTTAACCAGCCCTGGTTTATCTGGTAGCGATCGCTGGCAAAATACCCCTGGGATGTTGCAAAATGCTGACCATATAAATCTGCATACAATGCCTGTACCCGCTGAAATTCACCTGCCTCCATTAAGCCTCTTGAGATGGCAGAAGAAAACAATGCGTTGGCTGCACCCGCCGCTACGGCAGGATTACTTAGAGACGGTCTGTTAGGATCTGTATTGATGTCATCAAAATTTTTGGTGCATCCTTGAGATAACAGTACCGCAAGTGCGAAACTTACTAATTTTATTTTCATACAATTTCTTTTTAAATGTTAGAATGATACATTAATGTTGATACCATAGCTTCTTGTAGTAGGCAAAGAGTAAAAGTCAACTCCTTGTCCGCCAAGACCGGTGTTTAACCCTACCTCAGGATCAAATGGAGCTTTTTTGTGAATGAAGAATAGATTTCTTCCATACAAAGACACATCTACAGCCGTTAATTTCAACTTGCTTATCATAGCTGCAGGCAATTGATATCCCACTGTAAATTGACGAAGTCTGATGGCGGTAGCATCATAAACCCAAATTTCTCCAACTGGGTTTCCACGACCACCGACCAATTGCCAATAGTCTCTTGGATTGATGCCAATATTATTAGGCGTTTTCGTACCGGCAAGCACACCTTCAGCTATATAGTTACTACCATCTCTGCCTGCTACCGTTTCAGGCAGTTTGCCCAAACCGCCTAAAACTGCTTGTGTATGTGAAGCTACTACCCCACCTACCCGTGCATCAACCAAAAAATCTACTCTCCAACGCTTGTACGTAATTACATTATTTACTCCTCCTGTCCAATCAGGAAAAATATTACCGGCATACAAAGGTCTTCCTGAAGTAGCCTGTGGTAATCCATTTGGCGAAATCTGTACTAAACCTGCGGCATCTCTTACAAAACCTCTTACATACATTTCACCCATTCTTGTTCCCTCATCTGCCCTTACATCAGCAACACGGGTAGAAGCAATCAGGTATTGTTTCTGAGCAGCATCCAATTTCACAACCGTATTCCGGTTTCTGCTGTAATTTAATATTACATCCCAGTTGATGCCTTTGTCGCTTTTTATTACACCCAACGTTGCCAATATTTCAATACCGGTATTTTTTATCTGACCGGCATTAATCAATTTGCGGGTAAAGCCTGAGCTAACTGGCAAAGGCAATGGTATAATTTGGTTTACAGAGTTGGTATTATAGTAGGTAACATCCAATCCAATTCTACCTTTTAAGAATTTTAATTCAGTTCCAATTTCAAAAGCCCTTGTTTGCTCTGGCTTTAAATTTGGATTTACCAAAGTGGCATCATTTCTCAAGATAGTACCGACGACACCCTGAGAAGCATTTAGTAATTGCGTGTAAGAATAAGGACTGGCATCTTTACCAACAAAAGCATAGGAGGTTCTTAATTTTGCATAATTCCACCAGGTTGGCAAAGTTGTTAAATCACTTATTATTGTACTTAAAGAAGCAGATGGATAAAAATAACTTCTATTTTGCGCCGGCAACGTGCTAGCCCAATCGTTACGGCCTGTTAGATCAAGAAAAATGGCATTCTTATACCCCAGTTGCAAAGTAGAGTAAATAGATTGTAGTTCTTGTTTGTTTAAAAAGTTATTAGCAGTGATAGCTCTACCGTTACTCAATACAAATAAATCCGGTAAATCCAGCCCGCCTGCACTTCCGCCTGCACCTTCAATTTTATTTCTACGCAAAGCAGTACCTACTAATGCACTAATAGAGAAATCCTTGGAAATATCTGCCTGGTAATCCAAAAAAGCTTCCATATTTAATTCATTTTGAGAAAATTTATCAAATGAATAATTACCACCAGCGCTGTTTTGGGTAAATGGTGTTGGTGTACCAGCAAACAATTTCCTTTCATTGTCATCGTTGTATCTATCTAAACCAATACGACCGGTAAGATTCAATTTACCAATGATGTTGTAACGCAAGGTTGTGGTAGCTATCAACCTGTTTCGAATTTCACTTGGATTTACTTTATTAATCATCCAATAAGGATTACTAATAATGGCATTGTTGGGTGCAAAGAAATTATTCTGTGGAAATGTGCCACTGCTGTTTAGGAAATTCTGCAAATCAGCGTTGCGCACAGTGGTGGGCATACGTAATACATTTGAATAAGGATTCAGTCCCTCTTCGCCACCCTGTGGACGATTCATTATTTTTTGATAGATGTAGTTTAATTTTACATCAATATTCAATTTACCTAAATCACTGGAACCTCTAACAGTAAATGAATGGCGATCCTGTGTGTTGTTAGGAACAATGCCTTTTGCATTCAGGTTATTGTAAGATATCCTAAGCTGGGCTTTATCGCTACCAGCGGATAAGCTTAAGGCATTGTTTACATTCAAGCCATTTTGAAACATTTCACCTACATGATTTTGAGCTGCTGCCGAATAGGAGGTACCAGCCCAGTTGTTGATTTGCTGACCAGTAATTTTGGGCCCCCAGCTTTCTTCATTGTTTGATGAATAAGTGTTGATGTTGCTACCTTGTGCATATTGTGTTTGTCTTTGCACTTCATACAAAGCACTTTCCATACCGGTATTGTTTGAAAATGTAACACCGAGACCTTTTTGCTTTCTTCCCTTTTTTGTAGTAATTACAAGTACACCATTGTTTGCCCTTGCACCGTACAATGCGGCAGCGTTAGGACCTCTTAAAATATTCATGCTCTCAATATCATCAGCACTTAAATTACCAATGGCATCACCACCATCAGCGCCATTAAATTCACCTGTTCCGCCCCTTGTGGTATTGTCAACGGGTACACCATCAATTACAATCAATGGCTGGTTGTTGCCCACCAACGATTTTTCACCTCTTAAGGAAATACGGGTAGATGAACCCGGGCCTGCTGAACTCCTGGTGATCACAACCCCAGCGGCACGCCCGGTTAAACCGTTGACCACGTTGTTTTCACGACCAATACTTAAATCTGCGCCGGAAATTTGCTGAGTTGCATAACCCAGGCTTTTCTTTTGGCGGGAGATGCCCAATGCTGTAACAACAACTGCATCCATTTGTGCAGCATCTTCTTCTAAAGTTACATTGATGGTAGTGGCATTATTTATTGCCACTTCTTTTAATTTAATGCTCACACCACTGAAAACGAGTGTTCCTGAAGCTGGGGCAAGAATGCTGTAATCACCATCTTTTGTTGTCGTAGTTACCCGGCTCGTCCCTTTTAAGGTTACCGAAATACCTTCTACCGTTATGGTAGCATTGGAGCCGGTAACTTTCCCGGCAATTCGAATTTCCTGTGCCAGCAATAAACCGGCAGTACTGGAAAGCAATAAAAATACTAGCAGTAGTTTTTTCATACTTGTTTGTTTAGTTTTAGTGAATGATTGTTTCTCTTATTTAAAAGCTTTTTGATTTATACTTCCGTCAATACCTGGCTGCTCAATCATAAAGGGGTTGATTGTTTTATCTAATAAAACTGCCAACTCTGCCCTTGTTATTTGTCTGTCACTTTGAAAATTTTTCAGTTCCCAACTGCTCCAATGATCTGCTATTGTTTGTTTCAATGATTTGATATCAGCGTAGGGAAATTTGTTAGATTTATTATGGCTTGAATTTACTATTGCTAAGTCGGCAATTAATTTGACTGCATCGTTAATGGTGACATAAACGTTACTGGATGA
Source organism: Chitinophagales bacterium (assembly GCA_038327005.1). Lineage (GTDB taxonomy): Bacteria > Bacteroidota > Bacteroidia > Chitinophagales > Chitinophagaceae > Ferruginibacter. The sequence goes on along the minus strand of JBBQKO010000123.1, from coordinate 7,310 downwards.
AGAATGTTCGTTACCAGTTGAAAATTGTTGATAAAAATCCTGCAAACCGCTCTGCAGCACCTTTACAGATATTGTAGAATCCGGATAAAACCAGGTTTGATTTGCCCACTTATAAGGAATACCAGTGCCTCTTAAAATACCAGTAGCTCCAATTTTTTGTATAGCGGAAAAATGGGGATGGTTGTAAAGCACATCAATATAAGGCATGATGTAGGCTCCGGTATTCAACAACTGCTGCTGCACTTTTCTAACATTTACCTGGCGGGGCTGTTGGTGATTTAAAACCGCTAAAGCCGATAAAACGCCGGCAGCCTGACCAGTAAGCATTACGCATGGTTGCAGACGGGTAGTACCGTTGGCTACGTTACTTACACTAATTCCCTTTTCTGCAACCACCAAACTATTTATCTTTTCTGGAATTAGTGACCCCATTGGTACATTGTAGGATGGCACCGGATAAAAGTCCAAATGCTGCGGTGCCTTTGGATTTTTTTTATGATGATGATCAATCGGGTAATCGCCCACAGAAATGCCTGTACGATAAAGCGGTAAACCAGCAAATGGATTTGCAATTTCATTAATGGTAAGTCTTGTTAGACCCTTTAACCTTCTACCCTCCCGATGATAGGGAATCAATGCCAGCCGATCAGGCGTAGCAAATTCATCAATTGCCAAACCAAGGTTTTTAAACCCAAGTTGGTGTTGAATAAAATAAATAAAACGAAGCGTTGTTTGTTTTGATAGATTGATTGCAACCTGTCTTTCTATCCCAGACATTGCCACCATATTTACATACGTGTCATTGCCTTTATTGGGCCAGTTAAGCATAAATTTATTGTTGGGCAATTTTCCATAATCCAACATTTTTTGTGCATTTACACCTGGTTCAGGATTATTTTTATTGATGTAATAGTCCGTACACGCTCCATCAAACTCCATTGGGTCATAGCCAGCAGGCTTTACAATGGTACAATCTGCCTTTGGCCCAAAATCTTTTAAAATAGCCACATAAGTTAAATCCTGAATGATATTGTTAGTAGCTGTAATACCCACATTTTCACCGGATAATTCAGCGGCTTCCATGCCCAAATCATAACCGGCACTGGCATTGGCCATTACATCTCCCAGTTCGGTTGCATCTACTACAAGTTTAGCATTAATCGTTAGTTTTTCATTTTGATTATTTGTAAAAATAGCTCCTGTAAGTGTGCTGCCTTTTTTTATTACCTTAATAAAATTCCACTGATAAAGCACCGTCAATTTTTTTTCGCCGGCAGCCATTGCTTTCAAAATGCTATCTGCCGCATGCGGCTCAAACTGGGTATTGCTTACCCAACCGGTAGCCACTTTTTCCGGGCCACCATAAACGCTGTATATTTTTTCTCTAAACTCCCGCCACAAGCCAGATGGCAATTGATGATTCCCATCTATTGCAGCAACACCTGCAGCACTTAGCATACCACCCAACCAGTTGGTAGGTTCTGCAATAATGGTTGATACGCCTAGTCTGGCTGCCTGAATACCAGCAGCGGTGCCGCCTGTTCCACCACCAACAACAAGTACCTGTGTATTCAATACTTTTTGAGCCATAACGTTCGTTACAACATTACATGCAAAAACAATAATTGTGTACTTTAGTATTTTGGATAAAAGCATTTTTCTCATGGCTTTGCTGCCAATAGTTTTATGTGATTAATTCAGGCAATCTATCTTACAAACAATTTACTGGATGGACTCCAGGGTTTTCCAAACCTGATACAATGCCCTTGGTACATGAAAGCAACCCTTCCATTTGCCACCCTTTAAATCCGTTAACACTTCTCCCCGTCTATTTAAGTAGCCAAACCACTCGCCATATTCTGGATCGTTAAAATGAGACCATGTGTAATCGTGTATTTTAGTAAACCAATCCAGGCAACGTTGATCGCCGGTGTAGGCATACCCTTTTGCCAAAGCCACCAATGCTTCTACGTGCACCCACCATAGTTTTTGATCCCACTCCAACTGCATGGGTGGCTTGTTTTTGATATCCAAAAAGTAAAAAATGCCGCCATATTCTTTGTCCCAACCATACTCCAGAGTATTCAACATAATGGTGCAGGCCTTGTTAATCAAGGCTTCGTCTTGCATTCTCTTGCCCAAATCCATGATAAACCACATCGCTTCTATGGTATGACCGGGGTTCATCGTTCTGCCTTCAAAACTGTCGCAAAAACTCCCATCTTCATATACATTCTCTAATATCAAACCAAGCGATGGCTGGTAAAAAACATTCATCACTTCATGAACAAGTCCAGGTATAAAACTATCCACTCTTTCTTTGCCGATAATGTGTTCCAACTCCAGGGATAAATTGCACAATATCATTGGCAAACTGAAGTTTTTTAAATTACGAGTACCTGGATAGGCTTTATTGTATTCTCCCTTCCAGTTATGCTGGCGACGGATGATGTTTTCAAATGTATCTAAGGCTATCTTTTTATGATTGTCACATGGCAGGGCTTTATCAAGTGCAGCAAAAGCCATCGTGGCAAAACAATCACTAAAAATATTATAGGGTTGTATTAACGGTCTGCCATCGGCTGTTAAAGAGAAATACCAGTTACCATTTTCATCCCGGCCATATTTTTGCATAAAGCCAGCTCCATGCAAGGCCATATCCAACCAGGCTGATTTATGCTCTACCTCATTGTACATAAAACTAAAACACCAAACCTCCCTACCCTGCAACCACATAAACTTATCGTTGTCGTACACCTTTCCAGTTCGATCCAAACAAGTGAAATAACCGCCGTTTTGGGTATCCTTACTGTTGGATAACCAAAAAGGCAGTACATTATCCAGTAACGTTGTTTTATAAAGTGCTGCATACTGCTTTAGCATATTAGATGTGCTGGTACATTCTATATTCTCTATTGATTCAATGTTTTCCATTTTTAAACACCTGATTTTAAATTAAATTTTTTTTCTTTACAATAATAATATTATTTCTTGTATTTACATCGTTTCTTTTTAATTATTTTTAATAACTTTGTTCCAATCCTTTCTTTTTATATAAAAAATCCGTTTTCTATTGTATTAGCGGTATTTTTATCCCGAATCAAATTTTGCATAATGTCCGAATCGCATTTAATATTTGAAGTGTTTTCTAATGACAACACGGCTGGTGTAGCACATAAAAACAGGCTACTTAAAAGATCTATCATCAATTATATGGATCTTACCGGCAATGTTACGATTGCGGACCTTTCCAAAGAATTGAACATGAGTGCACCCAAAACCACCAACCTCATTGCAGAACTTACGGAGGATGGGCTTATTAAAGATTATGGAAAAGTAGATTCTACCGGCGGCCGCAGGGCTAGCTTATATGGATTGGTGGCCGACTCTTGTTTTTTTGTAGGGGTAGACATTAAAAAATACTATGTGAATATTGGATTGATAGATTTTAAAAAGAATCTGGAAATCATTCACGAAAAAATACCCTATACTTTGGAAAACTCGTCTGCTTCTTTTCAACAACTTATTGAGATTATTAAAAAATTTATGGAGGATGCACCGGTGGAAAAAAAGAAAATACTGGGCATGGGCATTAATCTTTCTGGAAGAGTAAACCATACCACAGGATACAGTTATAGTTTTTTTCATTTTCATGAGGAGCCTTTGAGCCAGACAATTGAAATGGAGATTGGTATCCGGACATTTATACAGAATGATAGTAAGGCAATGGCTTACGGAGAGTTTTGTTGCGGCGTGGTAAGCAATGAAAAAAATGTATTGTTTGTAAACATAGATTATGGGGTAGGGCTTGGTATTTTGATTGATGGTAAAATATATTATGGCAAATCGGGCTTTAGTGGAGAATTTGGGCACATACCATTTTTCAACAACGAAATTATTTGCGGATGTGGCAAAAAAGGATGCCTTGAAACAGAGGCTTCGGGCATCGCATTGCTCAGGGAATTTAAGCAAAAAATAGCACAGGGATCCAGTTCTATCCTAATTAAGAAAGATAAAAACATGGATGAATTACGGGTGGCCGATATTGTGCAAGCAGCCAAATCGGAGGATATACTAAGCATTGAACTCATCTCCGAGATAGGAGAAAAAATGGGAAAGGGACTGGCTGTTTTAATCAATCTTTTTAACCCGGAACTGGTAATACTCGGAGGTATTTTGGCAGAAACAGGGGATTACATCAGGCTCCCCATTAAAAGTGCCTTGAATAAATATTCCCTCAATCTTGTAAGCACTGACACAAAACTAGTAATTTCCAAACTAGGCGAAAATGCTGGCGTTATCGGTAGCGCTCTGATGGCAAGAAGCAGCCTGCTGCTGGAAAATCAATAAAAAGAATCAATAGGAATAAGTGGATGGTATTATCTCCAAGGTCGAATCATATAGCTTTTCAAAATAACCAGACGAATTTCTAAACTTACGTTTATGATTTATGTGCCCGGCAGCAAATCATCTCCCTCTTTTATTATTCGTTTGAATTAAATACATTAGAAATAGTCAATCTATACAATATTTACGGTCTGTGCATTCTAATCCTATCCGGTCGAAGATCCTGCTTGTTTAAGTCATCTATTCTGCAGTGGATTTTATCCGGGCCGTTATGGTGTTTGGGGTATTAGCATCCTTTTCAAAAAGTATAAAAAAGTGAAAAAATATTTTTGGCAACTAAGTATTACTTTCGCTGTATTACTCGAAAGGGTTAATTAAAAATTGTGGCAATAGAAAACTTGGCGTTATTTCAGGACAACATTTATAAAAATAAAACCCTAAAAAACTAAATGAAAAAAATCATTTCCGTGTTGAAAATTACTTTTAGTCTGACTCTCATTTTTTCTTGCAACAAGACTGAAACAACACCGCAAGCTGCTCCCCCAACAATTGACAGTTTTTCTCCAATAAAGGATTCGATGGGTGGAGTTATTACAATTTCAGGGAAAAACTTTAGTCCGAACATTGCTAATAATGAAGTCAAATTTAATAGCACTATTGCGACAATTATTTCTGCAACTAATACAAGTTTAAAAGTAACTGTTCCAAATGGCTTACCATCAGCCTCTACAATTACTATCAAAACATCTGGTCAGACAGCAACCAGCACAACAAGTTTTAAACTAGCGTCACCATTAGAACTACTTATTGTTGGAAAATGGTACTATAAATATTCTATCAGAATAGATACTGAATACGTATCCAGCAACAATCAAATCCTTACCATTCCCTGGCCATTTTTGGCAGGCCAAAATCCGGCTACAAATTTTGACACTTCCAATAATTTTATTAATTTTTTAGAAAATGGAACAGTAAATAATTCTCAATTCGGTTGGGGTACAGGACAGTCAGGCAATATTTATCGAGATACAGTTTCATACGCTCTAACAGATAACAATATCTATTTAAACTTTCAAGCAGGTATAAATAATTATTCAAGTCCAGCTTTTAGTTATCCTGCTTACCAAGACACCATAATTGTAAATTCCATTACTCAGAAGTCATTGGTAATATTTAGAAAATATCATCAGAAACATTATGCGAATAGTAATAATATTTTAAACAACAAACAGAGCCTTGACAGTTTAATAAAATATTAGATACAGAGTATTGGCAAGGCGCAATTCGTAAACCTGCGTGTACAAATTGCTAGATTAAAAATTTAATCTATCAGTCAATTATATAATTTATGATCCCGCATTTTCTTATTAAATATGGAGTTGCCAACAGTCCAATTGATGTTGGAGAATACCTGGTAAAATGTCCTTCCTGTGAATGCGATGAGTGGGCGGATATAATGATTGTAAGTAATTATTATTTCTTCTCTTTTCTTCCGATATTTCCTTGTAAGAAAGAAGCAAAAGTAATTTGTAAGAAATGCGGATGTAAACGGTATGGAGCAGCTTTTGATTCTAAACTCATCAGCAATTATGAGGAAGTGAAAAAATACTATAAGCATCCATGGTTTACTTATTTAGGCGTTGCACTCGCAGCTTTTCCTTTTGTGGTAGTAATCATTTATCAGTTGATTGTTTAAGTTTTTAATTAACGCATCATCTACCATTGTTAGAGGCAGCATTGTCTATTACCAAAGTAGCTTTCGTTCCACCAGGGTTTTCACCTTGTACCCTAAAAAAAATAAAAGAGCGTTCCGTAAAACCCCGACGTAGAAAAGTTTGTCAATTAACTTACAACCAACCCGTATTTATATTAACCCTAAAGCAAAGGCGATAAAGCTGCAACACAGCGATATATTCTTCACTTTTTTTTCACCTTCACTTATGTTGAATGCATCTCGTTATTTGATAAGGCCAATGCTCATGAAATGCTATATCTGTAGTGCATACTTTTATGAAATACATTAATCAGACAGTACACCAATGCATTACCTGGACTCATAAATTTGAAGAGGGAAATCCTGAAAGTTATAGCGTAATCAACGTCGGGGTTTCGCAATGACAGTATGCTAATTTATAGATCTTTTTGTGCGAAAACCCCGACGGGACAAAAGGTTACCTTATTTTTCGTAACAACTAATAATAAGATCAATTGCATTTCCCGCATCCACCTTTCCTATTTTCTGAATCAATTATTTTATTAAATGCCGCTTTACTTAAAATTACAGGTTCGTAGCTTACGCCTTCCATTTTCAACCGCCGAACAAAAGCACGCAAGTGGTTGTGAGATGCCATTTTTAAAAACCCGAATGAGTTGATGATATCTTGCTGTTGAGCTTGTTGAATTCTTGCTTCCAAATCTGCAATATCCAACTCTTCAATTTTTGCACCCACTTTTAAAGCGGCTGTAAATGACTGGCTTCCGAAGGCGGCAAGATCATTGTAATACTGCTGCATCAACCTGCTTACAAACTTACCATGCACATCGCCGGTTTGGTTTACAGGATCCTGAAGTTGATAAGTTGTAATCAAGGTCTTCATCCGGTCCATGTGTACCTGCTCGCTGTAGCGGATATTGCCAAAAGGATTGCCGCCCCATTTAACAAACATCGAATCATATACATCCCTCGCCAGTTTTTCTTCTTCTCTCATATAAACAATGGCATCTCTTTCCTGTTGGGTTAAAGAAATAGTTTGCTGCGAAAAAATGAAACCCGATTGCAATAGAACCATTGCTAAAAAAACTAACTTTTGCATTTTATTTTTTTTTAATTCTTTAAAACCCTGTTTCCATTTCACTGTTGATAATAGCATCAAACGCTGCCTGTGAAAGGTATTGTGGTATGTAAATGCCACCGGCACCAAGAATGTTTTTATTAAATGAACGCATGTGGTTCCTGCTGCCTT
>JBBQKO010000122.1:0-12001 GCA_038327005.1 Chitinophagales bacterium | reverse complement strand
TCGGGACATACCGCACAGGCATTTCTAGCCGCCACATTTTTTCAGAAAGAATTTGGTGCAAAATATCCCTGGTTAAGTGCCGGTATGTTTACTGTAGCAACTGGTATCGGGGCATTCAGGGTTTTAAACAACCGGCATTGGGTATCCGATGTACTGGCTGGTGCAGGTGTTGGAATTCTTTCTGCTGAATTATCTTATGCCTTACTTAAAAATAAAGTTCGTCATAGAAAGGGATTGCCGTCTGTTGTTTTACCGGGTTATGATAAGGGACGTATCATTTGCACAGCTATTTATAATTTATAAAAACGAGTTTATTTTCTATGATAGCCATGCACCTTCATAATAAATCGGGTAATTTATTGCATACCATTTTCGTGGGGACTGCGCTGTTGTTGCCGGGTATTGGTTTGGCACAATCCAACATCCTGGTAAGCACCAATGGTAAAGTAAAATTTATGTCTGATGCACCGTTGGAAATAATAGAAGCCCATACAGACAAACTGAAAGGAGCCATTGATCAATCAAAAAACACCTTTGCTTTTTCGGTAGAAATTAAATCTTTGAAGGGGTTTAACGGTGAATTACAAAAGGAACATTTTCATGAAAATTACCTGGAGACGGAAAAGTTCCCTACCGCTACATTTTCCGGCAAATTTATTGAGCAAATTGACTATGCAACCAACGGAACTTATGGCATCCGGGCAAAGGGTATTTTGTCGATTCATGGCATACAAAAAGAAAGGATTATAAAAGGAAAGGTCACCGTCAATAATGGCAACATTCAAATTGATGCTGCTTTTACGGTGCGCCTGGAAGACCATGATATTAAAGTTCCAAAAATCGTGTATTCAAAAATTGCTGAAGAAATGAAAGTCGATTTTAATATTCAGTTTAAACAATAAAACCATGTTCAATCGCTTGCTGCTTTTTTTGGGCATCTCCTGCTTTTTGGCCGGCGTTCATCTTACAGGCTTCGCACAGGCACCGGTTTTTAAAAGCATCTTGTTTGATAAAGAGAAACGGGATGCGAAGATTTCAAAAATTTTTCAGGATAAAAAAGGCTACCTGTGGCTGGGTACCAATATTGGCATGTGCCGCTATGATGGCATCAGTTTTAATTACCTGGAAAGGGATAAAAAACAAGTAACCGCCATTGCAGAAAATAACAGGGGAGTGGTATGGATGGGGCATATCAACGGGATGATTGAATACATTGAGAATGATTCGCTCAAACAGTTTTTGCCGGAAGAGGGATTGCCACAAATAAAAATTACCGCCCTGCTTTTTGATGATCAAAACCGGTTATGGTTTAGTACCTACGGAGAAGGGATTTACTGCTACGAAAATAAGGTGCTATACAATATCAACCACGATGATGGTTTGTCTGATGACAATGTGTACGGTCTGTTGCTCAACGATGGAAAGGTATGGGTTGCCACCGATATGGGTATTTCAATTTGTACTTTTAAAAAAGGAAAGAAGGGAATAGCTATCATCAATGAAAAAAACGGATTGCCGGATAATATTGTGCGCAATATGAAGAATGATGAAGCAGGCAATACCTGGATTGCACTACAGGACAAAGGTGTTTGTTATTTTGATAAAGGATTGGCTAAAATAATCGTTCCCGCCGAACTGGGCAACTGGGAATATGGACAGGTAAATGAAGTGCTGCCTATGAAACGGGAAGTATTTATTGGTACCGAAGAACATGGCATCATAGAAATACATTTCGGCTTGCCTTTTATTAATAAAATGATCCCTGCAAAAAAGCAAAAAATTAATTCCATTCAACAATTACTGCTTGATAAAAATGAACAGGTTTGGATGGTGGCCGATAACCTGCTTAGTATGGCTAATTGCAACCGCTTTCAGGTAGTTGAAATACCAACTGAATGGCAGGATGGAATCAAAGCCATTACAGCCGATAATACAGGCGGCATTTGGTTTGTAAATACCAAAGGTGTTTTTGTGAAGAAGGATAATAATACACCGGTAAAAAAAGTACAGTTGCCTTTAGCAATTGACTATACTTCCATTATTTCTTTATTTGCAGATGATGATTTGAATATCTGGATTGGCACTTACAATAACGGATTGTATCTATATAATTTTTACACGAATCAAATAAAACAATTTACCACGGCAAACGGATTGGGAGACAACAATATCTCTTCAATAACGGGCAAAGGGTCGGAGATTTGGTTGGGAACATTGGGCGGCGCAACTAAAATGGATTTATCGGATGGTGTGCCGGTGTTTCAAAATTATTCAAAAGAGAATGGATTGAGCAATAATTACGTGTACAATGTTTTTATAGACAGTAAAGGAAACAAATGGTTTGCAACTGATGGAAATGGCATTAGTAAACTGGATGACAATGGCTTTACAAACTTCGATATTATTCCCGGGCTTGAAAAAAACATCGCTTATACGATTACGGAAGACATCTATGCCAATATCTGGTTTACCGGAAGAAATTCGGGACTATTTGTTTTTAATGGAAAGGAATTTAAAAAGTATGGTATTAAAGATGGATTACACGACAATGAAATTTTAAATATCGCAGGCGATAATAATGGTAACCTGCTCCTGACACATCCTGATGGACTGGAGGTTTTCAATATTAAAAAAGAGTACTTTACTTTTTATGGTGCCGAGAGTGGTTTCGATAATATCAACCCTCAAATAAATGCTTATTGCACCACTTCAAAAAATGCAATCCTGATTGGCGCTTCAGACAAAATCATTCAATACTACGCAGCTTCTGTCGGCTGCAACCAGGTGCCGCAACTGGTGATGAACAGCATCAGTGTGTTTTTTAATCCGATTGATTTTAATACCAAAAAATTATTCAATTACGATGAAAATCATGTCACATTTAATTATGCCGGTTTGTGGTATGCCGATCCGCAGGCAGTTAATTATCAATACCAGTTGGTGGGATATGGCAAAGACTGGGTAAGTACAAAAGATCATATCATAACGTTTCCAAATTTGCCACCCGGTAAATATACGTTTAGAGTGATGGCAGCGGCGAACGATCAGTTTAAAAATGCTGTTCCCTTAACCTATTCATTTGTGATCAGCACGCCGTTTTGGAAAACGACCTGGTTCAGATTAATAGCGCTGCTATTAGCAGGTTTAATCGTTTATTATTTTGTAAGTACCCGTATCAGTCTCATAAAATATCAGCAGGAAAAGGAAAAGCAATTATTGGTATCGCAGATGGAAGTATTGAGGAACCAACTCAACCCACATTTTCTTTTCAATAGTTTTAATACGCTAATGAACATCATTGATAAGGATAAACAAATGGCCATGGAATTTGCAGAAAAATTATCCGATTTTTACAGAGAAATTTTATTGCTGCAAGACAGGGAAATGGTAACCGTGGCGGAAGAACTCAGCTTACTGCAAAATTATATTTACCTCCAGCAAAAGCGTTTTGGTAACAGCTTGCAGCTTAATCTGCATATTTTTGATGAACATAAAAATGCAGGCATACCCCCGCTTACTTTACAGTTGCTGGCAGAAAATGCACTTAAACACAACACGGTGGCTGAAAATAATCCACTCACCATAAAAATAGAATCGGCACAATCATTTCTTATCGTAAGCAATAATATTACCCGGCAGGAAGCAGCGGTGAAATCAGAAGGGATAGGGCTGCAAAATATCCGGCGGCGGGTGGTATTGCTAACAGGGGAAGAAGTGAAAGTAGTAAAAACGGATTCCGAATTCAATGTAATTATTCCAATAAAAAAAATAGCTAAATGAAAATCCTGATTATCGAAGATGAAGAAAATGCCAGTGAGCGGTTAGAAAAGCTGATTAAAGAAGTGGCGCCAGAAAAAAAAATTGTTGGCAAGTGTAAAAGCATCCAGCAAACACTTCAATGGTTTGGTGAAAACAGTTATCCCGATTTAATTCTATCGGATGTACAGCTATCGGATGGCCTTAGTTTTGAAATTTTTCAACAGTTGGAAAAAAAGGTGCCGATCATTTTTATCAGTGCTTATGATAATTATGCGATTGAAGCATTTAAAGCCGAAGGTTTGCATTACTTGTTGAAGCCGGTAAAAAAAGAGGAATTAAAAAATGCGGTTCTGCGGTATGAACATAACAGCCAGAATAGAAATACAATCATTCCCGATCAACAAACAGAACTGAAGCGAACCCCTGTTGAAAAGCAATACCAGGAGCGGTTTATCATTCACGTAGGCTCGCAAATAAAACTGGTGCAGGACACTGAAATTGCCTATTGCTATACCGAGCACAAAGCTGTTTATATCATCACTTTCGCAAAGGAAAAATACTTTATGGACATCCCGCTGGAAGGCTTTGAAAAAATTTTAAACCCCCGTTTATTCTTCCGCATCAGTCGCCAGTTTATTGTACAGTTAAAATCGATTGCTAAAATGATGCCTGCCAGCAAACAACGGATTGAACTGGTGCTGGATCCGCCCACCATCTACGAAACCATCACCAGTTTTGAACGTACCCCGCAATTTAAAAAATGGTTGTTGGGCGAAGTTGAATAAACTGTTCAACGGGTGCTGAATCCTGTTCAGGTGCCATTACTTACCAGCCGGTATTTTCATTTTTTAAGATGATTGTTTAAACATTAATATTGCTTCATAAAATTTAAAAATATGAAAGCAAAACAAATAGTAGCCCTCATCGCACTGGTTTTTATATCACTGGTACTGGTGTTAACTTCCTGCCAAAAAGAAGTTTCCGGAGGTAATACAGCCATACCCGCCGGAAGGCAACAAGTAGCTCTTTACATGAATGATGATCCCGCCAATTATTTTAAAGTAATGATCGATATCCAGCGGGTAGAACTGAAAATTGATACCTGTAGTCATCAACACGATGATCGTTTTTATGCCGATGATGATGACAAGGACGATGACCATCATGGCCATGATGATTACGGACAGTGGGATACCCTGGATATAAAGCCCGGCGTATATGATTTGCTTCGCCTGCGCAATGGTGTTGATACCCTGCTGGCCAAAGGCTTTCCATTCAAGGGAAGAATCAGCAAAATCCGGATTACGTTGGGTACTGGCAGTACCGTATGGATAGATAGTACCACGAGTTTTCCTTTATCTATCTGCGACAACAAACCATATGCTTATGTGAAGACGATGGCCAACACCATTGATACATTGGCAGGTGGCCTAATAAAAATGAGGATGGATTTTGATATTGCAAAATCTATCAAATTTAAAAATGGCACCTACTGTTTAAAGCCTTCCATCAAATCATATTCAGAACACCAGACAGGCGAAATAGAAGGCAAGGTTTTGCCAAAGGATGCAAAAGTAATGGTAACTGTATTTAATGCAACCGACACTGCTTATGCTTTGCCATCGCATGAAGGTGAGTATAAAATCAGGGGACTGAAAGCAGGAACTTATTCGGTTTATTTTGATGCGGATGCTCCTTATACCGATACCACCATTTCGAGTATCACAATCGTTAAGGGAGAAGATACAAAACTGCCAACAATAACATTAAAGAAATAACATTGAAATTACTGAGATCCTATATCCCTGTTTTTTTTTAAATCCATAATGAAGAATTAGTTAAAAGGGGAGTCGCAAGGCTCCCTTTTTTATGAAACGGAAATTTTGCTGGCTCTTGCTTTTAAGCCTGTTTCTGTTCAGTATTGGTAATCTCCTTTTCAGCTTTCTTTTTCTACCAGTGGGTATTTTTCTACAAAGCGATGATGTGGTTGGCTTTATTGTTGAAACATGGAAAGCAACATTAACCGCTTCACCTCAAAACCAATATTGTATGAATTTTAAAAAAGTAAGCCTGTTACTACTTTTGCTAACAGGCATTTTCATGATGTTTAATTGCAGGCATGAATTACCTGTTTCCTGCGCCGAATTGAACTTTAAAATAGCAGTCACCAAAACAGATGCATTGCTCAATAATTCAAATGGCACCATTACAGCAACTGCAACCGGTGGGAACGTTTTTAAATACAGTTTAAACGGAGCTGCATTTCAAGACAGTGGTTATTTTGCAGGTTTAGCTTCTTTTGGTAAATTCAAAATTGTGGGGATTAACTCAGCAGGTTGCACGGATACTCTTGATGTAAGTATCGGTTCATATAATCCCTGCCAGGGAATTGCCATCAATGTGGCTGCTACAAAAGTGGATGCTGCTCCAAACAAAACCGATGGTTCAATTGCAGCAAGTGCCAGTGGTGGCACAGGTTTTAATTATAGTATCAATGGAGGCGCATTTCAGTCAGCCGGTTTATTTGCTAATTTAGGTGCCGGTGTTTACACAATTGCCGCCAGAACTGCGGCGGGTTGTTTGGGAACCACACAGGTAACTGTTGGCACAACGGATCCGTGTGCAGGTATTTCAGTAACAATATCTGCGGCAATTGTTCAGCCAACACTCAACCAATCGAATGGTTCTATCACTGCATCTGCTACCGGTGGCAGCGGCTTTACGTATAGTATCAACAATGGGGCCTTTCAGGCAGGTGGAACTTTTAGTGGTTTAGCTGCGGGTAATTATACCATTACTGCTAAAAATTCGATTGGGTGTACGGGGGCTAAGCAGGTTGCTTTAATTGGTGCTGATCCTTGTGCTGGTATCACTGTAATGGTTGCATCTACACAGGTTGATCCAACTACAGGTAGTTCCAATGGTACTATTACTGCAAGCGCCACTGGTGGTGCAGGTTTCACATACAGCCTTAATAACGGCGCTTTTCAGGCAGGCACCACTTTTAACGGATTGCTAACTGGTAACTACACACTTACTGCTAAAAATTCTAATGGCTGTATGGGTGTTAAGCAGGTTACGCTGGGAGCTAATAATCCATGCGCAGGCATTACAGTTACTGTAAGCAACACACAGGTTAATCCTGCCACAGGTGTTTCAAACGGTAGCATTGTAGCAAGTGCAACCGGCGGCAGCGGCTTTACTTTTAGTTTAAATAATGGGGCATACCAGGCAAGTGCAACTTTCAGTAATCTTGCAGCAGGCACTTATACCATCAACGCCAAAAACTCCAATGGTTGTTTGGGTGTTAAACAAGTTTCTTTAAACGCTATCGATCCATGTGCTGGTGTTACAGTTGTGGTGGCAGCATCACCAATTAATCCTTCAACAGGGGTTTCCAACGGAAGTATCACTGCCAGTGCAACGGGTAGTACCGGCTTTACCTACAGCATTAATAATGGCGCATACCAGGCCAGTGGTATATTCGCTAATCTTGCCGCAGGATCATATACCATTTCAGCAAAAAGTTCCAGTGGCTGTCTGGGTAGCAAAATTGTAACACTCATTGCTACCAATCCATGTACAAATGTGAATATTGTAATGACAGCCGCAGTAGTGAATACAACACCCTGCAAAACACCCATTAACAATGGCAGCATCACGATCACTGCATCCGGCTCAACAGGTCTTTCATATAATATCAATGGCGGTGCTTACCAGGCGGGTAATGTGTTTGCGGGCCTGAATGCGGCTACTTATTTAATGGGGGTGAAAGATGCAAATGGATGTACAAAAATACTCTCTGTAATTGTTGGAGTTGTACCGGCGGGCCCATTGTTTGCAGCAGTTCGGTCATTGATTTCTACCAAATGCAGCGGTAATGGATGCCATATGAACGGAACAGCAACTAAGGGATACAATTTTGATTCGGATTGCAGCGTGTTAACCTATTGGAGCCAGATCAACGGAGCCTGCGTTACAGGCACTCTGGCAAGAATGCCAATCAGTCCGCAGACGGCTCTTACCGCTGCCCAGAAAGCGAGCATTACCAGTTGGATTAATGCAGGGCACCAGTATAATCAATAAGCAAAAAATGCGGACTTCGTCAGGAGGTTGATGAATAGCAATGGTTTGTTTGGGGCCGATATAAAAAAATGAAAATAGCCTGTTTTAAAATCCATCCATTACCATGAAGTAGGCGGTAAAGGGGGAGCTTATAAACTCCCCTTTTATTTACTCAATAAAAGGAACTAAAATATTGCAAAAAGTATGGTTTGGAAATGGACAAAACGCCTGTTCAGCGCCCATTATCTACCAGTCGGTTTATTTGCGATGAACTTAACAATTTACTAAATATTTTCACGTTCAAACAGTACTATTACCCCTAAGTATTAAAAAAAATAATCGTTTATGAAACGGATGAATGTTTTTCCATTGTTGGCCCTTTTATTTTCAACTTCCTTCTTGATGATCAACTGCCGGCATGAGTTTGATACTGCGCCTGGTAATGGAACCGGCACAGGTACCACACCCACACAATCGCAGTCCTGTAATGCGGATACGGTTTATTTTGCTACAGAAATTTTGCCTATGATTAATTCCAACTGTGCTACCACAGGTTGTCACGATGCCCTTACAAGAAAGGAAGGCGTGGAGCTCACCAGCTATAGTAAAATTATGGGATATGTAAAGCCGTTCAATCCCGGAAATAGTAAGCTTTACAAAGAGTGCATCAAGTCCGGTGGTGAAAGAATGCCACCACCGCCGATGCCTGCATTAACCCAGGCACAGCTTTCTAAAATGATTATATGGATCAACCAGGGGGCGCTCAACAATGCCTGCTCCGGCAGTTGCGATTCTACCATCTTTACCTATGGAGCGGCAGTTGCTCCCTTGATGACTACTTTTTGTAAAGGTTGCCATAATCCTGCTTCGTTGGGTGGTGGCATTGATTTAAGTACTTATACTGCTGTGAAAGCAACTGCCGGGGGTAAACTATTGGGTAGTATGAAGCACACCGCCGGTATTTCTGCAATGCCAAAAGGAAGTAATAAATTATCCGATTGCCAGATTCGCCAGGTAGAAAAATGGATACAATCAGGCACGCCAAATAATTAATATAATTCAACTAAAAATCTATTATGCGATCACTCAACAAATTTGTTGCAATGCTTTTTTTAGCAGTAATGGCTGTCTCTTTTTCTGGCTGCTATTACGACAAAGAAGAATTATTGTACAGCGGAAAAGGAGCCATCAATTGTGCCACCATTAGTGCAAAATTCAGTACCGATGTAAGCCCGCTGATCAAAAGTAAATGTGCTACATCCGGCTGCCACGATGCAGCCAGTGCATCAGGTGGATCGGTATTGGTAACCTATGTACAAATTGCTGCCCAAACGGCACGTATTAACCAGCGCTGTGTAGTAGACAAAACAATGCCATCCAGCGGTCCTTTGTCACCGGCAGAAATTGCAATTGTAAAATGCTGGATTGAATCAGGAGCACCTAACAACTAAAAAAGAGCATCATGAAAAAATGGAAAAAAATCCTGCTGGGAATATTGTTAGTGGCCATTGCTGCTGCTGGCTATGGCTTTTATATGTACAATAAAAAACCAGCGGATGTTAGAACGTTAACTGCGAATTACGAACTTACTGCAGCGGCATTATTGGCAGATTTTAATAAAGATGAAACCGAAGCCAATACAAAATACCTGGATAAGGTTATAGCCGTAAGTGGCAAGGTAACAGAGATAAAACTTGAACCAGCTACCGGGCAGGCTACTGTGACTTTAGACAGCGGCGATCCGATGGCAGCCATTACCTGTAGTTTTTACAATAATGAAACAGCATCCGTAAAGAATTTAAAACAGGGCGATGCTGTAGTAATAAAAGGCAAGTGTACCGGAAAACTAATGGATGTTGTATTAAACAAATGTAGTATCGAAAAATAAAAACTAAACCCGAAGCAAATGAAAAAATCTATTCTGATAGTAACCGCATTATTTGTAATCAACGCATCTTTTGCACAAAAAAGATATTTCACCAAAACAGGCAATGTATCCTTTAGAGCCGGTACTGCCGTGGAAGATATTGATGGTATCAACAAATCTACGACCTGTGTTTTCGACGCAGCCAGCGGCGATATCCAGTTTGCCATTCTGGTAAAAGGATTTGAGTTTAAGAGCGCTCTTATGATGGAGCATTTCAATGAAAATTACATGGAGAGTGATAAATTTCCCAAGTCAACTTTCAAAGGAAAAATTTCCAATCCAGAAAAAATTAATTTTCAAAAAGATGGCACATACCCAGCGATTGTAAAAGGAACCTTAGAAGTACACGGCGTAAAAAAAGAAGTAGAAACAACGGGTACTTTTAAAGTGACTGGAGAAACTGTTTTGGCAACAGCCGATTTTAATGTTCTGCTGGAAGATTATAAAATTGAGATTCCAGGTTTGGTTAAAGATAAGATATCAAAAACCGCTAAAATCCATGTAAACTGTAGCAACACTATTTTAAAATAACTCACCCTAATACTTACAATAATGCGCATACTATTTTTAATACTCTTCATCTCCAGTTCCTGTTCTCTTTTCGCACAGGACGATCTGTTGTCGTTGGTGGAATCCAGGGGCGACAAGAAAAAAAAGGAGTACATCTCCAATGCTTTTAAATCATCCCGGGTAGTAAACGGGCATTCCATGGAATTTATTGGAAAAGGGGTGATGGATGTCAGGATCTTACATCGCTTTGGATTGGCCAACTCGGGCTTTAATAACTTGTTTGGATTAGACCAGGCCAGCATGCGCTTTGGTTTTGATTATGGACTTGGTAAAAGTTTGACGACCGGTATTGGCAGAAGCAATGTGGGTAAAGAGTGGGATGCATTTATCAAGTATCGTCCCATCTGGCAGGCAAGGGGAGGCCGCTGGGCATCACCGGTTTCGGTGGTACTGGTTTCTGGCATGACGTACACCACGATGCCCTGGGCTGATCCCAACCGTAAAAATTTTACAACCAGCAGGATGGCCTTTTACAATGAAATCATCATCGGCAGAAAATTCAATGATAAGATCAGCCTGCAACTGGCACCTACTTTTGTTCATCGCAATCTTGTTGCATTGGCTACCGATGCCAACAATGTATATGCATTGGGAATAGGCGGACGTATAAAAATATCCAAACGCACTGCGTTTGTTGTAGATTATCATTATGTGGCCAAAGGACTGGATAAAACAATTTATAAAGATCCGCTATCCATTGGGTTTGATATAGAGACCGGCGGTCACGTATTTCAGTTGCATTTTTCAAACGCAACCGGTATGAACGAAAAGGCATTTATTACCAGCACTACCAATAGCTGGGGTAAAGCAGAAGTTCGTTTTGGTTTCAATTTATCAAGAGTATTTACGGCTAAAAAAGAGAAATAAAACAGCTTTTTTTATGGGAATACTTACAAGGCACAGGGTAATAACCTGTGCCTCTTTTTTTGAAGCAATAGCGTTATACCTGTATTGGAAGCAGCTAATATTCCCGTGAATGAAATCAACTAATACCCGGCTGAATTTCACAAGAATGAACCATTTATTCAAATTGGGATGCTGCCCAATGCAGTAGGATTGTAGCATCTAATTTCAAGTAGAGACGGTTTTATAATTTGCCGATGTGTGAAAGGTGGCATTATAGCGATCGCAAAAACAAGCGTGTCCGGAACTGATCTCGCATCTACTTATAAAAAATATTGCGTTCGAAGAGAGGCGCATAAATAAAATTACCAGAAAAACCTCGTTCAACCCGGGCAGCATTAACTTTATGTATTTTACCAAATCAATGGAAAGGAGATTTTCCGTAAGTTGTTACCTGAGAAAAGGACTTGCAGGCTTACTTTATTTTAGATGTGTTTTAGAATCGGGATTAACAATGTAGGGGATACTCAATAGAGTAGTTTGGACTGAGGGGGATTTGTTACTTGATTTTTTTAATAAAGAATTTTGCAGAAACAGGTTCTGTTTAGATCGGCTTTTGCACAACGAGATAAAATTGTTCTTTTCGAAAAAAGCATACATATTTATCTGTAAAGCTAAATGTGGAAATTACGGTCATTCATGAGTATTAGTGCTCAATATTTAAATAATAATTTCTATTAAATTCTTCTGCAATTTAATATCCAATTGGTTTTCGAATTTTTATAGGCTCTGAGACGGAACAGTTTTGCTTTTTTAATCCGTCCGAACATTGTAAGT
>JBBQKO010000121.1:0-12060 GCA_038327005.1 Chitinophagales bacterium | reverse complement strand
CACCCTGGTAACCATAACCACGCAAAAAATCTCTTTTATCACCGTACAAATTGGCAAACCGGCTGATGTAAAATCCATTGGCTCTGCGGCCATAAGTAGTTACATCTTCATAACCTTCTACCGTACCAGAAGCACCAAGATTGTAATGATGATCCATGATGTTGTGCCCCAGTTCGCCGCTACTGCTACCCAATCCATCCTGCCAAACATCTGTTGCGGAATTCATTAAAACCCAGGCCGAATTTAAAGCAGATGCATTTAGAAAAACAATCTTACTGAAATACTCCACCGTTGTATTGGTTTCGGCATCTAATACTTCCACACCCTTTGCCCTTTTAGTATCCTTGTGGTAAATAATTTTTGTTACGATTGAAAATGGACGAACGGTTAAATTACCGGTAGCTTGTGCAGCAGGTAATGTGGAGGATTGGGTACTGAAATATCCACCAAAAGGACAGCCTTCCCAGCAACGGTTTCTAAACTGGCACTGTGTTCTGCCCGGAATAGCTGCTGTTAAATTGGCTACCCTGCCAATGATCATGTGGCGGTTTTTGAATTGCTGTTTTATTCTTGCTGCCACATCCTTTTCTACAATATTCAAATCCATCGGTGGCAAAAAATGTCCGTCGGGCAAATGTGGCAATCCTTCCATTGAGCCACTGATGCCTGCAAATTTTTCTACATAATCGTACCAGGGTGCAATGTCTTTGTAGCGGATTGGCCAGTCAATTCCAAACCCATCTTTGGCATTGGCTTCAAAGTCAAAATCGCTCAACCGGTAACTTTGCCTGCCCCATAAAGTAGAGCGGCCACCCATTTGGTAACTGCGCCACCAGGTAAATGGTTTTACCTCTGTATATGGACAATCTTTTTCGTTCGTCCACGAGTCCATAACTGCTTCGCTTGCTGCCCAACCACGATGAATAGAGGGATAATCTTTTCTTTGTTGTTCAGTCGTTCTTCCACCGTGCTGAAGTTCCCAGGGATCTTTCCCGGCAGTTTTGTAATCTTTCACATGCTCGTACTCTTTGCCACGTTCCAGCATCAATACTTTCAATCCTTTTTCTGTCAATTCTTTGGCGGCCCATCCGCCACTAATACCAGAGCCGACTACAATTGCATCGTACGAATTTTGAACCGTTGCTTTATTATTGATATTGGATGTATCGCCTGGCATAATATCTTTTTAAAGATTCCCTTTTTTTAATTCCTCCACGGCAAAATTTGCTGCTCGTGCTGTCAATGCCATATACGTCAGTGATGGATTAACACATGCTGCAGAGGTCATACAGGCGCCATCAGTAATAAAAACATTTTTTGCATCCCATACCTGGTTGTTACCATTCAACACCGACGTTTTTGGATCTTTACCCATGCGTGCTGTTCCCATTTCGTGAATACCTCTGCCTGGCGTACCATCACCATCGTGCCCCTTTACATTTTTAACGCCAGCCGCTTCCAGCATTTCCACCGCATCATTCAGCATGTCTTTGCGCATCTTCAATTCGTTCTCTTTCAGTTCGCAGTCGATGGCCAATACATTTAATCCCCATTTATCTTTTTTCGTTTTGTCCAGTGTAACTTTATTTTCCGGATAAGGTAAAATTTCTCCAAATCCACCCATGCCCATCTTCCAACCACCGGGCTCTGTCAGCGCTTCTTTAAAATCGGCACCGATGCTTAGTTCGGCCACCTGGCGTTTCCAGTTCTCCCTGCTTGCGCCGCCCTGGTATCCAAACCCACGCAGGTAATCACGTTTATCGCCAAACAGGTTCTGGTATCTTGGTACATAAATACCATTGGCACGGCGGCCATAAGTAGTCAAGTCTTCATATCCGTCTACTTCTCCACCAGCACCTACGCCGAGATGGTGATCCATTAAATTGTGCCCCAATGCGTTGCTGCTGCTACCCAATCCATCAGGCCAGATATCTGTGGCCGAATTCATCAATAACCAGGTTGAGTTTAAAGTAGAAGCGTTTACAAAAACGATCTTACTAAAGAACTCATAGGTCTTGTTGGTTTCTGCATCCAGTATTTCAACACCTTTTGCCTTTTTAATATCCTTATCGTAAATAAGTTTTGTAACTATTGAAAATGGACGGAGTGTAAGATTACCCGTTGCCATTGCGGCAGGAAGCGTAGCCGATTGTGTGCTAAAATAAGCACCAAACGGACAACCGAGTGAACATTTATTTCTATATTGACAAGCAGTTCTGCCATTGTGTTCTTGGGTAAGATTGGCAGACCTTCCCATGATCATCGTACGGGCATTGTTGTAATGCTCCTTTAATCTTTTGGACACATCTTTTTCAACACAGTTCATTTCCATTGCCGGTAAAAAATTACCGTCTGGTAATTGTGGCAAACCTTCTTTTGTACCATTTACTCCTGCAAATTTTTCTGCATAGTCGTACCAGGGTGCAATGTCTTTGTAGCGGATCGGCCAATCAACACCAAAGCCATCCTTTGAATTGGCTTCAAAATCAAAATCGCTAAAGCGGTAACTCTGGCGGCCCCATGTTAGAGAACGTCCACCAACGTGATACCCTCTAAACCAATCAAAACGCTTTACTTCTGTATAAGGACATTCACTGTCTTTTACCCAGAATTCAAGATTTTGTTCACTTAGCGGATAATCCCTTTTCAACACCGGATAATCCTCAATCATCTGCTGGGTGCGGCCTCCGGCATGAGGAAATTCCCAGGGGTCTTTGTTGGCATTTACATAATCTGTCTTGTGTTCCACGTTTCTGCCTCTTTCCAGCATCAAAACTTTTAAACCTTTTTCAGTAAGTTCCTTAGCTGCCCATCCTCCGCTTATTCCTGAGCCAACTACAATTGCATCATAAGTATTTTCAGCCATCATTAAAATTTTATGCCCCCATCTCTTGAAAGACAGTACACAATCAGTCTACATTTAAAGCACTGTTTGCGGTGGACGATTTTGAAATATGATCGTTTTTAAAAATTGTAAAATATTACTTTCGCAATACAATTTTGTTATTGAAAGGTTGAGTCAAAAATGCTACACATCACATAACAATATTGCCTCTTTCAATGAAAGTAATTTATCGGATTTTGCGGGCATAAATTCCTGGGCAACATATCCTTTGTAGCCGGTAGCTACAATCGCACGCATGATGGCGGGATAATTTAGTTCCTGCTGGTCGTCAATTTCGTGCCTGCCCGGAACCCCTGCGGTATGATAATGGCCAATGTACTGGTGATTGTCCTGAATGGTACGGATCACATCTCCTTCATCAATCTGCATGTGATAAATATCGTAGAGTAGTTTGAAATTTGCCGATCCAATCCGCTTGCACAATTCTACGCCCCAAGGAGTTTTATCGCACATATAATCTTTGTGATCCACTTTGCTATTGAGCAATTCCATGTGGATGGTAATACCATTTTTTTCTGCAAGTGGTACAATGCGCTTCAATCCTTCTGCACAATTTTTCAATCCTGTTTCATCATCCATTCCATCCCGGTTACCACTAAAACAAATCACATCTTTGTAACCCGCTTTTACCATTAAGGGAATCACTTCCTCATAATCTTTCACCAACTGGTCGTGGTATGATTTGTCATTAAATCCTTTGGTTAAACTAACCGCACCGCCGTGGTAACACATAGAACTGTAAATACCGTGCTTCTGCAGAATGGGCCAATCTTTTGGGGCAATCAAATCGATGGCACCAAAGCCGATTGCCTTAACAGCTAAGCACAATTCATTGAGTGATAAAGAACCGAAACACCACTGGCAAACGGAATGATTGATATTTCCTTTCAATTGATTATTGGTTGAATTTTCTGTTGTTGAAAAAGAAGATAGCATTGAGGTAGTACCCAGAGCTGCTGAACCCACCAATAGATTCTTAATGGCGTTGCGCCTGTTTTGATGATCTGACATAGGAAAAATATTTTAAACAATTGAATTAGAAAATGATTGAACGTCCTCCTGTTTTCTTGTACGCATGTACATAAATAAACCTGCAAATGCTACGATTAAAATAATTGGAATGATTAAAGTAGCATTGATTATTTCCGGCCCCGCTGCTTTCTTTGCTTCCATCAAAGCATTGGCCATTTCAGGTGTTGCACTACTACCGGTATAGGCAGGAAGGTCTGCACCGGCAGGAAGTTTTGCTACCAGCAATTGATCGTAATATCCACCCATAAATATCATATAAAGAGATACTGCAAACATACCTGCAGCTCCCATGAAATTTAATCCTACTGCTCCTGTTTTAGGTAAATTTTCTGCTACAAAGCCAATCATCGTTGGCCAGAAATAACATACGCCCATTCCAAATATAATGGCACCTGCAAATAACATGTTACCGGAAGTATGCCCGAGTAAATACAATCCGACTGCAGAAAGAATAGCTGAAATCAACAATACGCCCTGGGGAGAAAACTTATGCACCACCGGACCTGCAAAGGCACGACCAATCACCATTACACCGGTTTCAATAGTTAAAAGCAGGATCGCATTATCAGTTACATTTTTCAGCAATACGTCGATCCATTGTCCGGTAAACAATTCAGTGATGGCGGTACCGAACATCAATATAATCATTAAAAGAAACAACGGGTTTAGTAAAGATTTATACATCTCTCCATTGGATACGCCACTGGCCACTCGCTCTGTAACAGGAAAATCCAGTTTACTGAATAAGAAGCCATAAATCAACGTTGGGATAACCATTAAACCAACCTGAACCTGCCAGCCAATTCCAACTTTGTCTAGAAAGAAAACGAGTAAAGTACCAATTACGATACCGCCCGGAAACCATAAATGAAAGTGATTTAATTTGGTTGTTTTATTATCGCTGTGAATGGTTGCTACCAGTGGGTTACAGGCGGCTTCTACCGTACCATTGGCTATACCCACAAACAAGGTAGAGATAAACAAACTCCAATAGCCAGTTGCAAACACGGTGAGCAAAATACCTGCGAGGTGAAACACAAATGCAGCGAGCAATAATTTTTTCATACCGATGGCATCCACCACCAATCCACCTACTACAATGGCAAGTGGAAAGCCCCAGAATGCGGTAGCTGCGATGGTTCCTAGCTGTTGTGCATCCAACGAAAATTTTTCACCAAGACGGCCAAGTATTCCGGCACGAATTCCAAAAGATAAAGAGGTTACTAAAAGTGCAATACAACTTGCTACAAAAAGTTGCTTTTTCTGAATATTGGCAGGCATAATCGTTTTTTGATTTTAATTCAATAATGGTGTTCAAAAAAAATATGAAATGTAATATTATTGAATTTTGGATAGAAAAAGTTAAATTAACAATTGTTTTTTTTCTGTTGAACAAATCGGAAGTTAACAATCAATACATTTTCCAACAGAACGAATTACAAAAAAATACACAGGCGATTTCCCTGGTGTTAATGTTAGACTATAATTACATAAAGTCCTCCTATAAGTAAGGACTGGTTATGACCTGTAAAATATACAGATCGGTGCCATCCTGAAAATATTTTATTAATTGCATATAAATTTTATGCGTAAAATTGTAAAAAAATTTAAGTTTAAAAAATAAAAAGGTTGCTTAAAATTAAATAAACTAATATGAAAAGAAAATTACGGATGGGAATGATTGGAGGTGGTAAAGATGCTTTTATTGGAGCAATACACCGCTTTGCGTTTAATATGGATGGGTTGGTTGAAATGGTTTGTGGAGCACTAAGTATTGACCCCGAAATTGCAAAAGATTCAGGGCAATCACTGTTCCTGGATGAAGACCGTATCTACCTGAACTACCAGGAAATGCTGGAGAATGAAAGTTTGATGCCGGCCGGTAAACGCATAGATTTTGTAACCATCGTTACGCCCAATTTCGCCCATTTTGCTCCGGCAAAACTCGCTTTACAAAAAGGCTTTAATGTAGTAATTGAAAAGCCGATCACCTTTACCCTGGATGAAGCCAAAGAATTAAAAGCGTTGGTAGAAGAAACCGGTTTAATACTCTGTCTTACGCATACTTACTCCGGCTACCCAATGGTAAAGCAGGCAAAAGCGATGGTGGGTGAAGGAGCATTGGGAAAAATAAGAAAAGTATGGGTTGAATATCCACAGGGCTGGCTGAGTAAATTATCAGAAAGAGAGGGCAACCAGCAAGCTGCATGGAGAACCGATCCCAAACGTAGCGGTAAAAGTGGTTGCATGGGTGATATTGGAACACACGCTGCACATTTATCAGAATATATTACTGGTTTAAAAATCACCCACCTATGTGCCGACCTCAACATCTTTGTAGAAGGCAGAGCGCTGGATGACGATGGCAATGTATTGTTGAAATTTGATAATGGTGCCGCAGGCGTGCTGATGGCATCGCAAGTTGCAGCAGGTGAAGAGAATGCATTGAAGATAAGAATTTACGGAGAAAAAGGCGGTATCGAATGGGCACAGATGGAACCCAATACCCTTGTTGTAAAATGGCTGGATGAACCTGCGCAAATCTTAAGAGCGGGTGGAAATTATGGCGGTCGCCTCTCCTCATTTGCAGTTAGTAATTGCCGCACACCCGGTGGGCATCCAGAAGGATACCTGGAGGCATTTGCCAATATTTATAAAAACTTTGCCACCACATTGGCTGCCAAACTGGACGGTACCGAACCATCCAAAGAGGCGCTTGATTTTCCATCAGTAGATGAGGGCGTAAGAGGAATGGCCTTTATTGACAATGTAGTTGCATCGGCGCAATCGGATTTGAAGTGGACGGAATACAAGGTTTAATGAATGATGAGGGATCGATCAATGATGAGGAATGAATGATCAGATGAGTGATCAGATGAGTAATGAGTAGTGAGTAAATGTGAGTGCATGAGTGCTTGCCACTTTTCAAAAATTGATTTAGTTACTGGTCTTTATTTTTACGCTTCACTGCTACATCATAACAATGTAAAGAAAAAATCTGAGGCAAATCGGAGCACATCTATTAAAATTTTTCGTTTGGATCAAAATACACTAATGGAATTTAATTCATTTAAAAAAACTCATCATCTAATCATTTTTCATTTTCGACACTCATCATTAATCAAACATTCATTCATCATTCATAACTCATCATTCATAACTCGTCTTTCATTCATTCATTCATCATTCATAACTCATCATCACTCATCACTCATAACTCATCACTCATAGCTCATTTATTCATCACTCATCACTCATTTATTCATCACTCATCACTCATTCATTCACTCATTCATTCATCAATCATTAATTTATGCAAACAATAAAAGGTCCTGGCATATTTTTGGCACAATTTGCAGGCGATACAGCTCCCTTCAACTCATTGCCTGCCATTTGCAAATGGGCAAAAGAAAAAGGATTTACCGGTGTACAAATTCCCTCCTGGGATGGCCGGTTGATTGATCTTCAAAAAGCAGCCGAAAGCAAAACTTATGCGGATGAAATCAAAGGCATTGTAGAAGAAGCAGGACTGGAAATAACCGAACTGGCATCCCATCTTCAGGGACAATTGGTTGCGGTAAACCCAGCCTATGATGCACAGTTTGATGGCTTTGCACCCGCTGCAGTACACGGCAATTCCAAAGCAAGAACTGCCTGGGCCGTTCAACAATTAATGTATGCGGCAAAGGCATCGCAAAACCTGGGCCTGACTGCTCATCCTACTTTTAGCGGATCATTGCTTTGGCACACCGTATATCCATGGCCACAGCGCCCTGCAGGATTGGTAGAGACTGGCTTTACTGAACTAGCCAGTCGCTGGCTACCCATCTTAAACAAATTTGATGAATGTGGCATAGATGTTTGCTACGAAATTCATCCCGGCGAAGATTTGCACGACGGTATATCGTACGAAATGTTTTTAGAAAAAGTAAACAATCACTCCCGTGCTTGTTTGCTATACGATCCCTCACATTTTGTGTT
Source organism: Chitinophagales bacterium (assembly GCA_038327005.1). Lineage (GTDB taxonomy): Bacteria > Bacteroidota > Bacteroidia > Chitinophagales > Chitinophagaceae > Ferruginibacter. The sequence continues at coordinate 4,142 of JBBQKO010000121.1, read as the reverse complement.
GCAGTGCCTGGATTATCTTGCTTACATCGACTTCTACCATGACCGCATCAAGGCTTTTCATGTAAAAGATGCCGAGTTTAATTCAACCGGAAAACAAGGTGTTTACGGAGGATATCAAAGTTGGGTAAACCGTTCAGGCCGCTTCCGTTCGCTGGGAGATGGACAAGTTGATTTTAAATCCATCTTTAGCAAACTGGCGGCTTATGATTACAAAGGATGGGCGGTATTGGAATGGGAATGTGCCATCAAAAATTCGGAAGATGGCGCTGCTGAAGGAGCGCCGTTTATCAAAAACCATATCATCAAAGTAACAGAAAAAGCATTTGACGATTTTGCCGGAACCGGAAGTGATGAAGCGTTTAACCGAACATTATTAGGAATTTAATTTTGGGCAATAAAGTGAATTGGAAGATCTCAACGGATTATAGAAAAAGAGCCAACACTTGAATTGGCTCTTTTTCTATGCTTTTATAACACTACCTTCAACTACTAAAATTAATTCCATGAAAAAAATGCTTGCTAAAATTACGTTCGTCATCTTATTGACTATCCCCGTTTCTGCTTTTGCTGAACAAGACAAAAAAACAAGCGAGTTTTACCAGATCACAGTCTATCATTTTTCAACTGCCGAACAACAACAACTAATTGAACAATACCTGAAAGATGCGTATGTTCCTGCACTGCACAGGCAAAAAATTAAAAATGTTGGCGTGTTCACACTCATAGCAAATGACACCGCAACCGATAAAAGTATTTATGTAATCATTCCGGTAAAATCGTTGCAGCAGTTTGGTGAAATCGCTACCCGGTTAATTGCTGACAACGATTACCAGGCCAATGGCAAATCCTATTTGGATGCTGGTTACAAAACCCCACCTTATAGCAGATTAGAAAATATACTGGCGCAGGCTTTTCCGCTTGCTCCGTTTTTAAATCTACCAACACTTACTGGTCCTCGCAGCGAACGTGTGTATGAATTGCGCAGCTATGAAAGTGCCACCGAAAAGATCTTTACCAATAAAGTGAAAATGTTTAATGAAGGCGGTGAGATTGCATTGTTTAAACAATTAAACTTTAACGCAGTGTTTTATTCGTCGGTAATTGCAGGATGCAATATGCCCAACCTGATGTATATGACCAGTTTTAAAAACATGGCAGACAGAGATGCGCATTGGAAAAGTTTTGGCTCATCGCCGGAATGGAAAACAATGTCGTCACTCCCTGAATATCAAAATAACGTATCTAAAAACACCAGCTTTTTTCTACGCACAACCGCATATTCGGATTATTGATGGTCGTGTAAAATTCGCTGTCGCTTTGAATTTTTTTTCCGCCGGTTTATCCTTATACCAAAATAAAAAAATCATACCATGCATATAAATAGCCTGATAAAAAAAATCATTTTCCTTTTAGTTGTAGTGGGCAGTTTTTCCTTTATAGTTAAGAAAAAACATCCGGCAGTTTTAGTTTTTTCCAAAACCAACGGATTCAGACACCAGAGCATACCCTTTGGTGTGGAGGCCATTAAGCGTCTCGGCGATGCCAATAAATTTTCTGTGGATGCTACCGAAGATTCGCTGGCCTTTACGGATGAGAATTTGGCTAAATATAAAGCCGTCATTTTCTTGAGTCCAACGGGTAATGTGTTGGGCGAAGCAGAACAAAAAGCATTGGAGAATTTCATACAGAAAGGTGGCGGATTCGTGGGCATCCATGCAGCTACCGATTGTGAATACGATTGGCCCTGGTATGTAAAAATGGTAGGTGCCAGTTTTCTTTCGCACCCGGCACAACAAATGGCCAAACTGGTAGTGGTAGACAAAAACAATAAAGCCACCAAGCATCTACCAGAAATCTGGGAAAGAAAAGACGAGTGGTACAATTTTAAAAACATGAATCCAGATGTACACCCAATATTAAAAATTGATGAAACATCATACAAGGGAGGCCAAAATGGAGAAAACCATCCAATGGCATGGTATCATGACTATGATGGTGGCAGGGCTTTTTATACCGAACTCGGGCACACCAACGAATCGTTTAGTGAGCCTTTCTTTCTTCAACATTTATTAGGCGGCATTCAATACGCACTCAAGAGAAAATAAAATAACCTAGCGTAAAAAAAATCCCCGAAAGAGCAATCTTGAGGGGATTTTTTTTTCTATAGTAAACACATTAGCCAATTAGTCAATTAAGAATTCTGGTTCTCTTTTCCAGCTATTAAATGATTTAAAATAAATAATTGGAGTTGCAATTGTGTCCCCCCTTAGCCTCCGTCTTAATTGGTTTATTAAATATTAAAATGAGTTTGCCATAATCCTTTAAATAAAAAATACACCAATCATAAGCTCATAAAACAGATTGATATTTTTTTAATAGAGTAAGCTCACCGAATCATTCAACCGAATAAAGCTGTATAACAATGTTTCAAGATACCGGGGTGCTGCACTATGCTGAAAAAAATGTTTTCGTAATCCTGCAACAGTTCATTTTTGGAAATAGAATAAATGCTATATTCATTTTTTATTAACGGTTAATCACTCAACAAAAATTGCACTATGGGAGACTCCCTCCAGATTAAAAAGCAAGCCAAACAATATGATGTAGTAATAGTAGGTTCAGGTGCCGGTGGAGGCATGGCAGCCCATGTGCTGGCCAATGCAGGCTTAAAAGTATGCCTGCTGGAAGCTGGTCCGGATTATGATCCTGCAAAAAATTCATCCCAGTTAAAAAACCCCTGGGACTCTCCCCGTCGTGGTGCCAGTACCAAGTTCAGACCCTTCGGCGATTTTGACGCTTGCTATTGGGGATGGGAAATAGACGGTGAACCTTACACGCATACGGCCGGTACCAAGTGGGAATGGTGGCGTGCAAGAATGGTGGGTGGAAGAACCAATCACTGGGGTAGAATTTCACTGCGTTTTGGACCAAAAGATTTTAAAAGAAAAAGTATTGATGGCCTTGGAGATGACTGGCCAATTGGCTATGAAGATATAAAACCATACTACGACAAAATTGATCAACTGATTGGTGTATTTGGTAGCAACGAAGGTTTGCCCAACGACCCAGATGGCATCTTTTTACCACCACCAAAACCACGCCTGCACGAACTGTTTATCAAAAAAGCTGCTGCAGGCATGAGCGTTCCCGTTATACCATCCCGTCTATCGATTCTAACCAAACAAATTAACAAAGACAGAGGGGCCTGTTTTTATTGCGCCCAATGTGGAAGAGCGTGTAAAGTATATGCAGATTTTTCTTCTTCCAGTGTATTAATAAAACCAGCACTGGCCACCGGCAATGTAGACCTTGTTACCAATGCAATGGCCCGGGAAGTATTGACCAATAAAGAAGGAAAGGCAACTGGCGTATCCTACGTGAGCAAAGAAGATATGCAGGAATACCAGGTGCAGGGAAAGGTAGTTATATTAGCTGCCAGTGCATGCGAAAGCGCCCGCCTGATGTTGAATTCAAAATCAGATCAGCATCCAAACGGCATCGGCAATTCCAGTAATGTGGTGGGCAAATACCTACATGATTCTACCGGTGCTGCGATGGGCGGTGTATTACCCCAACTCTATGGCAGAAAGCGCTACAACGAAGATGGCGTAGGCGGTATGCATGTGTACACACCCTGGTGGCTCGACAATAAAAAACTCGATTTTCCCCGTGGTTATCACATTGAATATTGGGGCGGTATGAGCCAGCCTGCGTATGGTTTTGGCTTTGGCGTAGAAGGTGAAAACGGTAAAATTCCCATCAACGGAAAAACAAAAGAAGCTGGTGGATATGGGGTATCGCTGAAAGAAGATTTCAGGTATTTGTATGGTGCCGGTGTTGGGATGGCCGGCCGTGGTGAAGGTATTGCACTGGAGACAAATTATTGCGAATTAGATCCTGCGGTTGTTGATAAATTTGGTATCCCGGTTTTGCGTTTCAACACTAAAAACAGCGATTACGAAATTAACCAGGCTAAGCACATGAAAGAAACTTTCAGGGAGATGATGCACAATATGGGCGCCGTAATTACTTGGGGAGATGATGGCACGAAAGAAAATAATTACGGTCTTGCAAATCCCGGTAATATTATTCACGAAGCTGGTACCATACGCATGGGCAACGACCCAAAAAAATCGGCCCTC
>JBBQKO010000120.1:0-12165 GCA_038327005.1 Chitinophagales bacterium | reverse complement strand
GGTTTGGCGAAAATTTCCCTGTTTATTTGCAGGTTTCTTTTGGGGATGTTGTTCTTCATTTGTCCGAACATCACGGTGATTGTTCGCCCGGTGGCAGGGTATTGATTGAAGATTATAAGGAGTTACCCCAATACCACCAACTGTTAACGGCAAAGGACTATAAATACAATAAGCCGGCCATCGAAAAAACTTTTTGGGATAGCAACGTGTACAGCATGGAAGTGATTGACCCGTTTGGAAACCGGTTAATATTCACTGGTAGTTAAAAACAGTATTTTGACGGTTGAGGCTCATTAATACCACTGGCTGCTTTCAAAAATCTTTTTTTAAAAATAGCCACGAGGATACAATTATTTTCAATGCCAATTTCTATTGACAACCAACTGCAGAAGATGCTATCAGTTGGCTGATAACCATCCGCTTAAGTGAAGTCAAAAATATTTTAATATGCAGTGGTTTTTTAAAATTATTATTTGCCCAAACAATTTGCTACCTTAACATTGAAAAAAAATACACTATGCAAAAAAATATTATTTATATTTTGACGATCATGACTACATTGGCTGGCTGCCAAAACAAACCTGAAGCAACCAGAGAAATAAAAAAATACAGTGCGGAGCAACTGTATGATAACAAGGATATTGCCGGCGTAGCCTTCAGTAGGGATGAATCGAAAATATTGGTGGATGCGAATATGACGGGCATTTACAACCTCTACGAACTGGGGATCAATGACACCCTTTTAAAGCCACTTACTAATTCCACCAAAGAGTCATTCTTTGCCCTTGGTTACCTCCCCGGCTCCAATAAATTTCTTTACAGTGCCGATAGGGGCGGAGATGAAAACAGCCATTTGTACCTGCAAACGCCCGGTGATACTGCTGGTAAGGATTTAACGCCATGGCCAAACAGTACCAACAATATGTATGGATGGAGCAATGACAAAAAATCGATGTATGTGGTAAGCAACCAGCGTGATTCAAAATACTTTGATCTCTGGAAAGGCGATACGGCAACCTGGAAATTTACCAATTTCTTTCAGAATGATTCCGGGTATTCGCCTGGTGTAATCAGTAAATCAGAAAGGTACCTAACGCTTACAAAAGAAATTACCGCCGATAAAATTGAATTGTATCTGTATGACAGAAACAATAAAACCACGAAACGTATCAGCAACGACAACGAAGCTACATGGAGCGGGGCAGCTTTTGAAAAAAATGACAGCATATTGTATTATATAACCAATGACGGAAATGAGTTTGCTTATCTTGTAAACTATAATATTAATAGCGGAAAAGCGGAAAAGTATTTTAGCAGCAAGTGGGATGTGGTATATATGTCATTAAGCGAAAACGAAAAATACCACACCATCTTTATCAATGAGGATGGAAAAAACAAAGTGCTTTTATTTGACCATGCAACTGGCAAGTCCGTTGATTTTCCTGAAATTAAAGACGGTGACGTAAAAGGGATAACCATTTCACCTACAGAAAAAAATATGATGCTTTCTGTTGGAAGCAGCCGAAGTCCAAATAATATATACAACTACAATTTTGAAACAAAGACCTTAAAACAACTTACACAAACGTTGAACAAGGAAGTGGATGTAAATGACCTGGTGAGCGCTGAGGTAATACGGTTTAAATCTTTCGATGACAAAGAAATACCGGCTATTTACTACAAGCCGCTCACCGCATCAAAAGACAATAAAGTGCCTGCCTTACTTATGATTCATGGTGGACCGGGTGGACAGTCAAGGATCGGATTTTCAAACGAAATACAGTACCTTGTAAATCACGGATATGCCGTGCTTGCTGTTAATAACCGTGGTAGCAGCGGGTATGGAAAAACTTTTTACAAGCTGGATAATAAAGACCATAGTAATGGCGATCTAAAAGACTGTGTGTGGGCAAAAAAATGGCTTCAGCAACAGGACTATATCGACACTGCAAAAATTGGGATCGAAGGCGGAAGCTACGGAGGATGTATGGTATTGGGTGCTCTGGCATTTCACCCCGAAGAGTTTAAGGTGGGCGTGGACTTATTTGGCGTGGCCAACTGGATTCGCACTTTACGCAGCATGCCACCCTATTGGGAGTCAATTAAAAAAGCATTGTACGATGAAATGGGCGATCCAAACACGGCTGATTCTGTACGGTTGAAGAATATATCGCCATTGTTCAATTATAAAAAAATAAATAAACCATTATTGGTTTTCCAGGGCATGAACGATGTGCGGGTGCTTCCGATAGAAAGTGAAGAAATTGTTGCCGGCGTAAAAAAGAACAACGTGCCGGTGGAATATATTACCTATGCCAATGAAGGACATGGGTTTGCAAAAAAGGAAAACCAAATCACTACTTCTAAAAAAACGCTGGAATTTTTAGATAAATATCTTAAAAGGCCAGTTGAAACTGTAAAAAAATAATGGTAATAATTAATAATTTTTTTTATGCCGGGACGTTTGTTCCGGCATTTTATTCAACTACCTGTAGTAAAATAACAGATTAGAAAAGTACTGCATATCCCAAATAGAAGTTGACATGTATGAAACTCTCATAATCAATCTCAAAAATTGCTTTGGCAGCATTTAACCACAACAGCTATTTTCAAAATTGCTAACTTGCACGTTAAATAATAATTATTAAAAAATATGTTTTTTTGCAGAAAGCAAACTTGCAACTCAACTATATTTTCATTTTTTAAGTTTACTAAATAGCCACCTTTATGAAAGAAGTATATATTATCTCTGCTGTAAGAACGCCCATCGGTAGTTTTGGTGGTTCGTTAAAAAGTGTTACTGCTACACAGTTAGGCGCCATTGCCATTAAAGGGGCGTTAGTGAAAGCAGGTATTGAACCCGGTCTTGTAGAAGATGTGTTGATGGGCACCGTTATCCAGGCCAATCTTGGACAGGCACCTGCCCGGCAGGCTGCTAAATTTGCCGGATTGCCTGATCATGTAAATTGTACCACCATCAATAAAGTTTGTGCAAGCGGAATGAAATCCATTGCCCTCGCCACCCAGAGTATTTTATTGGGTGATGCCAACATTGTAATTGCAGGTGGTATGGAGAGTATGAGCAATGTGCCTTTCTATACAGAAAATATGCGTTGGGGAAATAAGTATGGCAACGTGCAATTGATAGATGGTTTGGTGAAGGATGGCCTTACAGATGTGTATGATGGCAGGGCAATGGGGAATGCTGCAGAGTTATGTGCATCAACTTGCGGCATCAGCCGTCAGGAACAGGATGCATTTGCAATTGAAAGTTACAAGCGCTCCCAGGCAGCCTTAAATGCAGGTAGATTTGAGAACGAAATAGTGCCGGTAGAAATTCCGCAACGCAAAGGCGAGCCGTTGTTATTTTTGAAAGACGAAGAACCATTCAATGTAAAGTTTGATAAGATACCCGAGTTAAAAGGCGCTTTTCAAAAAGATGGCACCGTTACTGCCGCCAATGCATCAACGATGAATGACGGGGCTGCTGCTTTGCTATTGATGAGTAAAGAAAAGGCAGATGAACTCGGACTAAAACCCATCGCTAAAATACTGGCTTATGCCGATGCAGCGCAGGCACCGGAATGGTTCACTACTTCGCCATCATTGGCTGTACCAAAAGCGGTTAGCAAAGCAGGGTTGAAAATGGAGGACATCAGCTATTGGGAATTGAATGAAGCCTTTGCGGTAGTAGGGATAGAAAATAGCAAACGAATGCAATTGGATCCGGCAACCGTGAATGTAAATGGGGGAGCCGTTTCCATTGGTCACCCGCTTGGATGCAGCGGTGCACGAATCATTGTAACGCTCATCAATGTGTTAAAGCAAAACAATGCCCGGTATGGTGCGGCAGGCATTTGCAATGGCGGTGGTGGTGCTTCTGCGATGGTGATTGAAAATGTCTAAAGTATGTACCGATTTTTTGTTTAGTAGATGCTTTCAAAAGATTGAAATAACGTAAAAAAATCCCTCAGTCATTTACACAAAGTAATATGTATAATTAAGACGGGACTTCGACAAGAAGCCCCTTTTTTAATTTTTGGAATTATTTTTGCTTCATTATTTTTCAATGTCCTTGAAACCTACTTCACCTTAAAAATAAATTTTATGAAAAAATGGTTACCATTCTCTCTCCTTTTATTCTCCTTTGTATTTTGTGCTAAAGCTCAACCGGTGTTGATTAATTTAGGTACCACTGTTGTAGAAACCTCTACGTTGTACACTACCACCGACCCACCCTGGGAAATGAAATATGGACCCGGAGATTCGCTGTGGATGACTACCAAAAATGGAAAGGTCTTTCGTATTCATCCTGTTACCGGCGCAGCTACTTTATTACTTGACTACACCGCAAATGTATATTCTGGTGGTGAAGCAGGTATGCTCGGAATGACTTTTCATCCTGATTTTTCTGCCAATCCCTTCGTTTACATTGTTTATACCTATCCCAATGGAGGGAATAACCAGGAACGATTGTCGAGGTTTACTTATACAGGAGGCACATTATCCGGTGAAACTATTTTGATTGATAACATTGGAGCCAATACAACCCATAATGGAAGCCGGCTGGTGATGTTGGCAGACAACACTTTACTTATGAGTACAGGCGACGCAGCCAATACCGCAACTTCGCAAAATACAACCAATTTGAATGGTAAAATTTTACGCATCAATCTTGATGGCAGTATTCCGGCGGATAACCCGATTGCTGGAAGCAGTGTGTACACCTTTGGGCATAGAAATCCGCAGGGACTGATGCTGCATCCAAATGGCAAAGTTTATTCTACAGAGCATGGTCCTAATAGCAACGATGAATTTCAAATTATTGAAAAGGGCAGAAACTACGGATGGCCCAATGTAGTGGGTTTCTGTGAAAATGATATTGCTGGCGAAACAGCGTTTTGCTCCGCCAATAATGTAAAAGAGCCATTGGCTTCCTGGAATCCTGCACCAGGCGGCACCTGGGCTCCAAGCGATCTGGTCTGGTATTCCCATCCATCTATTCCGGAGTTTCAAAATTCATTTTTAGTAGCTTTTTTAAAGACACAGAAAGTGAGAAGTGTTCGCATAGATGCTACTGGTGAATCTATTACTTCGCAAATGGATTATTTTGTAAACCAATGGGGTAGGATAAGAGACATTACTGCCGGCCCGGATGGTAGTATTTATATTGTGACCAATGTAAGTCCGTTTCGGATTATTAAAATTCGGGCATCGGGGGTATTGCCGGTAGCCATTGGTAATTTTAAAGCAACTTGTAAGCAACAGGTATCTGTTCTATCCTGGGCCACTACCTCAGAAAATAATAACAAACAATTTCTATTATATAGAAGCGTGGATGGCATTCAATATGATCTGGCTGCAACCATCCCTTCACTTGCAACAGCGGGTAACTCAAGTAGCAGCATCGCTTATAGCTTTACAGACAATTCAAATCTTTCCGGTAATTTGTTTTACAAATTGATCAATGAAGACAAAGATGGAAAAAAGAAAGATTTGGGAATTGTAACCTCAAGCTGCAGGACAATTGATATGCATTTTGCCTTACTTCCTAATCCGGCAAAAGGGCAATCTAAATTAGTGATGACTGGAGTTTCTACCTTAATGAATGTAAACGTGCATAACTCAATGGGGCAAGCTATTTATCAAAACCGTTCAAATGGAACATTGATTTTACCTGTTTCAAAATGGCAGCCCGGTATTTACATTATTACGGTACTAAATACCCAAAAAGAAATCGTTTACAGAAATAAATTAGTTGTACAGTAGGCGCTTTGTAAAAATAAAATTGCCGGTTAAGAACTGAGCTGTAGTTTGATACTACTTTCTGCTCGTTTCCTTACCGGCAATTTTTATATAAAAGAAAACCGTGTAAAGTTGAGTGTGAATGGTGAATCGTCAATATTTAACCTTTCACCACCCGATAACTAACGGGTCATAACTATCGGGTCACAAATAGAACCGTCATTATATTCTTTACACAGCAATAGTACCATATCACAAAGTAAGTGGTGTATTAATTTGCGATTTCTCCCGGTGAGTCACCCCCAAAGGGTGACTCACCGGGAGAAATCATCTATGTAGTCAAAGTTGACACAGCACTAGTTTGCAATTATACATTGAATCTGAAATGCATCACATCTCCATCATGTACCAAATATTCTTTCCCTTCAATTCTTAAACGGCCATTCTCTCGACAAGCTGCTTCTGATTTGTAAGTGATGAAATCTTCGTAAGCAATAACTTCTGCCTTGATAAATCCTTTTTCAAAATCGGTATGAATAACGCTGGCAGCTTGAGGTGCTTTCCATCCCTGGTGAATGGTCCATGCTCTTACTTCCTGCACTCCTGCGGTAAAGTAGGTAGATAAATTAAGTAGCCGGTAAGCAGAATGAATCAACCGATCCAATGCTGGTTCGGTCATTTTATATTCCTCCATAAACATCGCTTTGTCTTCCTGGGTATCCAACTCGGCTATTTGTGCTTCAATGGCATTGGTCATAATGATCACCTGTGCCCCTTCTGCTTTTGCAGCCTCTACCAACACATCCGAATATTTGTTGCCGGTATGCATGCTGGCTTCGTCTACGTTGGCAACATACAATACCGGTTTATCGCTTAACAAAAAGTTTTCAGCAATCGCTTCTTTCTCATCTTTGCTTAAATCCATCGAAAGAATGCTTTTGCCTTTGTTCAGTTGATCTTTACATTTTAATAAAACCGCGTATTCCAGTTTCATTTTTGCATCCCCGGTCTTCAGCATTTTTTCCATGCGGGAGAGTTTTCTTTCCACACTGTCGAGGTCTTTTAACTGCAATTCAGTTTCGATGATTTCTTTATCGCCGATCGGGTTAATCGGTCCTTCGTCTCTTAATATATTTTCATCTTCAAAACAACGGATCACATGAATGATGGCATCTACTTCGCGGATATTGGCTAAAAATTTATTACCCAATCCTTCGCCTTTGCTGGCACCACGCACCAGACCGGCAATATCCACAATTTCAATTTGGGTAGGTACTACACGAAGTGGTTGCACCAGTTCGGCCAGCTTATCCATTCTTGGGTCGGGTACGTTTACCAAACCTGTATTGGGTTCAATGGTACAAAACCGGTAATTGCTTGCCTGTGCTTTCGCACTGCTGCTTACGGCGTTAAATAAAGTAGATTTCCCCACGTTTGGTAATCCCACGATGCCTGCTTGTAAAGCCATGTCCTTAGTTATAAATGAATAATGAAAAATTAAAAATTGGATGCAAAGGTAAGGTTTGCGTTGAAATATCAGTTTTCAGTATAAAACACTAATTTCAAGCCTTCAAAAAGACGGTATTTAAATTAAGTAAACATCCTAAATCATCACGCATGAAACGCATTGAGCACTCATCATTACCCATTGCGCATTACTTTTTACTCATAACCCATAACTCATAACCCATAACTCATAACTAATAATTCATAATCTATAACTCATAATTCATAATTCATCATTCATAACTCATAACTCATCATTCATAACTCATAACTCATAACCCATAATCCATAACTCATAATCCATAACTCATAACTCATAACTCATAACTCATCATTCATAACTCATCATTCATCATTCATCATTCAAACATGGCATTAAGCAGAATCTGGTCGGCATTCATCATCATTGCAATTACTGTTGCAGGCATCAAATGTTTTTTCTTTGGTGAGACACATATATTCACCTGGATGGTGACGGGCAAAGCATCCGATCCTGCCAATCCGCTTAAATTAGATGGCATCATTGAAACCTGTTGGGTGGCTGTGGAGATTTGTTTAAAGCTGGTAGGTATTTTAGCCTTGTTCATCGGTTTTATGAACATCGCCGAAAGGGCAGGCGGAATAAGGCTTTTGTCACGCATCGTAGGACCTTTTTTCTCTAAACTTTTCCCGGAGATACCAAAAGGTCATCCTTCTATGGGACACATGATCATGAATTTTTCAGCAAACTTGTTGGGGTTAGATAATGCCGCTACTCCCTTTGGATTAAAGGCAATGGAAAGTTTGCAGGAACTCAATCCCACTAAAGAAGTGGCTTCCAATTCGCAGATCATGTTTCTTTGTTTGCATGCCGCCGGTTTAAATTTAATACCGGTAAGTGTAATTGCCGTAAGGGCTGCACAAAATGCATCTGACCCTACGGACGTTTTTCTGCCCTGTATGATTGTAACCTTTGTGGGCACTATGACGGCGATGATCATTGTTTCCTTTAAGCAGAAAATAAACTTATTACAACCGGTTATATTGGGTTGGGTATTTGGTATCTCTTCTATTATTGCGATGTTGGTTTTATACGTTACCCGATTGGATGCGGCAGGTATCCAGTTGTTTTCCGGCATGTTGAGCAATGGATTGATTCTGCTTGTTTTTCTGTTGATTGTTTTAGGTGGGATCTACAAAAAAATTGATTTGTTTTCTGCCTTTGTAGATGGTGCCAAAAATGGATTTGATACGGCCATACGGATTATACCCTACATATTAGGCATTTTGGTAGCAGTTAGTATGCTTCGCACCAGTGGTACTTTTGATGCGGTCATTTCAGGGATGAAACAATTTTTCGCCCTCTTTGGTGCAGATACCCGTTTTGTGGATGGTTTGCCCACGGCACTCATTCGGCCACTTAGCGGTGGAGCAGCCCGGGGAATGATGGTCAGCACGATGACTACTTTTGGTCCTGATTCTTTCCCAAGCAAATTGTCCGGCATTTTCCAGGGAGCATCTGATACCACTTTTTATGTAGTGGCCGTTTATTTCGGGGCAGTCAATATCAAAAATACCCGCTACTCAATAGGCGCTATGTTGCTGGCGGATCTGGTCGGTATCATTACTGCAATTATTTTGTGCTATTTGTTTTTTGGATAGAAATATCTCCGGTTGGTTATAGGTCAAATTACTTCCATTTATTAACACATTGATTTTTTAAAAAACCAACTTTGTTGGCAAAAGTGCCACATATGTACAAAGGCGTATTAGCAACGACGCAACCTATAGCTTTTGTACAAGAGAGTTGCTTTCAGGCACTTTAAAAAGACCTCCACACAATTGCAACAATTCCGTCGAAAAATCAATCCTGGTTTTTGCCATATTTTGTAATCAGCCTTACCATTAAATTATTCAGGAATTCTACTTTGTAAGTGCCAACAGTAGGCACGTGATGCGGATTGCCAATGCCACTATCGTTGGTAATAAAAACATAAGTACTATTGGTACTGATGGAAAGGAAACGCAACAAAAATTCTGTTTCCAGATCAATACCACTTGCAGAAATTGGAATGATGCGAATGCCTTTTTCCTGTGCCGTTTTAATGGCATCCTCTAATCGTTTCACGTGTTCCGGCAACTTGTGTGGTGGTGCATCCAACACTAAAAATAGCAAGCGATTCACTGCTTTAGTACTCCATTGCATATTTTGCGTACCTACTTTAAGCGCCTCATCTACCGCCTCTGGAAAATCGCCACCGCCGCCGGCCTGCTGTTCGTTGATAAAACTAATTAGCCTTGAGGAAGATGTAGTAAAATCAAACGGACGGGTTACATATTCATCTCCATTATCTCTGTAAAAAACACTGCCCATATTTATCTGCATGCCGGGTAATTGTGCGCCGGAGCGATTGATCACATCCTGCAATTCTGTTTTAAGATAGGTGATTTCATCGCCCATAGAACCAGTGGCATCTACAACAAATAAAATGTCCAGCTTTTTGGTGACAACTTTGCTAACCGGAATGGTTTTATAAATTATGTTTCCATCATAATTGAAGGCACCTAAATCAAAATCGCTCCCATTGTAACCTGCCTTTAATTGAAACTTATTGAGCTTTGTTTCTGCTTTTGTTAATCCTGCAAATAATACCGCTTTGCCTTGGTTGTCCGTTTTAGCAGCCATACTTTCGCCATTGTAAAGCATGGTGATGGTGGCATCGTGCAATAGCATGTTGTTGGCATCCTTTAAAATAATGGACACTTTGTTATTGGTAAACAAACCCCATGTAGCCGGTATTTCTTTGATGGTATCTCTTGCCATTAAGGTATTCCAGAATTTCCAATTGTCAAGATCACTCCATTCACCCGCCGTGATCACGCCTGCAGTACCTCCGCCATTGCCGCTACTGCCGCCGCCCGGCCCACTGCTGAGGCCCGAATAGGAGTCTCGAGTGGCTTCACCAGAACCGGCCTTATTTAAATCGGTTGATTTGGTGCAGGAGAAAAATAATAATGCTGAAAGGATACAAACGGGAAGTGTGAGGCGCATTGTCATATTTTTGCTTTTTAAGTTGACAATGAAATAAGTAATTCAGTTGCATTGAGGCGGAAAGTTTTTAAATTGATTCATTTTTCTTTATCAGTTGACAACTAAATCTATAAATCAAAAAACTGAATCGAAAGAGATGCTGAATCTTACTGCCAGATATGGTGAAAGTTATTGCTGTCAAACCGGTATTGGTTGAAAGCAAAAAAAACCACGCCTGGGCGTGGTTTTTGTGCTTTCAGTGTTGTGTAATTATTTATTTAATAAAAACGAAATATACGGTCTGGTATTGGTTGCAGATACTCCTTTATATCCCAAAGCAAATGCGGAATAAACTTTTTGATTGAGCGTGGTATTAGAGCTTAAATAAGTAGCCAATGCAGTACTTGTGGCGGATGTGCCCGTTTCCCTGATGAACCATGCTATAGACGTTACCGGAACTGGCATTGTAAAATATGCACTTGACATAAAAGAAGAGGCTCTTTTTACTTTTCAGGAGTGCGTATCTGTTTATAGTACACCCTTATTGTATGAGTTAATTGGCAACTGTTATTTTGTACAAAAGAACTATGCAAAAGCTATTGAAAATTTTAATATTGCAAAAAATATACAACCCAATAGATTTACGCCGCTTTATTGCCTTTTGAAATTATATGCAGCTTTAGACGATAAAGAAAACACTGTAAAATATGCAAATGCAATTATTACAATGGACGAAAAAGTGCCCTCTCCAAAAACAAAGAATATAAAAAAAATAGCTTCTGAATATTTAATAAAATTGAAAATAACTAATGACAATAAAACTAATTAGAATTTCGCTTATTGGGTTTTTTATGTTTTGTGCTGTTAAGCTAAATGCCCGAACTTTTATTGCGCCTGTAATAATTGAAAAATATCCTGCCTCTGTGTATTCAAGAATATATGAGATTACTTTAAGTACTTTAATTCCCCATGAAAAACAAATTCAATTTGCACAGTTTTTTACATCGAAGGATAGTCTTATTTTGAATGCAGCAAAAAAAGAAAAAAGTATAAAATATATCAAAGTTTTAGTTGACTCCTTAGATATTGTATTTGATAAAATTTTTGATGCTGAAACGCTTTTTAAATACAATTACTTTAAATACAAAAGGTATTTTGATGCAGATGCCAATATACAGTCTGCTTACACTAAACAAAAATTCAACACTAGTGATGAAAATAAAAAAGTGTTTTATAATCTTACTACTGCAAAAAATCAAAGAGTATTAAAAGCCCTTTTGTCAAATGCCAATTTGATAAATCTACCAGATTCAACTATAACTTTTTACCATAAATACGATTTTATTATTGCTAAGTATCTTATAGCAGCAGAAGGGGAAAGCTTTTTTAAAACTCAAATTGAAAAACTAAATAAAATAAAAACCCTTTCTGTAAAGGAGAAAGATGAAGTATCAAAATACTTTAAAATTTATTGCTTAACAAGGGGCAATGATTATCATAAAAATTTTAATGCCGCTATGCAATTTTCTGTAAGTGACTCTAATTATTATAAAGCCCTTTATAAAGACAGTATAAATGAAATCGCAAAGAAGCAAAGCCAAATAGAATTAGAGCATTATGAATTTAAGTATAATTTGAATGGCGAAGCAAGTAATAACATTAAACCAATAATTGAGGAAAAAGCACAAAGGAATGTTTGGCTAGAAACCCGTTATTATAACCGGCGTAAACGAGATAGTTTACAAACTGAGATAAACGAAATATATATTAATGAGTATAAGTTTTTAGACGATGTTTTAACAAGTTAAATCAAGTTGAATAAAACTTCATTACTGCAAAGTTTGCTTTTCCTTTTTAGAGATGACAAGCTTTGCAGTTTTTTTTAAGCCCTGAGAATTATATGG
>JBBQKO010000119.1:0-12262 GCA_038327005.1 Chitinophagales bacterium | reverse complement strand
ATTGGGTTGATGGGCATAAACCACAAGGTTTGCACCCCCATCAACTTTAAGCGATCAAGGTGTTTGGCAAATGCATTGAAAGTTCCTTCTTTGGTAAACTGCCGCACATTTACTTCGTAAATATTGCCTTGCATGATCCAGCCCGGATGTCCATCTATTGTTGATATTTTGGAGGCTTTCGCCTGACTAAATCCTGTAAAAAAAAGGAATGCAGCGAGCAGGGAAAGGAGCATATTTTTTTTCATATAGGGGTATTTAAATTTGAATTGACAAAGGTAGTTGATTGCGGCTACTTAGCTATTTAAAAAGCAGGTGCCGACATTCTACTGCCGGCATCTGTCCCCTCTGTTTTTCTCTTATATTTTTTCCGAATTACTCTGTACCCGATCAGCAAAGAAGAATTCTCAGGCACCGGAATTGGCCTGGCAATTACAAAAAAAATCATTGAAAATATGGGCGGGGGAATATGGATCACATCCGAACAAGACATGGGAAGCACGTTTCATTTTACGATTCAAAAACAATAAGATCAAACACTGCCTCACAGTTGATTTGAAGCCATTTCAGGAAAAAAATAAAACGAAGCAATAAAAAAGGAGCAGGTTAAAAAAATTTGCTCCTTTTTTATTCGCTCGTCCCATCTACTTAACCGATCATTTTGTTACTGTAATTTTCTGAAGCTTTTGCTCTTCACACAATTTATTAAATCCCCCGATATGTTGTGTTGTGATGATTTGTAATTCATTTTTTAACACCGCCCATTTAGCATCCAGTTCTTTTAACACTTCCTGCTGACCGTCTGTTACGCCTGGACTATTTGAATCTGTTTCTCCCCGTAAAAATATATAATCCGCACTGAGTTTATTTTCAAAATTGATGATATCATCGTAGGATTGAGATTTTGATTGTACCAGTTTATCCTCCCAGGCAGTAATAATTTTCACCACTGCTTTACCAGAGTCTGTCAGCGTTTTCATTAAGGGCTGATCTGCTACCAAACCAACCAGGTAATTGATTTGCTCACGGGCTTTTCGGATGGCCGAAACAGATAAATGAATCTCTTTCACTCCTGTTTCAATAGCAGTAAGCGTTTGGTGTTGTAATGTATAATCGGCTGCAGTTGCTTTGATACGTGGATCTGGTTTTATCGCAATGCTTACCTGCTTTTGCTGACTACCCAATTTTAAACGAATCGTATATTTTCCAGGAGCAGATTTATGCCCCACATAGCTACCTTCGATATATACTCCTGTAACGCCCGGCAAAGTTGAATAACGCAGATCCCATACAAAACGATTTAAACCTGGTTTTACATTTAGCACCGGATCAGCATTCGGACCACCCGGATACATCGTAAATTTTTCATCGGGCTTATTACTGTATTTTCTTACCAGGTTGTCATTGGCATCCAATATTTCGAGTATGAGATCAGCAGCAGAATCGATCCTTGCAGGAAGCTGGTAATAAATAACTGCACCAGTGGAAGGATTGGTTCCCGCAGTGCCTGTTGGCACCGGTCCGGTTGGTTCTTCGCTCAGCACTTTATCTAACTGACTTCCACCAGAGACACGGTAGGCATCTTCCGGTTGAAATAAATGTATTTCAGTTTTTTCCGCCAATGCAGGATCATACTGTTGTATTAAACCAATATCATCCAAAATCCAGAACGAACGGCCAGCAGTGGACGCAATCAAATCGCCCTGGTGCAACTTCAAATCTGTAATGGGGGTAAGTGGAAGATTTAATTGAAAAGGCATCCAATCACTTCCACCGTTGTAAGAAATAAACAAACCAGTTTCTGTACCGGCATACAACAAATCTTTTCTTATAACATCTTCTCTTACTACCCTGGTATAGGCCGTTTCCGGAATGCCATTGTTTATTTTAACCCATGATTTACCATAATTGGTTGTCTTGTAAATGGCAGGTGAAAAATCATTGAATTTGTAGCGGGTAGTCGCGATATATGCGGTGGCTTTGTCATGCGGCGATACCTCAATACTATTAATTAAACATTCCGGTAAACCGGCAGGCGTAATATTGGTCCAGGATAATCCGCCATCTTTTGTAAGATGCACCAATCCATCATCACTACCGGTATAGATTACACCTTTCTCCAAAGGTGACTCGTTGATATAAGAAAGCGTGCAATAATTTTCGCCACCTGCTCCTTCATTGGTGTAAGGAATACCGCCGATGCCCATTTTGCTGGTATCATGTGTAGTAAGATCGGATGAAATTGCCTGCCAGGTTTTACCAAGATTGGTTGTTTTAAACAACACATTTCCGCCATGGTAAAAAGTATTCGGATCATTGGGTGAGCAGATGATCGGCGCATTCCAATTAAACCGGTAGCGCATGTTTTTAGGTTGCAGCGACTGAAACTGCAATGGCTTTTCCATCACAGGCTTGCCTTCCATAATTTGCTGATCCAATACATCAATGGTGCCCTGGTAACTTCCTCCCATCACGTACCGGGGATCATCGGGATTGAATGCAAGGAAAGCACTTTCGCCGCCTGCTGAATAAGTCCAGTCTCTTTCTTCAATCGAAGAATTATAGGTTGTTCTGCTGGCAATTTTTACAGAACTATTATCCTGCTGCCCCCCATATACATTGTAAGGAAAAAGGTGATCGGCATTTACCCGGTAAAACTGGGCAGTAGGTTGATTGGCTTGCGGGCTCCAGGATTGCCCTCCGTTAAAGGTAATAACGGCTCCTCCATCATCCGCCAAAATAATATTCTTACTGTTATTTGGATTGATCCACATATTGTGATGATCGCCATGCATGGTATTGATGGCATGGAACGTTTTGCCACCATCAATAGATTTCAACATGGGCGAACTCATTACGTACACCACTTCTTCATTCATTGGATCTGCTGCAATTTCAATATAGTACCAGGCCCGGTGAACGGTATTGTGATCTTTGCTTACACGGCTCCAGTTAAGCCCTGCATCATTGGAAACAAAAACACCACCCTGTTCTTTTTCGGTATCTGATTCTATCACGGCATATACTTTATTTGAATTGGCACCTGAAACAGCAATGGTTATTTTCCCTAGTTCCTTTGGCAAACCATTTTCCAGTCTTACCCATGTTTCGCCCCCATCAATTGATTTGTATAAACCACTCCCCTTTCCGCCACTCCTAACCTGCCAGGGTGAACGCTGGTGATCCCACATGGCTGCATACAGAATGCGTGGGTTATTCATATCCATTGAAAGATCTGCACAGCCGGTATGCTCATCAACATACAAAGTCTTTTTCCAGCTTTTTCCGCCATCGGATGATTTATAAATACCCCGGTCAGTTGAAGGTCCATAAGTTGCACCCTGGGCTGCCACCAACACATTGTCCGGATTTTTGGGATCGATTCGGATGGCGGCAATTTGCCGGGTCAATGTCAATCCTAAATGCATCCAGGTTTTACCGGCATCGGTAGATTTATAAACACCATCTCCATAGGAAGACATTACTCCACGAACGGCATGCTCCCCCATACCAACATAAATAATATTGGCATCACTTTCTGCTACGGCAATAGCCCCGACAGATGAAGTTTTAAATTGCCCATCCGACATATTTTGCCAGCTTAAGCCTGCATCTTCCGTCTTCCATACACCTCCTCCAACGGTACCCATATAGTATGTGAATGGCTGATTGACCACACCAGTTGCGGCTACCGATCTACCTCCCCGATAGGGACCAATATTGCGCCACTTAACGCCGGTAAAATATTTTGCCGGCGCAACAGTACCTGCAGTTGCCGGCAATGCTGCTGGTTTCTTTTTTTGTGCCGCTACCGCTGAAATCAAAAAACTGCCCACCATTGAAAGGATAATATTTCTCATAATAGTAAAAAATTGATAGCGGCAATGTATGCCGCAATTTTTAATTTATCGCTACCATTATTATTTTTATTGCTGATTGCTACAGACACTATTTTTTTATACAATCGCTTTCATCTTTTTTTTAATAAACAAAAAAGCAAAAATCTGAGCCGAATTCAATTTTTTGGCTGGAACAAATCCTCAAAATTATTGCAGACTTAAAGGCGTTTGTTTAAACCCTCATAAGCCAATGTTTGCTATCCTTTTCAGCCTGCACAATGCGGTACCATAAAGCCAGACTTTTCAATCAACAGCAATCAAGGTGTACTTAACCCGTTAACCCTTTTGCGTGAAACACATAACCAGTGAAAATAATACAATTTGAACGTCGTAACTTTTGGTCTAATGCTAATTTTAATTGTTTCATAGCTATTTTGTTTATACTTTAGTGCAAACGTTTTGGATATTTTAAACAAAAATCAGATTTATAAAACCAGTGCTTTGCTGATAAAAAAATTGTTTACGAAGCATAAGATGACAATATCGTTTAACACAGCTTGTATTTTTTATTTCTGCGATGTTGGTTTTTATTTAAAAAATATTTATTGAACCAGCATACCAGATCAAATTTACCTGCCGGCTTTTTCTATTATTTAATTACGGCATAGCATCAGAGCATCCTATTAATTTCAGGCAATACAAAAAACGACCATCGGTTACACACCAGCTCAATAGCAAGCAATCAGATGGGGCATAGAATAAACCGTTGGGCAGCTAAACCAACATAAAAACACTTGAGGATAACTGAAAAAATATACTTTTAATTAATAAAGTTCCGGTATGAAAACAAACCCCATATTCAATTTAAAAATATTGTTTGAAACCACCCCAGGCTTATCACTGCAACTAATACCCACCGCAGTTGAAACTTATTTAAAAGCCACCATTACTGCAAAAGAAGCTATATCAGGCCAGGATTTTTTTGAAATGTTTCCAGATAATTCCGGGTGCATTGTTACTGGCTATATGTTAAATTCAAGGGCGTTGCTCAATGATGTAAATTTGCACAAGCAGGTTCAAACAATTGCTATAGAAAAATTTGATATCCGCAACACAAAAGAAGTTTTAGAAGAAAGATACCAACCAGTAGCCATAAATTTCAAGGTTCAGGAATACGACCTTCAATTATAGAGGGGATCATTGCAAAATAAGGCGGTAAAGTGTGGGTAGAAGCAGCATTAAAAAGGGGAGCTGGTTTCTTTTTTAATTTACCGGATTAGCAATAAAATATAATTATTTATAATCATAAAAATCTCCCGTTATGAAGATCAATTCTGTAGAATTATTATCGGTAGAAGATAATATAAATGATGCAGAGCTAACCACCAGGGAATTAAAAAAGCATCATTTCACCAATAGCGTTTTTCATGTGAGAGATGGTGAAGAGGCGCTCGATTTTATTTTTGCAACCGGCAAATACGAAAGCATCCGAAGTATAGACGCTCCTCCCCGGCTTATCTTACTTGGCATTAAAATGCCTAAAATAAATGGTCTGGAGGTGTTGAAAAAAATCAAATCAGATGAGCGTACAAAATCAATACCAGTGGTAATGTTAACTTCCTCTAAAGAGGACCCGGATATAAAAAACAGCTACCAGCTTGGCGCAAACAGCTATGTCGTAAAACCAGTAAATTTTGTAGGATTTGCAGAATCAATTAAGAATCTCGGTTTTTATTGGCTATTACTAAACGAACCTCCTCAGTAATACAACTATGAAAACTACTGCTTTAAAAATATTAATTGTGGAGGATACAGAATCGGATGCTGTAATCATTCAGCGTTTATTAATTAGAGCCGGTTCACAGTACGAATTTGAAGTAGTTTTTGAAAGAGCAGCCTATATTACAGCGCTACAAAATTTTAAACCAGATGTAGTTCTTTCCGATAATGCCATGCCACAGTTTAGTGCGGCAGAAGCACTGCAGATATTACAACAACAAAAAACACTCATCCCATTCATACTGGTTACCGGCACAGTATCTGAAGAATTCGCTGCCGGTATTATAAAGGCCGGGGCAGATGATTATCTCTTAAAAGACCGGCTTACCCGACTGCCTGTTGCCATAGAAGCAGCAGTAAAGCAAAAAAAAGCGGATCGGGAGAAATTGGAAGCCATTGAGCAATTAAAACAAAGCGAAGAAAAATACAGGGAGATTGTAGAAAATATTACCGACATCATATTCACCCACGATCTTGATGGGAAAATCCTGAGTACAAATCTTGCTGCAAAACAAAATCTTGGTTATGAAATTTCCGAATTAGAGGGAATGAATATCAAAGACCTGCTATCCCCGTCATACAAAGATAAATTTTCGGACTATATTAATTTAATAGAGCAAGATGGCTATGTAAACGGTTTTATGCACGTGCAAACAAAAGCAGGTAAAAAGCGGATATGGGAATATAAAAACACATTGAGCTATTCTGGTAATGGAATAAAACTAATAAGAGGATTTGCACAGGATGTTACCGAAAGGCTTGAAGCAGAACGAATGCTTTCTCAAAGCGAAAAGCGTTTTCGTGCATTGGTTGAAAACAATGAAGGTATTATTTCCATGCTGGATAAAAACATGAAAACCATTTTCCGAAGCGCATCAGCAGCCAGAATAACCGGATGGTCAAACGAAGAATTTGAAAACATTGATACCTACGAATATGTCCATCCGGACGATTTGAAAAAAGCGATTGAAACGTTCGCACTTGCGCTTGATAATCCTGGAATAGCTTTTCCGCATCTACTTCGGGTAAAACATAAAGACGGACATTATATCTGGCTGGAAGGTGTAATCAATAACTTATTACATGAAAAAGCAATTGGTGGCATCATCAGTAATTTGAGAAATGTTACGAAAAGGAAAAATGCGGAGATCAAGTTAATTAAAGCCAATCGGTTATATGCGCTCATCAGCCAGGTAAATCAAATGATTGTTCGCATTTCGGATCATGAAACTATTTTTAAAGAAGTCTGTAAAATTGCCATTGATTTTGGGAAATTCAAAATGGCATGGATAGGCATTACTGACATTGAAACAAACACTGTAACTGCGGTAGTGCATGCCGGAGAGGAAAGCGGCTACCTCAATCAAATAAAAGTGATATCAACCAGGGATATTCCTGAAGGCAGAGGCCCAACAGGCAGCGCAGTAAGGACTGGTAAATTTACGGTTTGTAATGATATTGAAAACGACCCACTGATGGCGCCCTGGAAGGACGATGCCATCAGCAGAGGTTACCGCTCTTTAATCGCCTTACCGATTAAAAAATTCGGACAGGTAATAGGAGCATTTTCTTTATATGCAGGCGAAAAAAACTTTTTTGATGCAGAAGAAATTGCCTTGTTAGAAGAGGCAACTGGTGATGTGTCGTTTGGGCTGGAGCTTTTTGAAAAAGAAGAGTTGAGAAAAAAGGCAGAAGAAAGAATTTTGGAGAGCGAACAAAGCTACCATACACTTGCAGAGATTTCGCCAACCGGTATTTTTAGAACAGATACCAGAGGCAATACAACATACGTGAATTCCAGGTGGTGCAAGATTGCAGGGCTTTCTGCCGAAGAAGCAATGGGAACAGGTTGGCAAGAAGCAGTCCATGTAGATGACAAAAAAAAATTATTGGAGGGTTGGAAGAAAGCATTGGTCGCAAATGAACCTTCTATGGTAGAATATCGCATGTTACACCCGGATGGAACGGGCGTTTGGGTAATAGGGCAGGCTATTCCGGAACGAAATCTGGACAACCAGATTATTGGATATGTGGGTACAGTTATTGATATCACGGAACGAAAAAAAGCAGAAGCAGCCATAATTGAAAGCGAAGAAAAATACAGGGTGCTGGTTGCGGAAGCCTCTGAAGGCATATTTATCTCCGATAGCAATGGCCGATTTGCAATAGTAAATGCAAGTGCCTGCCGACTTTCTCAATATACAGAAGATGAACTACTGCAAATGTCAATTTATGACTTTTTAACGCATGATGACATTCAGGAAAGACCACTGCAATTTGATGCGGTAAGAGCAGGCAAAACAGTTGTTGTTGAAAGAGTACTAAAACTAAAAGATGGCACATTGAATCATCTGGAAATCACCTCAAAGTTATTAACCGATGGCAGATTACTTTCTTTGGTAAGGGATATTTCAGAACGTAAAAAAGCCGAAGCAGCTATCCTGCTTAGCAACGAACGATATAACCTGGTGAGTAAGGCTACCAATGATTCTATTTGGGATCTCAACATTTTGACAGGCGCAACCAACAGAACCGGGGATGGATTTAAAACCCTTTTTGGTTATGAAAATGAGTCGGCCAATGACCCCGAACATCATTGGACAAAATTGATTCATCCCGAAGATCTGGAAAAAGTGAACGCTTCACAAAGACTGGTATTTATGAATCCAAATGAGCACTATTGGGAGCAGGAATACCGGTTCCTGAAAAGAGATGGCAATTATGCATTTGTATATGATAAAGGATACATCATTCGTGACGAGGCAGGCAATGCCATTCGCATGATTGGGGCGATGCAGGATATCTCCCGGCAAAAAGAAAATGAATCCCATTTAATAAAACTGAATGAGAGCCTGCTTGCTAAGTCGATTGAGCTGGCAGACTCCAACGCAGAACTGGAGCAGTTTGCTTTTGTGGCCTCACACGATATGCAGGAACCTTTGCGGATGGTTACCAGTTTTCTATTATTGTTAGAAAAAAAATACAAAAGTTCCTTAGATGATACCGGAAAAAAATACATTCATTTTGCCGTGGACGGAGCTAAACGGATGCGACAAATCATTCTTGATTTGCTCGAATTTTCAAGGGTTGGACAAAATTATATTGAACCAAAAGAACTGGATTTAAACGAACTAATTCATGAAATAGAATCGCTTTACCGAAAGCAGATTGAAGAGAAAAATGCCAGCATCGGGTTTGATAAATTGCCTGTTATCATTGCCTCAGAATCACCGATCCGCCAGGTTTTTCAAAACCTGATTGGCAATGCGTTGAAGTATAGCAAAGACGAAACACCTGTAAGGATAAAGATTGAAGCCATTGATTTAAACGATTACTGGCAATTTTCTGTTGCTGACAATGGTATTGGTATCAGTAAAGAATATTACGAAAAAATATTCGTGATCTTTCAGCGACTGCATAACTCAGAAGAGTTTTCAGGCACCGGAATTGGGCTGGCTGTTACTAAAAAAATAATTGAAAAAAAAGGCGGCAAAATTTGGGTGCAATCTGAAGAAGGCAAGGGTAGTACATTTTATTTTACGTTAAAAAAATAATGTAAAAATACCGTTGGCATCTACTCATTTATAAAAAAGAATATGGCAACACAAAAACACGAAGTTTGGCAAAGAGGCCCACTACCACTGATGCCGCCGCTTTTGCAACCAGTAGCACAAGCATTGTTGCAAGCAAAGGAAGAGGTGAACGAACTGATGGAACATTTTCCTTCTGTTTTATTGTGGGTTCGCCCTGCGGATATGGCTTCAGCCGGTTTTCATTTACAACATCTGAGCGGTGTACTTGACAGGGTGTTTACCTACGCCCGCAATGAGCCGCTCAACCCCTACCAATTTGAAGATTTGGCAGCGGAAGGAAAAAATTTAAAACCAATTACAGCCGCTGATTTGGTGAATCGTTTTAACCGACAGGTTGACAAAGCACTTGAGCAAATAAAAAATACAGACGAAAAAACGCTGACCGATTTTCGTGGCATTGGCAGGGCTGGATTACCCTCTACTGTGATCGGATTATTATTTCATGCTGCCGAGCATACCATGCGGCATGTTGGGCAATTGATGGTGACTGCAGCCGTAGTAAAGAAGTATCCCCTGTTGTTTGAAGGAGGCATGTAGATCACTATTTAATCAGTGGGAGATTTTAATAGTTCGATCCCTCAGTTTAATAAAAAGCAACTCCTATGGCGGGACGTTAAAGAATGAAAAACTGCGTGTTATCTCTTAAACCCATCAGAATAAAATGACTTTAAAAGATAACCCGCAGTTAAATATACTAACAATCTATGTTCCTCTTCAGGAACAGTAACTTACTTCAAGTTGCCTCTTAACCAATATGCCCATCAATGATCGATTGATCAACTGCATCTTCTGTATGCTTTTCGTCCTGCAGGCGTTTCAACTTTTTACCATAGGATATTTTAGTGATCAATACAAATAGCACCGGCACCACAAATATTGCCAGCGTGGTTGCAGATAACATACCGCCAAACACCGTCCAGCCTATGGTTTTACGGGATTCTGCAGCAGCTCCACTAGCAAATGCCAATGGAAGTACACCCAGAATAAACGCAAAAGACGTCATAATAATGGGACGCAACCGAAGTTGTACCGCTTCAAGTGTAGCCGGTATAATTTCAACGCCACGATCTACTCTTTCTTTTGCAAATTCTACAATCAGGATGGCATTTTTGGCTGCCAAACCTATCAGGGTGATCAAACCAATTTGTGCATAAATATTATTGGAAAGATTGGGTAGTAAGGTCAACGTAATGATGGACCCAAATGCACCAATGGGTACTGCAAACAATACTGAAAATGGGATCGACCAGCTTTCGTACAATGCCGCAAGAAAAAGAAATACAAATAACATGGAGATGGCAAAAATAAGAATGGTACTATCACCGGCTTTTATTTCTTCACGGCTCAATCCGGAAAATTCATATCCGTATCCGGCAGGCAACGTTTTTGCGGCCACTTCTTTCAATGCCTGTATTGCCTGACCGCTACTTATGCCGGCTTTTGGAGATCCATTGATTTCAATCGCCCGGTAAATATTGTAATGAGAAATTAAGGATGGACTTTCTATTACTTTGGTAGTAAGCAATGATCCCAACGGAATCATTGCACCCTGACTGTTGCGAACATAATATTTACTCAGCTCGTTGATAGAAGAACGAAAGCTGCTATCGCCCTGCGCAACCACCCTGAAATTTCTGCCATACAAATTAAAATCATTGATATAACTACTACCGAGCAAGGTAGACAGGGTACTGTAAACATCGGTTACGGATACCCCCAGTTTCTTCGCTTTCTCTTTATCAACATCCGCCTGGTAACCCGGTGTGTGGGTAGTAAAAAATGTAAAGGCCGAGCCAATTTCAGGACGTTTGTTTACTTCCCCTAAAAAATTACGGGCTACGTTTTCAAACTGCTGGATATTATCTGTACTGGTGGTTTGTTGCAACTCAAATGTAAAGCCGGCAGTAGCACCTAAACCGGGAATGGCAGGCGGCGATATAGCCCTGACCCTTGCTTCTTTAATATCCGCAGTTCTTTTCTGTATTTCCTTTATGATGTTATCAATCTGCAGGTCTTTCGTGGTGCGATTTTCCCAGGGCTGCAAGTTTACAAACATGGTTCCCACATTTGATTTATTAGAAAAGCTTACGATATTAAAGCCGGCCAAACCTCCTACAATTCTTACTCCTGGAATAGCCTGTATCCGACCCATGATTTCTTTCAGCATTATTTTACTTCGGGTGGTTGAAGTTGCTTCCGCCATTTCATAAGTCACAAATAATCGTCCTTCATCTTCAGACGGTATAAAACCTGTCGGCTTATTCTTAAATAAAAAGAACAATCCAACAAACAAACAAATCATCATAACCAATACAAGCGGCGTTGCTTTAATCCATTTACCAACTCCCCTGCTATAAGAAGCTGACAGCCGGTTAAATCCTGCATTGAACCAATGAAAGAATTTTTCCATCCAGTTCATTTTTTCAGTAGCCGCTTTAGAAGGCTTTAGCATAATAGAACACAAAGCCGGTGTAAGCGACAACGCAACAAACGCAGAGATGATTACTGACACTGCGATGGTGATCGCAAACTGCTGGTACAATCTGCCGACAATACCGGGAATAAATCCAACGGGTACAAATACAGCCGCTAAGATCAATGCAATGGCCACCACCGGACCAGAGATATCTTTCATCGCAGCTTTAGTAGCCTCTTTGGGCGAGAGCTTGCCATGGTCGATATAATGCTGCACAGCTTCTACTACCACAATGGCATCATCCACCACGATACCAATTGCCAACACAAAGGCAAATAGCGTTAGCGTATTAATGGTGAATCCAAAAGGGATAAAAAATATAAAAGTTCCAATTAAAGAAACGGGAATGGCCAATACAGGAATTAAAGTAGCCCTCCAGTTTTGCAGAAAAAGATACACCACCAAAATAACCAGCAGCAGGGCTTCTACAAGCGTAATCAATACCTCTTTGATGGATATTTTCACCACAGAAACAGTTTCAAGCGGCAAAGAAAAATCCATATCTTTTGGAAGGGTCTTACGCAGGTCTTCCAAAGCCTTGTTGATGCCTGCAAAGGTTTCCAGGGCATTGGCGCCCG
>JBBQKO010000118.1:0-12363 GCA_038327005.1 Chitinophagales bacterium | reverse complement strand
CAAGGGTGTTCACCTCTTCCCATACCGAACAGAGAAGTTAAGCCCCTTATGGCCGATGGTACTGCACAACAATGCGGGAGAGTAGGTAGCTGCCATATTCATTTAAATGAGCCTTTACATCTTTGTGTAAAGGCTTTTTTTGTGCGCATGAGTTATTGTATTCCGGCTACAAAGCCTTGCTTTCCTTCAACTATCCGCTGTAATTTGAAAAGGTGAGGTTAATAACCAGCCATTTTATTTAGATTCCGGGAAGTCGTTGTTCTTGCTTACTGCACAATTTTAGCCGAAACCTTTTGCCAAAAAGATACACCTCAAATTATTTTCTCATCGTTTTAGCAGTTCGTCCGAAAGGGAATGTTCCTGCTGATTTGTTTGCGTCGATTATATCTATTCGGGATTGAGGACTCGCTTTATTTCTCCAATTTACTTTATTAGCTTTGCAGCCGAAATAATTATAGTTAATCCTCGTTTTCAATTATATAAAAATCAACAATACCACACCATGAATTCCAAAATATGGCTCTCCTCACCGCATATGGGCGGCAATGAACAAGTATATGTAAAAGAAGCTTTTGATACCAACTGGATTGCACCACTTGGACCGCATGTAGATGGTTTTGAAAAAGATTTGTACAGTTTTACCGGTACACAAGCTGCTGCTGCATTGAGCAGTGGTACATCCGCAATTCATTTAGCACTGATACTTCTTGGAGTAGAAACTGGTGATGAAGTGATTTGCCAGAGTTTTACGTTCTCCGCATCCGCTAACCCAATCGTTTACCAGGGTGCTACTCCTATATTCGTGGATAGTGAGACGGATACCTGGAATATGTGTCCGCAGCAGTTGCGGTTGGCCATTGTAGATCGCATTGCTAAAGGGAAGAAGCCA
Organism: Chitinophagales bacterium; assembly: GCA_038327005.1. Classification (GTDB taxonomy): domain Bacteria; phylum Bacteroidota; class Bacteroidia; order Chitinophagales; family Chitinophagaceae; genus Ferruginibacter. The sequence continues at coordinate 11,474 of JBBQKO010000118.1, read as the reverse complement.
AAAGCAATTATCCCTGTTCATTTGTATGGGATGCCAGCAAAAATGCCCGAGATTCTTGCCATTGCCCATGAATTTGAAATTCCCGTAATTGAAGATGCGGCAGAAGCCATTGGTTCCACAATCAGCCGGAAATGCTGTGGTTCCTTTGGAGAACTGGGTATTCTTTCCTTCAATGGCAATAAAATTATTACTACTTCAGGCGGTGGTGCCTTGGTATCTGATAAGCCGGATTATATTGTAAAGGCACGCTTTTTAGCCACTCAGGCAAGAGATGCGGCGCCACATTACCAACATTCACATATTGGTTATAACTATCGAATGAGCAATGTTTGCGCAGCCATTGGTCGTGGCCAAATGGAAGTGCTGAACGACAGGATACAACAAAGAAGAAGCAATTTTGATTATTATTTAAATCAAATAGGATCTATTGAAGGCATTCGTTTTTTAATAGAACCTGCTGGTTATTTTAGCAATCGTTGGTTAACTACCATCCTTGTAGATACGATTAAAACGAATGGTGTAACAAGGGAGGACCTTCGTCTTGCAATGGAAAAGGAAAACATAGAAAGCAGGCCCTTGTGGAAACCAATGCACATGCAACCCATATTTGCAGATGCTCCTTTCTATGGAAATGGCACGGCGGAAAATTTATTTGAATTTGGTTTATGCCTGCCGTCCGGCTCTAATCTTACAGAGGGAGATTTGGAGAGGGTGGTGAAGGTGATAAAATATATGCTGAAAGCGTCCTGATCAAAAGGGAACTTGTTTTTCGGAGAAGAGACATTCTTGTCTGAAGAGGAGCCCATCCCGAGCCCTTCCCGAAATAATCGGGATGTTCCAAAAGGGGAGTTATAAAAGGAGTGCAATTTGCCCCAGTCCCCGCTAGCCAGTGGGGAGGTCTGCGAACCTAATTTGTTATTTGAAATAGTAATAAAAAGAAAAAGAATCACATTCTTCTGTATCGAGTTTGTTGGAATCAGTGTATTCAAGCCCTGTAAGGGTGTAACAACTTATCATAGGGTAAAGCCCTAGGGAAAATGACAGAGCAATCAACAAAGCCCTGAAAAGGCGCAACAAATTTAGAAGTTGAGATTGCACACGTTTAATCAATCCCTTTTAGCCGCTCTTTAACACTTCAATATTCCTAAAGTTGCAATTTGCACACGTTTAATCTACCCCCGTCTCCTACCCGAATGACTCGGGATTTTCCAAAAGGGCAGGTTAGTAACTTCCTTTAGAAAATGAAATACGGTCTAGTAGAAATAGAATTGTGGTTTTCCTTTTTGACAATTTTTTTACCTACCACTTAACTGAAACCTTCCCCATACTCTTTCTGCTTTCCAGATAGTCGTGCGCTGCTGCGATCTCAGTTGCTGGAAATACTTTTCCGGTCACCGGCTGAAAGACTCCTTCCTCTGTTAACCGCACCACGGATGTTAGGCAACGTTGCAATGTTTCGGGATGACTGTCTGCTACCCTTAGCATATTGATGCCAATCATTCCTTTGGATGGCATCATCAACATTACTGGATGATAGAATCCAAAATCCAGTGCCGCTTTTATTTTTCCCAGTATGTTTTTATTATTCATATCCGCTGCACCAAAGCAAACGATTCTACCACCGGCCGCCAGCGAACGGAATCCCTTTTTTACAGATTTACCCCCCACTGCATCAAAGATCACATCTACTCCTTTTCCCCCGGTGCTCTGTTGTATTTCCTTTTCAAAATCCTGCGTTGTATAGTTAATGGAGTGATGCACTCCCACCGATTTTAGGTGTGCTATTTTTTCGGGAGAGCTTGCGGTGGAAAATATTTCGCATTGTTTGTATTTTGCGAATTGAATCAGGGCCGTTCCTACTCCACCAGCCCCGGATTGTATCAAAACTTTATCGCCCGGATGGAGATTAACCATTTCGGCGGCTGCAAAATAAGCAGTACAAAACTGGGTGGTCAAAGCAGTTGCGGTCGTCGCATCTATGTTATCGGGTATGATGGTCGTGGCCCTCGAATCCGTGAGGGCATACTCTGCATAGCCTCCAAAGCGGGTCATGGCAGTAACACGGTCACCTATTTTTACGTTGGTGACTGACACACCTACTGAAGCGACTGTTCCTGCTACATCATAACCCAGTACGCAGGGCATGGGCGGAGCTTCCTTATACATGCCATTGCGAGCCATGATGTCTGCAAAGTTTAAACCAAAGGCTTCTACTTTTATTAGTACCTGCCCAGGCTGTGGAATGGGGATGGGGATTTCCCGGAATTCAAAGGCAACTGCTGCCGAACCATTTTTAACCAAGAAAATTGCTTTCATATTATTTCAGCATAATGTTCCGGAAAAGGTACTGTATTTATAGTTGATTACGGAAGTATTTCGCTCGGCTGGAGAAATTTAGGTTGATGCTGTTTTTTCTGATGGAGGTACAGGGTTGCCGACTTTGTAGAAGATTGCTACCCATTTGCACAGGCTGTTGGAATGGTTGATAACCCTTTGTGACAAAGGGTGTCATTCTTTCGGAACAATACTCAATAGGAACCAGCAGTTTTACTCAACAACCAACCTGATGTGATGGGAATACAGATAATTACCGGTTCGGGTAAGTCTTGCCATCTTGAAGCCGACGATTCAACCAGATTGATTCAATGCTGGCAGATTGGACATCTTTGTCGGATATTTTCTACAATCAACCGGCTGAACGTGTTACAATCCGGATGCTATTTTATTTGTTTTTTTGTATGGAAGATTTTTTGAAGAGAAGGTGGAGAGGTTAAGGGTAAGGATGATTTAGAAGTGCGATCATTTATTGTGAAAGCAAGCAAAGATCAATTGGAATTTGAAAAGTCACCCGATCAACAGTGGATTCACAATTGACCAATCCCCACAATAAATAGTAGGAAAATTCGTTTTTTTTATACCAATTATTCAATACCTGTCAATGAACCAAATTATAAAATTCCCACATTGGGTGATCACGATATTTTCATTGCTTTGCCTGGTGCAGGTGATGAACTGGCTGGATGAAGCGGTGGAATCTTTCCATGCAAGTCAACGTACGTTTTACTGGCGGGGTCAACGGTTTAGTATTTTACCCAACCGTTCGTTTATAATGGACGAATCGCTTAACAGCTATGGCATTAGTGCTAACCTGCACACATTCAACTAAAGCATAGCTAATTACAAAGGTCTTTTATTTGATTCCGATAAAAAAACACGCAATGGATGAAACGGCCTGCCACACTGGATTGTATTATTTTTTAGAGCTTTGACAATAAAAGAGAAAAAAGAAGGGTGAATCCAGAAAATGGAATGGTTTTTGGTCATCAGCTTTGATCGGTTGTTATTTTGATCCTTTCTTTAAATTCAGCGATCGATCGGTAGTTTTAAAATCCATTACACTTATTATTTTATGATAAAGCGCATTCATTCCCCCAATGCTATTCTTCAAATTTTTACCAGTCTTTGTTTAAGCCAGGTAAAGGAACAGTTAATTGATAATTTAGCCTGTAGTACTTCCAACCCGGAAAGTTTTGTGTTGAATGGCAACTTGTTTGTTTTCAGTCACAATAAATCATTTATTGTAGATGAATCCCTGAAGTATTATGGTTGCGGTTTAGAAGTTTGTAACGGTTTAAATTGAACGCATCAGTAGTGTTTGGTTGTTTGGTTAATTGATATTGGGCAATGGCCAAATGTGAGTGGTGAATGGTCAATGATTAATAGTCAAATGTGAATGGTCAATTGGCACGAATCTCCCTTAACAATTCACAAGAATTCAACTTTCACTCTTCACAATCCTTCACAATTCACTCTTCAGCCTTCACTCCTCATCTTTATTGGTTTCGTTCATGCTTTCATTACAATAGTTTCTGCAATAGAAATATGCTGATTCCTCCGGCAAATCCTGTCAAGGCCAGCCAACTGATCTTTTTTAAATACCACATAAAATCAATCTGTTCAATACCCATTACTGCCACGCCGGCCGCCGATCCTATGATGATGGCGCTTCCGCCCGTGCCGGTAGTTAATGCCAGAAACTCCCAAAATGGATGATCGGTGGGATAAGTATTTAAATCGTACATGCCCTGTGATGCTGCTACCAGTGGCACATTGTCCACCACCGATGACAGCACACCCAGTGCAATGCCAATCAGGTAATCGTTTTTTAGATATGTGCTGAGAGCGGTGGCTACTTCATTTAATATACCGAAAGATTGAAGTGCTGAAACGGCCAGTAAAATGCCCAGAAAGAATAAAATGCTCGGTGTGTCTATTCTTTGCAATGCTCTTGCCACTGTATATTTTTCAGCATACTCGGGAGGCTTGTTTTTATGAATGATGGAATTGATCAGCCACATTAAGCCCAATGCAAGCATCATACCCATGAATGGGGGGAGGTGCGTAATTGTTTTAAATACGGGAACAAATAATAAAAAGCCAATACCTGCAACCAAAACAATATTGCTATCCCTGTTCTCCTTTGTGGTGGAAATATTTTTAGGGGTGCCTACTAATTTTTTACCCCTAAACTGCAACGACATGATCAGGGCAGGCAAGGCACATGCTACCAGGGCAGGTAACAGCAGTTGTTTCATAATATTGATGGCGGTTATCTGACCACCGATCCAAAGCATGGTGGTAGTTACATCACCCAGTGGCGACCATGCGCCTCCTGCATTGGCTGCAATCACAATCATACCGGCGAACCAAAGCCGGTCTTCTTTTTCGGTTAACAGTTTTGCACAAAGTGAAGTCATCACAATGGAAGTAGTCAGGTTATCCAATAGCGCCGATAAAAAAAAAGTTATAGCGGAAACAATCAGCAATAGTTGCTGTTTGCTGGTGGTGGTTATTTTTTTTGTAATGATATCAAAGCCGTTGTGGGAGTCAATCAACTCAACAATCGTCATGGCGCCCATCAGGAAAAATAAGATAGAGGCAATCTCACCAAGTGCTGTCATTAATTGTTCATGTACCAACCCGGTTGACGGGCTATGCAGCATGTAGATCGTCCAGCAAAGCACTCCGGTGATTAAAGCGGCAGCAGCTTTATTTAAACCAAGCGTATGTTCAAATGCAATGGCAATGTAGCCAAGAACAAAAACGGCTGTTATAATAAATGAAATCATTTTAAAAATTAAATGTTGGACAAAGGTAAGGCAATCAAAAAATGAGCAGGTGGGATGATGAGTGAATGATGAGTGATGACCTGATAGCTATCGGGTGATGAGTGATGAATGAAAAATGAAAAATGAGAAATGAGAAATGAGAAATGAGAAATGAGAAATAATAATGAATAATGAAATAACGACTACCTGGTCTTTCGGTTCTTCATTGCCTGTTCATGCCTTATTTAATATTTATTGGCCCTTTGATCTTGGTAAAGATTTATAGTCAAAGGAATACGGTCAACTTGCTAAAAAAATATTTTAAAAAATTTGAAAGGAAAGGGGGGTGTTGTCCGTATATAATAGAAATTAAAGGAAAAATGTGTATGAAACAATTTGCAATTTCAATGCTAGTTATATTCGCAACTACGACTTGAAGTGCTCAGGATATTATCAGGACAAAGTAGTATAATATAAAAGAAACCATTGCCATACAAGGATATGATCCGGTTGCGTATGTGGAGAATGGCAAAGCAATAAAAGGCAAATCAACTCTTACTGTTTATCACCAGGGGGCAACTTATTATTTTTCTTCTGTTGAACACAAGGAATTATTTAAAAAGAATGCCAATCAATTTGAACCTGCTAAAGTTGGTTGGTGTGCCTATTCAATGGGTGCATCCGGTGAGAAAGTAAGCATCGATCCCGCAACATTTAAAATAATCAATGGCAGGTTGTATTTGTTTTATAATAAATTTTTCAACAATACTTTAAAAGACTGGAATAAGGATGAAGCAAACCTAAAAACCAAAGCCGACCTCAGTTGGATGAAACTATTGAAGCAATAAGAAAGGTAATTTAATAGCCTGCAATGAAGGGAGGTAATCATCAACCATCAACAATCAGCCATGAACAATCAGCCATGAACAACGAACCATGAACCATCAACAATCAACCACACAATGGCCATCAATTACATCTCCTCCATCGGTACCTGGTTACTGCGTTTGATAGCGGCTGCTATCATGATGCAAACACTTTATTTTAAGTTTACGGCCTCGCCGGAATCTGTTTACATCTTTACAAGTATTGGTATGGAACCCTGGGGACGAATTGGCATTGGCCTGATGGAATTGATTGCGGCAGTGCTGATTTTATATCCCCGTACAACTGTGTTGGGGGCGATACTGGCAACGGGGCTTATGTGTGGAGCGATTTATTCTCATCTTTCAAAATTAGGCATTGTTGTTTTGAACGATGGCGGGCAATTGTTCGTATATGCTATTGTAGTACTGGTAGCCAGTGTATGGCTGGTATGGATACACCGCATTCAAATTTATACATTGTTAAAAGTAAAAACGCTCAAAAGAATATGAAAAATCTGTTATTAATTCCGTTGTTTTTAATGTGCTTTATGATTGGCCATAGCCAACAAAAAGCGACCAGTAATAAAAGTAAATGGGTCGACCTGGCAGCTACTGCAGGTAGTTCAAAAGGCTCAGTAGCCGCATCCTATGTATATGCCTGGAAGACGGGTAAAAGGCAACGATGGGAAATAGGATTGGGTGCAAGATTAACCAGTGCTTTTGGTGAAAAGATTGATTTTATTACAGCACCGGCTAAGCTTTCAAGATCCAATACCGTTCCCTTTTTAATTGTGTTTGCCGGACAAAAAACGGAAAACTGGGATACCCTAACGGTGCAACGACCTTTTACCAATTCATTAAATCTAACGGCCAACTTTGGATACAATTTTAGCAGTAAATGGAAAGCAGGTTTTAATATTGATTTGATTGGATTCGCATTCGGTCGTAAGTCTTCCGCCATACTAACAAGCAATGGCGTTACCAGAACCGAATCGGAAGCAAAGCCTGCCGTTTTTAATGCATTGTTAACCGGTGACCTGGATTATGGGAATTTAAATTCAGAGTTTTTTTTACAGCATCATTTCAATGATCTCTGGTCGGTGAGAGCTGTTTATCAATTTATATTTACGGAGTATAAAACCACCAATATCAAGCAGGTAGCACCTGATGGAACGATGGTAGACCGGTTTCGTAATAAGGCCAATAACCTGGGGTTGGGGGTGTCGTATAGCCTTTAGAGCATCTCTAAAAACTTACCTTTTCCTCTCTTTTGTCGAAGACCACGAATTTTTCGGGGGAGAGGAATTAAAGGTGAGGTCAAATGAAAAAATGAGTTTTTAGAGGTACTCTTTAGTGTTCGGGAGTGAATGGTGAAATATTGCCGGTTTTCTATTGCCAATTGGTAACTCTTGCATCGAAATAAAATTGGCGTCTATGGATTTTAATAAAGCAACCGGGACTTTAACCTGTTTAAACAATTATACTACACAAGGGATCAATTAGTGAGTTGATATTTTGCTCCTCATCCGATAGCTATCGGATGATAAAATGTAAAAGAGGGAATATTAATTCTTTTTACCAAAAAGGATTAATAACAAAATCATATTTGCCACCGAAGCTTAATCCGATAGCTATCGGATTAAAAACTTTTGCCTGGTTCATAAAAAAATTGTTCACTAATTTATCCCTTGTTCATTAAATCGAAAAAAGTAAAATTGATCATTATGAGAAATCATTTGATTTTATTACCAATTAGTTTATTGTTATTGCTGTCCTGCCGAAAGGAGAACAATGCTTCTGCCGAGCCTGCGAACGACATGGTGGAGACTTCGGCCGTAACAAAGTACAAGGGCAGTTTTTCAAACGGGCCGTATGGCACTGTGTCTGGAATGGCGAAAGTTATCCTGCAAAACGGTCAATTCTCGTTGTTGCTGGAGAATGTAGTTATTTCCAATGGACCCGATTTACGGGTGTATCTTTCCAAAGAAGTACAACCGGTCAACTTTCTGGATTTAGGGAAACCGAGATCTCTAAGCGGTAACCAGTTGTATGCGATTACCGGTTCACCCGATTTTAAAGAATATAAATTTGCGCTGGTTCATTGCCAGTTATTCAATCACCTGTTTGGCAGCGCCATGCTAATGAAATTTTAAATATGAAAAAAATTATTGGAAGTCTATTGTTTTTTCTGTTGGTGTCAACAGCCATTGCCCAAAATTATTTGCCAGTAGATGAAAACTCAACGGTGAAGTTTACCATTAAAAATTTTGGTCTCACGGTGAATGGAAGTTTTAAAGGATTAAAGGGCAGGGTTACGTTTAATCCGGCCGATCTTTCAACTGCTTTAATGAGTACCAGTGTAGAGGCTACTACCATCAATACGGGTAATGGAACCAGAGATGCGCATCTGCGAAAAGAGGAATATTTTGATGTGATAAAATATCCCAGGATCAGTTTTATTTCAACCAAAATAGTATCTTCAGCCAGCGGAGGAATGTATTTGATGGAAGGAAATATTACGATAAAGGGTATTACTAAAAAAATAGCCTTCCCATTTAAGGCGGTTTCCAATGGAGATGGGTATTTATTGGAAGGGACATTTAAAATTGATCGGAGAGATTTTGGGGTAGGCGGCAATAGTATGGTGCTGTCGGATAAGTTGACGGTTACGTTAGCAGTTGTTGCAAAGAAGAGTTAGGAGTGATGAGTGATGAGTGAGGAGTGAGGAGTGATGAGTGAGGAATGAAGAATTAGGAATAAGCTGATTGCTTTCTTATCACCATTGACAATTCACCATTGACCATTCACAATTGACAATTCACAATTGACCATTCACAATTGATAATTCACCATTCACAATTGACCATTCACTATTGACCATTCACAATTGACCATTCACTATTGACCATAAAATTACCAGGCATGCATTTGCAGCAAACCATTAGTAATACACTGACTCAGTTAAGCGAAACGCTTCAGCAACTTACACCGGAACAATATGTGCAGCCGGTAGCTAGTTTATTGAATGCTACCATTGGGCAGCATGTAAGGCATATCGTTGAGTTGTACATTCAACTCAATAAAGGTTATGCAACAGGTGTTATCAATTACGACCAGCGTGAAAGAGAAATATTGTATGAAACCAATTTAGCTATTGTAAATGAGCTTTTGCTTCAACTTCCGTTTTTGTTGAACAAGCCGGATAAACCACTGCAACTGGAATTGAATTACTCCGAAAGTCCGGATTTGATGTTGCCGGTGGCGAGCAATTATTATCGTGAGCTGGCGTATAACCTGGAGCATACCATTCACCACATGGCATTGATCCGCATTGGCATTCACGAAATTGCGCCCATAGCAATACCTGCCAATTTTGGAATTGCTCATTCAACCATTCAAAATCGGGCCACATGTGTACAGTAACCTATATCCGGGAGAAGGAACATTTTTTTATTACTTCCAACCGGGATGAAAAAATAAATCGTGGCAAGGCGCTTCCTCCTGCTATTTACCAAATTGGAGCTAGTGATTTACTGTTTCCAAAAGATACCGATGCAGGCGGCACCTGGATTGTTTTAAAAAATGCCACAACGGCGGCCGTACTGTTAAACGGCGGGTTTGTTAGTCACCAGTCGGCGCCACCTTACCAACGAAGCCGTGGATTGATCCTGCTTGATATACTTACTGCCAGTGATCCTGAAGACTGTTTTAATACAATTGATCTTGCAGCAATTGAGCCCTTTACGTTGATATTGCTACAGGATTTATCCTTGTATGAATGTCGCTGGGATGGACTGGAGAAATTTAAAATCTCATTGGATGCGCAACAGAATTACATTTGGAGCAGTGCCACATTGTACACTGAAAGTACACAACAACAGCGGGTAGAATGGTTTGCAAAATGGCAGATTGCCAATCCGGATCCCAGCCCTGAAAACATTGTTCATTTCCATCGTTTTGCAGGAGATGGCGATCGGCAAAACAATGTACAAATGAACCGGGATGGGCTATTGCTTACCGTAAGTATTACTGCAATTCAATTAACGGGCGAACAAGCATCCATGCAATACCTTGATCTGAAAGATGGTTCGGTTTTCTCTCAACAAATGAATACTTCGGCTTGCACTGCCGTATAAGCTAACTACCGCACCATGAAAAAAATCACTCAACAAACATGGTTTATCAAATTATTCAACTGGGAGTATTGGTCGTTCAATGTAGTGTATGGTCCCATTTACTTTTATTGGTTGTGGTTATGCGTAAAGGCAAGAGCTGTATTTTTCTTTAACACCTCTAACCCAACGATAAAAAATGGCGGTTTTTTAATGGAAAGTAAAAAGCAGATCTACGATTTAATTCCAGCACAATATTATCCCCCTACAATTTTAGTAAAAGCCGGTACATCTGCAGTTGAAATCAAAGTAGCATTATCAGCCACCAACACAACTTTTCCATTGATTGCAAAACCTGATATTGGTATGCGTGGATTGTGTGTAGAAAAATTACAGTCGATCAATGAATTATTAAACTATGCAGTCAATAGCAAAGTAGATTTTCTGGTGCAGGATTTTATACCTTATGAAAACGAAGTGGGCATTTTTTATTACCGTTATCCCAATGAAACAAAAGGCCATATTTCCGGTATTGTTGGAAAAGAATTCTTAACGGTAACAGGCGATGGTAGTTCAACGGTAGTGCAATTGTTGCAAGAGGATCCCCGCTATATTTTGCAGTTGGCTGTCTTGCAGAAATCGCATGCTGATCTTTTAACGCAGGTATTATTGAAGGATGAAAAGCAATTATTGGTACCCTACGGAAACCACAGCCGCGGCGCAAAATTTATTGATATCAGTCATTTAATAGATGAAGTGTTGAGCGAATCTGTTGATGGGGTCTGTAAAAGTGTGCCGGGGTTTTATTATGGACGGATGGATGTAAAGTATAATACATGGGAAGAATTGAGGCAGGGAAAAAATTTTTCGATCATCGAATTAAACGGTGCCGGCAGCGAGCCAACGCATATGTATGATCCCAGGCATTCTATCTTTTTTGCCTGGAAGGAAATCATTCGTCATTGGATCATTTTATATAAAATCAGTCAGCAAAATCATGTGCTGCTGGGTATGCCTTATATGAAATTTTCAGATGGTATGCAAATGCTAAAGGACAATACCGCTTATGTAAAACTGATTAGTGAAAAGAAGTAAGTGGAAATATAAACGATGGAATATAGCCGGAAATTAATAAGCAAATCAACCATTCCGGATATCATTTTAGCGATAGGGTTGCCAACCTTTTAAAGGTTGGCAACCCTATCTAATGCAGTAGTAAGAAATCCTGATCAACCTTTTGTCGATTTTATTAACCCACATTGCAGCTCAAAATTCTTGAAATGTTAAAGTTGCTCCTTTGATTTGTTAAAATAACGTTTTATTAAAAAATATTAAATTTGTAATCGATTGAAAATCAGGTGTGGCATTTTTAGAAGTACCTTGTAGTC
>JBBQKO010000117.1:0-12445 GCA_038327005.1 Chitinophagales bacterium | reverse complement strand
GGGAATAAGGTTCTTAAGTCGATGATTTCAATTTGTCCGGGATAATTGGCAGCAGCGGCTTTTGCCCAATACACACCCATGCCATACGTGATGATACAACAGGTTTCGCCGTTTGCCATAGCCGATTCACTGGCTTGCAGTACACTCAGCCCTTTTCCCAACGGCACTATATAATCCTTTGACGGCTCCACCCTTTTGGCATCCTCTGTTCCGGGCACTTTGCTCCAATAAAGTCCTTTGTGCTCCAACATAACCACCGGATTGGGATCCAGGAAAGCGGCTTTTAATAGTCCCTTCATATCTGCTGCGTTAGAAGCATAAACTACCTTGATTCCTTTTACAGACAACAAGGTGCTTTCTACACTACCGCTATGATAAGGACCGCCACCACCGTAGGCACCCACCGGCACCCGGATAACTGTTTGTATCGGAAATTTACCGCAACTGAGATAGCAACTTTTGGAGATCTCCGTTACCAGTTGGTTAAAACCAGGGTAGATATAATCGGCAAACTGCACCTCTACAATTGGCTTGATACCCACTGCACACATGCCTGCGGTGGAGCCGATGATATACGCTTCTTGTATGGCCGTGTTAAAAACCCGGTGGGTACCAAACTGTTCGCCGAGCGTGGCCGTTTCCCTGAACACACCGCCCAGCCGGAGTCCAACATCTTCTCCGTATAAAACAGATTCGGGGTAAGCTTCCATTATTTCACGAATGGCAAACAGGGCAGCATCTACCATCATTATTTTTTCTCTTCCGGCAGGGCTTCTTTCTCCCTGCTCCACCGTAACCGGAGTTGGCACAAAAACATGCTGCTCCACTGTGGAAGGATCGGGCTCAGGAGCTGCTACCGCTGCCGCAAACTGTTTGGCAACTGATAAAGCTGCTTCTTTTTCAATTTGCTGTAACTGGCTTTCTGGTATTCCATCATCGACTAACCGGCTTCTGAGTATAGGACCGGGGTCGTCTATTGCATGTTTTAGCAGGTCTTCTTCCGATCTGTAAAATTCCTTTCTTACACCACTGGTATGATGCCCCAGCAACGGCACTTTCGCATGCACCAGGTAAGGGCTGCGGGTAATCCGCACTTCATCAACCACCTGTTTCATGATGGCAAAGCTTTCTTCAAAATCGCTTCCATTCATGCTTACACTTTTGATGCCCTTGAAGCCCTGCACATATTCATGCGCATTGGTAATTCTTGCCTCTGCTGCTGTTACACTAATTCCCCAGCTATTGTCCTGCACCAGGTAAATAATGGGCAACTGGTGCAAGGAAGCAAACTGGAACGCTTCGCTTACTTCGCCTTCGGTAATGGAGGCGTCGCCAAAAGAACAGATTACTACGGGTAGCTTAGCCGCTGAATGTTCAGTAGCCGGCTGTATTTTTTGTAAAGGTGAATTGATTCTTTCGAGGTACTGAATACCCTGGGCAATTCCGGTAGTTGGGATCGCCTGCATGCCGGTTGCACTGCTCTGGTGAATGATCGTGGCCTTATCATCGCCCCTGTAATTGGGATGCGAATAATATTCACGGCCACCTGTAAAAATATCCTCCCCTTTGGCCAACAATTGCAGCATCAGTTGATAAGGCGTAAAGCCCATACCGAGCAACATACTTTCATCCCGGTAATATGGACTTACATAATCGCAGGGTAATAGTTGAAATGCAGTGGCGAGTTGAATGGCTTCATGTCCACGGGAGGTTGAATGAACGTATCGGCAGGTTTGCCTGTTGGCTTCGTACGTTGCTGCCATCTCTTTGGCAACACACATTAATTCAAAAGCCTTTAATAAAACATCAGTTGGCAGCATGGGCCAAATGTACCGAATAACACCGACCTCCTAAAAGAGAGTTATTTAGAAACCCTGAACTTAAACGCCCAACGGTAAATAAGATGACAAATAGGGAGAAGCAATTTGCACTTACTACAAAATATGCAAGGGACTATAAAATTAAATGAACTTACTTAAAAGGAATTGCTGCAGCCAGGGAATTCATTGCTATGTCACCCCCAACCGCTGCTGAATAAAGATATAAAAGTAAAAAATAACAAACAAAAGCTCAGCGATGCTTGCCTGCCGAAACCGAAATTGACAGCGAACCGCAGCCGAAGACAACAACGTTCTGCCCTGCTTGCAGCAATACCTTTATTATTGCCAGCCTTTCTGTGTCAAGCTAAAAGTGACTATTTTTTTGCGTCAAGTTTCCACCAATGAACAAGTCCAAAGTCTGTCAATAACTGGCATACATTTCCCTGTTTGTCAAAGCCAATGTATGTCGCATAACAACCGTCACCATAGCCTGTTGAAAAAGTTGCAAGATTGAAACCCTCAAAATCGTGTATGTAGCCCTTGTATCCATTTTTCTCTGCTTTTGTAATAAATACATTTTCCCATACAGAATGGTCTTTTTTATTAAATACGCTATTAGAGATTGAATCAATAAATATTCCTGTTCCTGCGTCAACACCATAACAATAAAAACTTGTGTCTTTTAATGGAATTGGCTCTTGTCCTTTTTGTAATGCAAATTCCCATTTGAAAATATTCTTGTCGGAAAAGACTAATCTGGCAAATGCAACTCTTTCGTCATTGTTAGTTTTTGCCATTGCAAGATGAACAGAAAAATCTCCTGTCGGAAAGATTTGAGTAAATGGTAAAGCGTCGTGCATTACAATTGGGTCACAAGCTATTATTTTTCCACTTTCAATTTTTATTTTATCAATATCAAGTTTATAGAAATTGTATGAAATGTCGCCTTGTGTGATTTTTGTGTCGTTATAAAATGCAGCTTCAAATACAACGGGATATGCAGCTCCTTTCAAAGAAGTGGTAACAACTGGCTTTACAGTGTCTGGCTTATTATTGTCAGTGAGTAAAAAACTATTACTTGATTGCCTGTTGTTATTACAAGAAACTAAAATTGTCACTATTAAGAATAATGATATTGCTGTGGTCATAAGGTCGCCGATAACTGTCGTATAGTCTTTTGTAAGTAATACATGCTGAATTTCACGCAGTGGCAGAGAAAGCCGACCTTCTATTTTACTTCCATCTTCAGCAACATTTCCTTTTCTACAAATGCCTCCAATTCATCGCCTACTACACATTCACCTACTCCGGCTGGTGTTCCGGTAAATATCAGGTCTCCGATGTTTAATGAAAAATAATTGGAAATATGAGAAATAATATAATCGAAGCTAAAGATCATATCGCCGGAAAAACCCGTCTGCATCAATTCCTTATTTTTATAAAAAGTGAAGTTGATGTTCTTTTTGTTAAAGCCTGGTACAATATCAATGAATTTTCCGATGGCTGCTGAATTATCAAATGCTTTGGCTTTTTCCCAGGGCAGCCCTTTGGCCTTCAATTCATTTTGAATATCCCTTGCTGTAAAATCTATTCCGGTAGTAATGCCATTGTAGTAATTGGCGGCATGACGCTCTTGTATATATTTTCCGTTTTTTGAAATACGTAGTACCAATTCACACTCGTAGTTTAATTCATTGGTGAATTCCGGATAATAAAAAGGTGTATGGCTCTGCAACAAAGCACTTTTAGGCTTCATAAATATAACCGGTTCCTCGGGTAAGTCGTTGCCAAGCTCTTTGGCGTGTGCTGCGTAATTGCGGCCTACACAAATTATCTTCATGGTTTCCTGATGTTAATAAGTCCAAATGGAGCAGCGAATATAGACAAATCAAATAAAAAAAACAATTATGTACAAGCCGAAGCTCTTCAATCTGCCTTAATAGATAACTTATTTACTTCATTCATCGTACGATCTATCCCAATTGAAACAAAACTCTCAATAATATCGATGCACTTTTGAATTTTAATTTGTACCGTAGGAATTTCGTTGTTCAACCACTTACCCAACACAAAATCGGCCTGCATACCTTTTGGATATTGATCGCCAATACCAAAACGCAACTTCGGATATTGATCGGTACCCATTGTTAACTGGATATCTTTTAGTCCATTGTGTCCGGCATGCGTTCCGTGGGGCCGAAGTCTTATTTTATCTAATGGTAAGGACAAATCATCCACGATGGTAAGCGTATTTTCTAACGGCACCTTCTCTTTATCCATCCAATATTTAAACGCCCTGCCACTTAAATTCATATAGGTGGTAGGACAAATACAAACGATTTGTTTTCCCTTCCATTTTACTTCCGCTACATAGGCCAATCTTTCTACTCTTAAAGCGCCTCCGTGCTTTTTTAAAAAAGAATGGATCACATCAAATCCAATATTGTGACGTGTATTGGCATATTCGTTGCCGTAATTGCCCAACCCTACTATTAAAAATTTTGACATGGTGGCTGCGAAGTTAACAGAAATGCCCCTTTTTTAAGAGGGGCACCACTTCAAATTTTATGATAGCGCTAAATTTTTACGCAGCCTGCTCCTTTTTTTTAGAACGGAACAACGTTTGAAGTAATCGCTTCCCGATAGTTTTGAAATTACCCGCATTATTGGCCACTACACTTGCAACGCCCATTTGGATGGCAGGGCCAAAAAACCTTTTTATCAGGCCCGCAGATTTACCAATTAGCATTCTTTTGGATAAAAAGCCTACCCCTAACCCAATACCAGCGTTTAAGAGCGTACCGGCTAAACCTGGCGAATCCTTCACGGAGTTAAAAGTGCTTTTAATCAGGTTGATTGGTTTCAAACTATTAGTAAACGCATGATAACTGATAGCCAATTGACGCCTTTGTTCCTGCTTTTTATTTTCAAGTGCAGTGATGGCAGCCCGGAGGTCTGCTGAATTTTGAATTTCCATGTTGATTCATTTTAGCATTATTGACAGCAGCCACTCGTAGCAAAATTTATCTTTGCCCAATTGATATCTATCCGGGCAGTGAAGTATGATCCCGAAAAATCATGCCTGACCACTTACTACAAGGTACAAAATTTCAATCATGTTCTCGTTCCTCAAATGTATGAGCGTGCATCCTGATTTGACCTCACCCCCAACCTTTCTCCCGAAATAATCGGGATCTTCAGGAACGAAAGGGGTTGGGGTGATATCTAGAAATTGGTTTCGATTGGCTATCTGTCGGGTACAAATAGTATGTACCTAATTTGCCCGGCAACAAGAGCGACATCCGATCACCATCGGATTTGGGATGGCCCTGTTTTATTTTACCTTAAAAACGTTAACATCGTTACTACCTCTTTAAAACAACCAGCTTGCAAGAATATTCCGCATCATCCAATTTTTAATTCATTGAATTGTATTCAAAAAGGTTGTCGATTTGCCATTCCCCGAATGTGGTTCATTTTATAGGCAAAAAACCACGTTTCACTCCAATAAAATGTACAGTTCACTCCTTTTAACACTCCGATCAGCGACCGTTTTTGTTGTGATCGAAAACATTTAAAAACTATTTATCATGAAAACAACACAAAAATTTCCGCAACTGCTTACGCTGGCATTAGCAGCCCTATCATTAACTGTGATTAGTTCCTCTTGCAAGGATGATGATCCAATGCCAACACCTGTGCCTAATATTGTACAACTGGCACAATCCGACACATCTTTGAGTATATTGGTATCGGCCGTTACAAAAGCAGGGCTTGGCGGCACTCTTTCTACCACTGCAGACCTAACCGTTTTTGCACCCACGAACAATGCCTTCAGGGCGGCGGGTTTTCCGCAATCAAGAATTGATGCACTAACCGCTGCAGAAGTTACAAGCGTATTGGTTCCTATTCTTACTTATCACGTCTTGGGAAGCGTTGTAAGAGCAGCAAATGTGCCGGTAAGTGATGCCGTTACGACGTTAAACACTAAAAAAATATTTGCATCCAGAAATGCCAATGGCGTTTTTGTGAATGGAATTAAGGTAGTAGCCGCAGATTTAACCGCATCAAACGGTGTGGTGCATGTGATTGGAAAAGTATTGGTACCACCAACGCAATCGATCACTGAAATTGTAGTAGGAAATCCAAATTTTAGTCTTTTAGAAACGGCGGTGATCAGGGCCAATCTTGCAGCAACACTGGGTGGTGCAGGGAAATTTACCGTATTTGCCCCAGTCAATACCGGCTTTCCGGCATCATTGGATACCGATGCTGAAATTAATGCAGCTCCTGTGGCCACCGTTGCAGGGATTGTAACTTCACATGCATTTGCAACTAACATTTTTGCAGGCGATTTGGTAGCAGGTAATACAGGTGCAACTGTTAATCCAGCCACTACTCTAACGATTGGCTTAGCACCAGCATCGGTGAAAATTACGGGAAGCGCTAACACTGCCTCCGCCATTACTGCTACAGATATTGTTGCTACAAATGGAGTCATTCATATCATTGATAAAGTTTTACAATAATAGTGTGTTTACATTGACAGGCCACTGTAAATCCAATCATACAATTTAAATCTGACCAGAAGCATCAACGGTAAACAATTTGATTGTTCATCCGTTGATGCTTTTAATCTTGTTTCAATATGTTTACGCACAAATACAGATATGCTTTCGCACTTTTACTGTCTTTGTACACCTACCTGAACACAGAATTTTGTAAAGTGTATTATTATTTCAATATCCAAATTGATTGGTATTATGCTTTTTTTACGATTTTAATAATCACGCTACTTATCTTAGAAACCAACCGGCTGATAGAACCTTTCATCCGAAAAAGGGTTGATCCTGAAGAAAACAAGAGCCGGTTCCCTATTCTATTTTTTTTTGCGGGTTCGGTCATTTCAACGCTCGTTGCAATTGGGGTAGTCGCATTTATTGGTTTGCTCATGCATTCCTTTTCAGTGCAGGAAAACATTACGCCGCTCAAGCTCAACCTGATGTATGCCTGGCTGGTTAATTTACTCTTTCACCTCATCAACACCATTGTGTTTTACTTTCAGGAATATAAAACTACCAGGATTGAAGCCGAAGAGTTAAAACGAATTTCTATACAAGCTGAATTGCAACTGGTAAAGAGCCAGATTAACCCACATTTTCTTTTTAATAATTTAAATGTACTTTCTGCACTGGTAATGAAAGACAATACAGAAGCCAACCGTTTTATAGAAGAGTTTTCAAAGGTGTACCGCTATATTCTTGCCAACCACGACAAGGAAATAGTACCCCTTAAAACTGAATTGGATTATATAAAACCTTATATTTTTTTACTGGAAAAGAGATTTGGGGAAGGCCTTCTGGTTACAATGGATATACCGGCAAAGAATCTTGATCATTTTATTATTCCTGCTTCTTTACAGATGCTGATTGAAAATGCCATTAAGCACAATATTGTAAGCAAGAGCAAACCATTGCACATCAATATCCATTCCAACGGCACAAAAGAAATAGTAGTTTCCAATAATTTACAACCAAAACAACTGGTTGAAAAATCAACAGAATTTGGCTTGCAAAACATCGTAAAACGGTACGAGCTGGTGAGCAACAAAGAAGTGCTAATTGAAAAAAGCCACAGTTCGTTTATTGTATCCATTCCGTTATTACCGGCCATTTTAAACACCCATTCTTAACATTATGGGATGGAAACTTTAAATGAAAAATTGTATGAATGTATTGATCATTGAGGACGAAACATTGGCAGCCGAAAGGCTACAGTTGCTGATTAAAAACTACGACCCGTCCATTAATGTGCAGGCATGCCTGGATAGCATTGATGATGCGGTTAAATGGCTTCAAACAAAGCCCCATCCCGATCTTTTATTGGTAGATATTCAGTTGTCGGACGGCCCGAGCTTTGAAATATTTAAGAAAGTAAGCATTCAAAAGCCCGTAATATTTACAACCGCTTATGACAATTATGCATTGGATGCCTTTCAATTATTTAGTATCGATTATATTTTAAAACCCATCACCGCAGAGGCACTTGCTGCAGCCTTTAATAAATATAAAAATCTTTCCGCAGCATTTTTCCCGTCCGACTATTCACTGCTTACGGAACAGCTACGTGAAAACTTTTCCAATAAATACCGAAATCGCTTTTTAGCAAAAGTGGGTCAGCGATCTTTCTTTGTAAAATCCGACGATGTTGCCTGCTTTATTGCCGACAATAAAATCGTAAACCTGCTGGATAAAGCCGGTAACCGCTACCTGATTAATTATACGCTAGAGAAGCTGGAGCCATTACTAAATCCACAACATTTTTTCCGGCTCAATCGAAAGGTAATTGTAAACAGCAATGCGATTGACCAGGTGAAACCTTATTATAACATGCGACTGAAATTGTTTGTGAAAGGTGTAAACGCTGAAAACGAAATAATTGTAAGCAGAGACCGGGTGACAGATTTTAAAGTGTGGGCAGAAACCTGATTGGGCGATACATCGGGTGTAACATGCTCGTTTGGGTTGTGAATGGTGAAATGGTGACCCGATAACTATCGGGTGGTGAGTTGTGACCCGATAGCTATTGGGTGGAGAATGGTGAAATACATACAATTCATAAAGACCGACAGGATAGATCGTGGCACAATTAACATAACGCTTGTTGTACTGGAATCATGCTACATTTTATTTTGGTTGAGGAAAAAAAACCTACAATGGATGGTTGCCAATTCTCCTGAAACCTTCAATGCTAACAAAATCATAATTCCATTTATTTAAAGAAGCAATCTTACTCAAACGTAGGTGGCTGTAACGGAGCCGCAGGTTTTTCATTTTCGTTCAGGAATCCCAGCTTCATAAAAAACTTACTTTTTTTGGCACCGGTCACCTCATCACCCAATATCATCCCCCAGGGTTTTAAATCATCTACCCGATCAAAAATCACTTTTAAAATAGCAATCGCAGGGATCGATAAAAACATCCCGGACACACCTGCCAATGCGCCGCCAATCAATACTCCCAGGATGGTGATCAGGGCATTGATCTTAACTTTTGAGCTAACTACTTTGGGCATGATGATGTTATTGTCGATGAATTGAACCACAATCAATATCACCAATACGCCAGCAATATCCGTGATCTCAGTGGAATTGGTCAGAGTAATCAGCATACAGAATATGGAAGCTATCAACATACCGATGTAAGGGATCATATTGAGTATAGCAGCCAATACACCCAGGAAAATTGCATATTGTATACCTAGTATCAAAAATCCCGCTGAGTTGATTGCAGCTACGATGCCCATCTCTATGATCAGTCCGATCATGTAACCTTGTACGATTGACCGGGATTCCTTCAACACCTCCAATACTCTTGCTTCATGCTCATTTTTAAACACACTTAAAAAAAACTTTTTTATCATCCCACGGTAATACAAAATAAGAAAAGTGTAAACCGGTAGTAATACCAATACCATCATAGCCTGTGTTACGGAGATAACCGTATCTCCTAAAATACCGTTACCGGAATTTTTAATTTTGTCTGCAGCGTCCACCATAAAATTAGTTTGCTGCGTCCTTGTAAAATGGAATTTTTGAGAAACCCATTTTTGCACCGTAATCCAATGATCGGCAAGATGCTGCTTAATTGAAGGCAAATCCTGCATAAAGGCCGATATCTGCGAGGATAAAAAATAAACAATGCTTCCGATGAAGATGAGCGCTATTAAAATAGCAATGATATTGGCCAATGCCCTTGGTACTTTTTTACGCTCTAAAAAATTAGTAATGGGTAAAAGTAAAATAGCCAGCAAAATGGCAAATGCGAGCGGTACAATAATATCACTGGCAATAAAAATAGTATAGCAAATAATGGAGAGACTGATTAATGTGAGGCTGAATTGCTGGTAAAATGGTGTGCGCCCTGTTTGGTTCATTTTTTATTTAAATATAATAAAATGCCACCATCTGCATTGTATTTTTATACAACAGATGATGGCATATTTTGAATAAGAGTGCTAGTTTAAAAAATAAGACTGTTCGGTTAATCAATGGTCAATGGTGAATGGTTCAAAATTTCACCACTCACTATTGACCATTCACAATTTACACCTGACAGTTGACTTAACACTGTTTGTTAATCAACTACAGACTTTCCACCCACTTAATCACTTCCTCCTTGGTTTTACCAATTTTCTTTTGAAGACGACCGACTAATTCATCATCCTTTCCATCTTCGTACATGAGATCATCATCTGTAAGATCGGCATACTGTTTTTTTGCCTTTCCTTTTAACTCATTCCACGTTCCGTTCATTTTTAATTTCCATGTTTCCATAATAATAAATTTTATAGATTATTGATTAATTGCATCAAGATAATCATGCCGTTCTCCGGATTACCTTTAATAAGAAAGCAACAATTGCGATCACTAAAAGAATGTGGATGATACCACCTGCATGAAAGCCTAAGAAGCCAATGGCCCAGGCTATTACTAAAATTACTGCTACAATGTATAAGAGATTTCCCATGTTATGATGTTTTAATTTACTTATAAAAAGACAAAATCATGCCAATCCGTAAAGCCATTATTTATGTGTAATTTTGTTAATAAAATAGTTGCGAAAGTTTTAGGTTGTGTAATATAATCCGCAAAATGGGCAATGCTTTAGCAGGAAGTAATTTTGCTGTGTCTTCTCAACCATTTAAACCTGGCATAGACTGATAGCACTACAATAAATAATCAGTAACGCCTCATATAACAACATAAAAAACACCACATGAACTTTATTGATTACTACCAAAAACTGGGTCTTAAGAAAGGCGCTACCGAAGAAGAGATAAAAAAAGCATATCGTAAACTAGCCAGGAAATTACATCCAGACGTTAACCCGACTGATAAGGAAGCCAATAAAAAATTTCAGGAACTGAACGAAGCCAACGAAGTGTTAAGTGACCCTGAAAAAAGAAAAAAATATGATCAATACGGTAAAGACTGGCAGCACTCTGAACAATTTGAACAGGCACGGCAATCAGGCAGGCGATCGGCACCTAACGGAGGACAAGATTTTTCAGGCAATTTTGAAGGCGGCGATTTTTCTGATTTCTTTTCGTCCATGTTTGGCGGTTCCGGCGGTAAGCGCAACCAGGCAAAATATAAGGGTCAGGATTATAATAGTGAATTACAACTTTCATTGAGAGATACCTACACTACTCATCAGAAAACATTAACAATCAACGGTAAAAGTGTAAGAATTACCATTCCCGCAGGTACTGAAAACGGACAGCTAATTAAACTAAAAGGTTACGGTGCGCCTGGCGTTAATGGCGGCCCCGATGGCGACCTGTTCATTACCTTTTCCATCGCCAACGATTCAAGGTACAAGCGACAGGGCAATGATCTTTATGTAAATGAAACCATCGGATTATATACGGCTGTGCTGGGTGGAGATGTAACGATTGATACCCTGAGCGGCAAAATAAAACTAAAAGTAAAACCAGAAACACAAAATGGGACTAAAACCAGGTTAAAGGAAAAAGGCTTTCCTGTGTATAAAAAAGAAGGAGAATTTGGAGATTTATATATTACCTATACCATACAGATACCTACCAATCTTACTGAAAAAGAAAAAGCTTTATTTACAGAACTGGCTTCAATCACTTCTTAAAAAATTTGGTATGCAAACAGAACACTTGATATTAACAGATGCTTTTTGTATCAGCCATAATGTAGACTATTCCTTTATTCAATCGTTATACGAAAATGGTTTGATTGAAATTACTACCCGGGAGGAAAAGACATTCATTCCAGAAAGCCACCTTGAATTCGCAGAAAAACTGATACGATTGCACAACGATTTAAAAATTAACCTGGAAGGTGTAGCCGTTATTACTTATTTATTAGAACAACTGAAGCACCAGCAACAGGAAATTCTAATACTAAAAAACCGGCTACGCTTTTACGAAACGTAGCCGGTTTTATCCACCTGTTTAAATAATTTTTTGATAGCAAGGGAAGTGTATTCTTTTTTATTCCGTTGAAGTAATAAATTTCATTGAAATTGAATTTACACAATGCCGTGTATTCTTTTTTGTAAGTCGTTCTCCTGCAAACACATGCCCGAGGTGTCCGCCACAATTGGCACAAATAATTTCTGTTCTGCTACCATCCGCATCCGGCAGATGGGTTACAGCACCTGGCAATTCATCATCAAAACTTGGCCATCCACAGTGCGAATCAAATTTATCTTTAGACAGATACAAGGGCGTATTACACCTTCTGCAAACATAGGTGCCTGCCTGTTTATTATCCGTGTATTCACCTGTAAATGCCCGCTCTGTGCCTTTGTTGATGATTACCCGTTCTTCTTCTTTTGTTAGTTGATTGTATTCCATTTTTATCTATTAAAGATTTGTCTTGAAACAATCAATTGATACCGATTGTTTATCCCATCAAATGAAACGTTATTTTTTAGTACTATTTGGAATAATGTACAAAGGCACAATAGCGTGGCGCAATACCTTTTCTGCGATGCTACCCATCAATATTTTATCCAGTCCATGCCTGCTGTGTGTGCCCATCACGATCGTATCTACATTCAACTCGGTAGCTGCATCCAGTATCGATT
>JBBQKO010000116.1:0-12461 GCA_038327005.1 Chitinophagales bacterium | reverse complement strand
GCCCTTAAATTAGGACTGGCGTTGCATTGCGATATTGAGCAGCAAAATTATTTTGCCCGAAAAAATTATTTCTACCCCGATTTACCGAAAGGTTACCAGGTAAGTCAGCATACTACCCCGATTTGTAAAAATGGTTTTGTAAAAATAAAAGTGAACGATGTTGAAAGAAATATTCAACTAAACCGTATTCACATGGAAGAAGATGCCGGCAAAAGCCTTCATGATGTGGATGAAAATTATACCGCCATCGACTTAAACCGTGCCGGTGTTCCTTTACTTGAAATAGTGAGTGAACCCGATTTGCATAGCAGCGATGAAGCTTTCGCTTACATTACAGAATTGCGACGCCTCGTAAGATGGCTGGATATCTGCGATGGCAATATGGAAGAAGGGAGCATGCGTTGCGATGCCAACATTTCCATCCGATTGAAAGGGGAAACAAAATTAGGTACAAGGGTAGAAGTTAAGAACCTAAACAGTATTCGCAACGTGAAAAGAGCCATTGACCTCGAAGTAAACCGGTTGATTGATATTGTGGAAAGCGGTGCAAAAATCATTCAGGAAACGAGGAGCTACGATGCCGACCATAACACAACTTTTTCATTGCGCAACAAAGAAGATGCGGACGATTACCGTTATTTTGCTGACCCCGATCTTACACCTTTTCATATAACCAATTCATTTTTGCAGAAAATAAAAGATGCGCTGCCTGCTCTACCAGAGGAGCTTGAAAAAAAGTACATAGCGTTTTTTCAATTACCGGCTTATGATGCGCAGGTAATTTGTAGTGATAAATCGCAGGTGAATTATTTTGAAGAAATTATAAAGCATACCACTCATTATAAGGCTGCGGTAAACTGGATGATGGGGCCTGTAAAATCTTATTTAAACGACCATGGAATTGAACTGGATGAATTCCGTTTGAAACCAGAAAAGATAGCGGCACTCATCCAGTTGGTGGATGATGGGAAAGTAAATTTCAGTATTGCCGCTACAAAAATATTGATGGCATTAATGGTTGATCCATCTAAATCACCTTTAGAAATAGCAACCGATTTAAACTTGCTACAAGAGAGCGATAGCGAATCTGTAGCAGAATGGGTGAATGCTGTAATCGCAAAAATGCCGGATAAGGTAAAAGAATATAAAAGTGGTAAAAAAGGATTGATCGGTTTATTTGCCGGAGAAGTAAAAAAACTAAGCAAGGGCAAAGCCGATATGCAGATAGTCAATAAATTATTAGCCGAAAAATTAAATTAATTACACAAAATGAAAAAGCTTTTAACGATCATGTTTTGCACGGCTACATTATTTGCTTGCAACAATGAATATCAAAAAGGAAAATTTACAGTTTCGGGTGAAATAAAAAATGCACCAGACCAGAAAGTGTACCTCGAAGAGTTATACTTCAGTGACAAAGTGCCGGTAATATTGGATACCGCAGCAATAAAAGATGGCAAGTTTACCATTTCAGCTTTAGCGCCCGAACAAGGACTTTACCGGTTGAGACTTGAAAAAACAGACGCTCCATTTATTTTTATCAACGACAAATCTTCCATTGGCGTTACTGCCGATTACAACCAACTTTCTTTGGAAACGATTGTGTTTAATTCATCGGCCAATCAGTTATTGCGAAATTTTATTACCAATATTAATACCAGGCGAAAAACGCTGGAAGAAAAAACAGTGGTTTTACAGCAGTATCCAAATCCAGTTGAAACAGATAGTGTGTATGGTATATTAAGTAAAGAGATGTCCGCTCAGGAGAAGGCTTATAAAAATTACATCATTCAATATTTAGATACCACCAGCAATGCGATAATGGCGATGTTTAGTTTAGGTTATACCCGTGATATTGAACCAGATAAATTAGAAAAAACCATTGCCAATCTTATAATACGATTTCCAAATAACCAGGCAATCGGCAATATTGTAGCCCAGTATAACCAAATGATTGCTCAAAATAAGGCCAAACCTTCCGATGGTAAACTGGCACCCGATATTAATATGGCTGATACGAGTGGTAAACCATTTGCCCTAAGCATGTTGCGGGGAAAATATGTATTGGTAGATTTTTGGGCCAGTTGGTGTGGTCCATGCAGAGGTGAAAATCCAAATGTAGTGAAGGCGTACAATAAATTTAAGGATAAAAACTTCACCATTTTAGGCGTCTCACTTGATAAAGACAAAGCCTCCTGGGTAAAAGCAATCAATGATGACAAGCTTACCTGGCATCATATCAGTGATTTAAAACATTGGAACAGTGCTGCAGTAGCCTTATACGGATTCGATGGCATCCCTTACAACGTATTGGTAAACCCGGAAGGGCAAATTGTTGGAAGCAATTTGCGAGGTGATGCACTTGAAATGAAATTGGGAGAATTGATAAAATAAACTGTTGGACTGCAAAAGCTATTGAATAAAAAACAAATAACTTTTAACATCTATTGTAATAAATATTCTTGTAAAATATAACAGCCGTTCTATAAAAGAACGGCTGTTTTTATAAAGTCAATACTTTTTAGAATTAAGGCTTATCCCAGAAAACCCTTACTAATAAGTTAGGCTTTTGTGGTGGGGCATTTTTATTTGCATCAATTTCACTTTGGGGATAAGGCAAGCTTCTTGGAATATCAGTTGTTACAGCATTGGAAACCTTTATTATAGCTGGATATCCGGTTCTTCTCCAGTCTGTCCATGGTTCCTGCATAACACCATAATTTGCAACAAATTTCTCATTGATTATCTGGCTAACCTTCGCTGCATCTGTGCCAGTAAGTATTCCGTTTAAAACAAGGTATGCCGCAATATCCACAGCTGCAACGCCGGCATTCTGCATGCTAGCTGTAATGCCTGCCTGGAAGAATGTTTGCGCATCGCCCGGGACACCATAGATTGCAGCTTCTGCCCTGATAAAATTATATTCGGCAAAAGTTAACATCCTAATTGGTGCTGCTCCATCATAAGTAATACTCCCAGCAAAAGGATTCGCAGGGGTAGAACCGTCCGTGTTTGCAGTTCCACCTGTAGCTGCGCCTCTTAGGTAAGAGTGAATTCTTGAGTATTTCTGCGATTGGGGGTCTTCTGCTGCTGCTCCAACATATGTAGTTGATCCAAAAGGAAAACTACTGAAAAAAAACGGCCGCCTTGGATCCAACTTTGAATTCATTGCATCTATTAAAAACTTATTGGGGAATAAATTATTTCCCCTACTAAGGTCAAACTGGTGTATTGGGTTTTGCCTGTTTAGAATATTGAAAAAAGGCATTTCAAAATTATCAGCATTGGCTGCAAAAAAACTTATACCTGCCTGGTTTACAAGGGCAGTAATCTTAGTGACTGTTTCTGGCAAATTTAGTTTAGAACTATGAATCAATAACCGGAGTTTTAATGTGTTGCCAAATTTTATCCAGTTAGCTTTTCTACTACTAAAAGCGCCACTGTAGATAGTTGAATTGGCACCAGGCTCAATAGCTCCAGTCGAAACTGTATTCAAATCGGCTAATGCCTCATCAATCATTGTAATTAATGCTGGATAAATTGCAGCACCATCATCGTATTTTGGAGAAGTATTCGAACTCGTTTGTTGTGTCTCCGAAAAAGGAACACTGCCATAGGCATCAACCAAATGATGATAATTATAAGCTTTCAGCAATTTAGCAACACCCCGATAGTAAGGAGCATCTTGAGCAGTTGCTAACCTAATGATGACTTCAATGTCATTCAAGGTAGTGGCGTAAAAAAGATTCCACATATTATTTACATCCGCAGATTGTAGGAGGTATTTTTCATACTGTTGTGTTTGTGTTTCACCTCCGGTTGTTTGTCCAGAATATTGCTGCATCAACAATCCCCCATACCTGTTCAGGTCACTGCCACTGGCAAATCCAGTATTAACGGTAGCATTTGTAAGCAATAAATTAATTGGGGCTGAAGCCTCGGCAATTCTATCCGGGTCTTTGTTAATATCAAGGTATTTTTTGCAGGAAGTAAGTCCCAAAATAACGATAGCTGTTAAAGCAATTAATATTTTTTTCATTATAATTATTTTAATATTTGGAATAATTTAAAGCGTAACTCTTAGATTAACACCCATTGTTCTAGTAGAAGGATTTGCATTAAATTCCAAACCTTGTATATTACTTGAACCTAAAGCATTTTGCTCAGGATCGAGATGTGGATAATCCTTAGCTTTCAGGAACAGGTTTCTACCAAACACACCGAACTCAATATTTCCAAACGGAGTTTTATCAATAAAACTTTTTGGTAGTTTCATACTAAGGTTAGCTTCTCTTACCCGGAACCATGTAGTACTCACCATAAATCCTTCCGCTGCTACATACTTTCCTGCATTGCCCCAATACTGATCGGCACGAATGGGAATGCTTACTTTATTTCCAGTTGCATCAACCCCATCAAACTGATAATTAGTAAAAGGAGTAACATTATCGGCAGCAAAGCGAGGTAACCTAGCTGTTTCAATTACAGAGCCGTTTCTCCTTAAATCAGCAAGGTTTCTGCTGTACAAATCGCCACCATTCCGTATATCAAACAATACATCCAATGTAAAATATTTATAAGTAAAAGTATTAGATATACCGATTGTAAACTTTGGATTGGAATTACCAATCTTAAATACCCCGGATGTGGGTAAGGGTAAACCGACATTGTTTCCTGTAGTCTGTAATATAATATTACCGTTCGCATCACGCTGGTATTTGTTGCCATAGATAACTCCATACTCTTCGCCTTCAACAAGACGTACATTTGGAGTTGTAAAACCGGCTAACGTAATTACAGAAACACCTGGAGCTAATTTTGTAACAATACTTCTAAATTGTGTGTAATTGGCATTTATGGTCCAAATAAAGTTTTTAGATTTAATTGGAACTAGCCCAAGAGTAATTTCAGTACCTTTTGTTTCAATTTCACCAGCATTTTGAAATAAAGTGGTTACTCCTGATGCTCCCGATACAGGAACCGGAAATAAACCGTCGGTTAATAAGCGCTGATAGTAGTTAGCCTCAATCGTAATTCTGTTATTTAATAATTTTAATTCAGTTCCAATTTCCCACTCCGTGGTAAATTCCGGCTTCAAATTAATATTACCGGCAGCATTTGAAATGGTATAACCTGATAAGCCATTAAATGGATATGCGATACTTGGTCCGAAACCGTCGGCGGCACCACCCAACGCTGCATAGTTATCCGTATTATAAGCAGGCGCTGCCCGTCCAACCACGCCATAGTTAGCATGCATTTTCCAAAAATTCAGCACACTGTTTTTAATTGCTGGAATGGCATCTGTCATTACTGCACTTAACGAAGCTGCTGGATAGAATATAGAGTTATTGCCCGGCGCTAAGGTTGATGAAAAATCATTTCTTGCTTTTACATTTAATGCCAACCACCTATTGTATTCTACAACCATATCTGCAAAAACACCTACCGTTCTAACCTGAGATGTTCCAACTGTTGGCGTATTAAGCACAGTTGCGTTGCTAATTTGATCGAAACCTCTAATAGCTAAACCCGTGCTCCTGGCACTAAGAGAATTTGAATAGTTATCAAAAATCTCGTTACCTAGAGTCCCAATAAGATTAAATTTTCCAAATCTTTTTTGAGCATTAAGGGTTGCATAGGAATTAATGTTTCTCAAGTTAGACTTTGTATCAACAATACCACCGGTGCCGTTTGCACTTGTATTGCCGCCTCCACGAGACCCTATTTCATCAAACCCATGTGAGTTGAAAGACTGGATATCACCTCCAAATTTTACATCTGCATTTAACCAGTCAGTAAACTGATACCTTAATCCCAGATTTCCTATAATTCTATCAACTTTATCATTATACCGGACATTTTCTATCGACCAATAGGGGTTGTCTTCTCCACCGTAAAACAATTGTGCACCGGTTGAACTATAAAAAGGGCTTCCTGTAAGATCGTAACTCCTTGGAGTAAATAAAGACCTAAATACAGGATTGGAAAGTTGATTTCCTTGTTGGGTTCTTACAGAGGAAGTATAGTTGGCACTTATGTAGGTACTAACTGTCAACTTTTTAGTTACTTCTGAATTTAGGTTAAGGGTTAATACGTTTTTTTTAAGTTTATTCCTGTCGACAACATATGTCTCCTCGGTGTTATTATATGATATCCTATAATTCGTTTTCTCATTTCCTCCATTGAAACTAATCGTATTTTGTCGGTTATATCCGTTCTGGAACAGATCAGCTACATTATTGGGAAATGCGCTTAGTGTTTCCTGCTTTCCAAAATAATTGGTCACATTTTGTCCTGTAATTCTTGGACCCCACGAGGTGGAAGAATTCGGATTATATATACCTACTGTGGCAGTTGCGGTATTTATACCGCTGGAAGTACCCTGCGCATATTCGTTTTGGTAATTAGGTAACATGTTTACTGACACTACAGCATACGAAGAATTGAAATCAATATTATTTTTACTTTTGCGGTTGCCCTTTTTTGTAGTAATCAGAATTACTCCCGCAGCCCCACGGGACCCATACAAAGAAGTTGCAGCAGCACCTTTCAGTATCGTCATTTCCTGTACATCGTCAGGGTTGATATCCACTGCACGATTGGAGGTTGTTACACCACCCTGAAGTGCCACACCACCACCGCCATTATCAATAGGTACACCATCGATAACAAAAAGAGGTGCACTTGAGCCAGTCATGGAAGTATAGCCCCTAATCAGTATAGATGAACCCGCAAAGGAACCACCGGTGCCCTGTGTACGAACGCCTGCTACTTTACCAACAACAGCATTCGTGATGTTAGTGTTTCTAACGGCGGTTAAATCCTCTGATGAAATAACTGGGGTGGAGTATCCAAGGGACTTCTTGTCCCGTTTAATTCCATAAGCCGTAACTACTACTTCGGAAAGGCTCTTATTTGAACTAACTAATGAAAAGCTGAGAATTGCTCCATTTCCCAAACTCTTTGTAACTATTTCAAAATCAACAGCAGAAAACGTAAGCGATTTCACACTTTGAGGAAGCGTAATGCTGTAATTTCCCCCTTCGTCTGTCCGGGTACCGGACTTGCCATCGGGGCTAATAATCGAAACCCCTTGGATTGGTGCTCCTCTTTCATCTTTAATTGTCCCGGTAATAATTTTTTGTGCGAACAACTGCCCGGAGGAAAACAGCAGTACCGTACACAAGTACAATAATTTCTTCATAAGCTCTTTTTAGGTTTTTTAGATTTTGTTGAAAATTTGAGTTGAAAATGAATAATTATGACAATTAACATTATGATAACGCTGCTTAATTGGAAATTGTTTAAAAATTTTCAGAACAGCAAATTTTGGCATTCTAGTTCAATTTTCCAAATAAAATTTGACATTACCTTAACATCTCCCGCCAAAAAATTGATAATCATTTGAAAACCCTGTCAAAAAAAATATTTAGATATATTTAAATTTACTTATATCCGCCACCCTTTTGTCTTCTGGGATATAGAGATTGGGTCAAAAAAAAATTGCTACTTGAATTGATTGGAAATATCAATCCTCTTTATCCCCCTTTTCTTGTATTCAACAACAATACAGGCAACAATACAAGATTTGTAATGGTAGCCACTAACAGGGTTACTGAAGTAAGCCAACCCAATGCAATGGTTCCTCCAAAACTGCTGAAACAGAAGATGATAAAACCTGCTATTAAAACAAGGGATGTATAAACAATGCTAAGACCGGTATTTTTAATGGTTGCGGCTACAGTCAATGGTATATCGCTATTGTGTATGGGAAGTTCTTGCTTATAATTAACTAAAAAACGGATGGTGATATCTATCGCTATACCCAGCGCCACACTGAAAACCAACACCGTAGATGGTTTTAAAGGAACACCTACCCAGCCCATTACTCCGGCAGTTATTACCAATGGGATAAGATTTGGTATCAAAGAACAAACAAGTATTCGGGCAGATTTAAACAGGTATAGCATACAAAGTGAAATGAGCAAAAAAGCCCATAAAATACTTTCTTTTAATCCACTGATGATGAAGCTGCTTCCTTCCAAAAAGGTGATGGTGGTGCCGGTAAGCTGGATATTATATTGGCTGGAATCAAACAATTGTCCGGCTCTTTCCTGGATGCCTTTTAAAATATGAGGTAACTCCTTTGTGCCTACATCTGCCATACTTACACTAATGCGGGTGGTTTGCCGGGAGGTGTCCATAAAGGAAGACAACATTTTGGTAAAGTTGTTTTTTTTACCACTATCGCTCCGGTTTGGTCGTAAATATTCGCCTACAAAAGCACCGTCAAAGCTATTGGGCAATAGATAGTTGGCAGAATCGCCTTCGTAAAAAGCCTGCTTTGCAAACTTTAATCCTTCTGCAATACTTAACGGTCGGCTCATTTCTTTTTTTGCCCCGATATATTGCGCAAGTGAATCTACTTTTTCAAATACCGTTAGTGCCCGCATGCCGGCTAAACCATTTCGTTTTTTTGTATCTATCACAATTTCCAGCGGCATCACCCCTTTAAAGTTCTTCTCAAAAAACTTCATATCGGTGTATATTTTATCCGTCTTGGGTAAATCATCTACAATAAATGCAACTGTATTCAGTTTAAAAATACCTAAGACAGAAAAAATAAGAACTACCGCAGTAATTGCATAAACCGGCTTTTGGTGGTTCATCACCCATCCCTCTATTCTCAGCAAGAATGAAGTGATCAACTTGTTATTTAGATATTTTGTTTGTGCGGGTTTTGGAGCCGGTAAATAACTTAATACAGCCGGCAATAAAATAAATGAAATAACAAAGATCAGCATGATGCTAATACCTGCAACTACCCCAAACTCCTGCAATATCGCACTCTTTGTTAAGGCGAATACTGCAAATCCAATGGCGGCGGATATGTTACAAAACAGGGTTACGATGCCCATTTTACTCACCATATCTATCAACGATTTATTTTTATCGCCACTACTCAGGTAGCAGGTATGGTATTTATTGATAAAATAGATACAATTAGGAATACCAATTACTACTACCAATGGTGGCGTTAATGCTGTGAGCAAACTGATTTTGTAACCGCACAACTGCAATATGCCCAGGCTCCAGATTACACCCAAAATCACGACAAACAAAGAAAGCAACATGGTACTGAATGAACGGAAGAAAAGCAACAGAATCAAAGCACTTAACAGTAGGGAACCTATCAAAAATACTTTCATTTCCCGTTGCAACTTATCGGCTACCACAGTTCTTATTAAAGGCAAGCCACTTAAATGCGTTGCAATTTTGGTATCGTTCTCAAAAGCATTTACAGCAACCGTAATATCTTTTACAATTTGAGAACGCTTAGGTGAATTCAATGAATCCTTATTGATTCTCACCCCCATCAAATAGGCATTTGTTTCCGGGTTGTATAAAAGTGATTTGTAAAAAGGCAGGTTTAAAAAGATATTCTTCGCAGAGTCAAGCCCAGCTTGTGTATTGATGCTATCCGAAAATATTTTTACTGCATTTAATTTTTCGGTGGCACTATCCTTTTGCAGGTTAATAGTAGAAGGTACACTCAATACATCTTCTACATCACTCACCCTTTTTAGTTGTTGAAGTAAACTGTAATAGGCTTTAAAATTTTTTAATTCAAACAGCGAATCGCTTTGCACCCCAACCACCAGCACATTACCATCGTCGCCGAATTTTTCTCTAAATTCCTTGTATTCTTTGTATTTGGGATTATCGATTGGGATTGCCCTGGCAAATTCGTAACTCAGTTTTACCTTACTGGCAAAAAAACCCATGATTATTGTTACGATAAAAAGAGCTACTAAAAGAGGCAGGCGGTAATTAATCACGAAAGTCCCTAAACGTTTCCACATAAATAAAAGATTGATTAAGAAGATGCAAAGAAAAACAATTTGAACGGAACTGGATTTTTTAAGATGATTCCATTTTTACACAATCTCCAAAAACTGCGCCGCAGCTCCTTCTATAAAGCAACATCCTATCCCTGTTCACATTAAACCTAACCCCCAACTGCGTTAAGCGTTGCATCTGTAAAGCTACTAGCGAAAATCAATCCTTAACTAAACCGGATGCAAACCTGACAGTAAAGTATAGTTGTCAGCTAATTGACTCCTAAAAAAGGGCTTCCAAAAAACATCCACCTTTCAGCGCTTTCCAAGTATTTTGATCACCTAACTTATTGTATGCTATTTTTGAAAGACAGTTAAATTTACTAACCACTTCAACTTTTCTTTCAGGCATAGGGCATGACACACAAAACAAAAGGCATCGTTTTACGCACCATCAAATATGGTGAAACAAGTGTGGTGGTTACCATGTTTACCGAATTATTTGGCGTGCAAACCTATATGGTGAATGGTGTTCGCACAGCAAAAAAATCCTCTGCCAAAGCCAATCACTTTCAACCCGGGGCTATACTCGACCTGGTTGTTTACCATAGCGACCAAAAGCCAATGCAACGCATCAAAGAATTTAAATGGGATTACCTGTTTCAACAGGTATTGAGCGATGTAATTAAAAATAGTATTGCACTATACATAGTTGAGCTATTGCAAAAATGTTTAAAACAGCCGGAGCAAAATACAGCCCTATTTTACTTTTGTGAAGATGTGTTAATCCAGTTAGATAATGCAGATAAGGCTGTTACCGCTAATTTTGCCCTCTACTTTTCGCTTCAGTTACCACATTTTTTTGGCTTTCAGAT
The DNA here is from genome assembly GCA_038327005.1 of Chitinophagales bacterium. GTDB lineage: Bacteria > Bacteroidota > Bacteroidia > Chitinophagales > Chitinophagaceae > Ferruginibacter. The sequence goes on along the minus strand of JBBQKO010000116.1, from coordinate 1,744 downwards.
ACACGACAACTATGCTGAAGACCAGCCTGTACTGGATCTGGAAGAAGGCAACTTTATGTCGATTCAACCAGAACACCCTCACTTTATTGAAGGCGAACTGGCGCAAATAACATCACAATTATTAAAAGTGATGCAACCGCATGAATTAATCCAGTTTAAATTACACCACGACACCCGACGAAAACTATTATTGCATTACCAGACCTATTATGCTTTACATATCCCAGACTTTGGTGTAATGCGAACCCTTGAAGTATTGCAGGAGATTTTTTAAAGTTGGTGTTAAGGGTGAGTTGTGAATGGTGAATTGTGAATTGTAAATAATGAAATATTGACCATCCGATAACGAGAGAATAACATATCGATCCATGCGGTGAATACTAATTCGTGTAAGTCGTATCCAAAATTCGTGAAATTCGTGCTCAAAATTCGTGTAATCTGAGCTATCGGATCGTGCCTAAAAAATCCGTCTTACCATTGACTGCCCAGTTGCATATTTAGATTCCTCTTTCCGGGCAAAGGCGCTTGCGCTTGAAATAACACTATTATTCAGTAAATTGGATTTAAACAGATAAACCATGTCAGTAGCGATAAAAGATATACCGGCGGAAATAGCAAAGGAGGCAGCATTGCTCAATCCTTTGGAACAGCAGCTATTGCTAACTAAGCTAAAAGTAAAACGCCTGAAACGAAAAGGAATTGCTGCCTTGGCAAACCCACTTAAAGGCATCCGTAAACCTACCCTTAAACAAATTGATAAATGGAAACATAAATCAAGAATATCATTTTAAGGGTAAACAGGTTTGTATTGGATAATAATATCTGGATAAGGTATTTTATAACCAACAATCATCAAAAATAATTGTCATTATTGATTTGTAAGAAATAGACATTTTTAGTTGTGACGAATTAATGAATGAATTTGTTGCTGTATTAAATTATGAACACATAAAAAAATATCGGATAAATATTTCCCGTGCAGTAAATCTGCTTAAAGAAATCACTACTCATTTCAGCATTAATTAGCCAATTAAAAATTATATTCCCCCACAGGCGCAGGACTCCGTCCTGTGTCTTCCCTGTTACTAATCTTCGGTCTTAAAAAACCATCCAAAATAATAAGATCCAGCAGCCCTTTTTTTTCTGTGAAATAATCAGTTGCACTACTATATATCCAATGCCACGGCTCCGCTACAAAGCCTGCTGTTACAGGGTTCCAATGAATATGATTTAAACGCTGGTTATACATTTCCGTACTGTTTAATAATACCGGGTGATTTTCATGCTCCTAAAACTTGTGTTTAAAATTACTGCTGCTTATTTTACCTTCCGTTGCAAAAGTATGGAGCAGGTATTCTTTTCTACTTTCCTTTGAATTGTTGATGATGGCATCTATTAATTTCATGGCGGTAAAGCTTTTTATATTTCGCCATATCAATCCCAAATCTTGTCCTTCTTTACAACTACAGATGGTATGTAAATGATTGGTCATTAACACCCACGCATGTATTTTTAAACCCTGGCTTTGCTGACAATGCAAAATGCTATCCAGTAGGATTGTTTTGTATATTTATCGTGTAAAAATATCCGTCCAACCTGCTACTGTTGAGGTGGTGAAATATACTCCTTCATTATCAATAAATTTATATCTGGCGCTCATGGTGACTATTTAATAGCGTTAAAACTAAACTTTTTTAACTGAAATAGTATTCAACTCAAAGCAGTAGTAACAGGGAAGACACAG
>JBBQKO010000115.1:0-12489 GCA_038327005.1 Chitinophagales bacterium | reverse complement strand
GTCATCCGCCTGATTTTCGATGCTGTTAATGGCAACCAACGCATCCGTAATCTGGCGCATATTTTTCATGTTCCTCAACTCAGTAACGGCTTTGTGTACATGCACACATCCTACCGCTATCAGATCCGCCATTTTTTTAATACCAATATCATTCGGATTAACACGGTAAAAATTAATTTTTTTAGCCGATGCATAAATGTAATCTGCAATATCATCCAAAGCCGAAGCAAGATAATGGATGTCTTCCCGATCAAACGGTGTAATAAAATTTTTGCCTAGTTCAGTGAAAATATTATGGGTGTAATCATCATTCACATGCTCCATATCTTCTATCTCTTGTATCAACTGACCCCTTTTATCAAAATCGGGCTCATTTACCACTTCTTTTAATTTTTCACCCATTTTCACCAGTTCTTCCGAAACGCTCTCAAACAGTTGAAAAAATACCCTGTCTTTTGGTAGAAATATTTTTAAAATCGAATTCAAACCAGCCATAGTTATAAAATTTTGCCGCAAAGGTTACGCAATACACGAAAGAAACAGAGCTAATTTTAATTGTTAATGATTTGGTAACACAGAGGTAACATTAAATTGTTATTCCTTTGCGCCGAAATTTGCTTTTATGCTTAAGAAAATACTGGCTTGCACTGCAATGGCAATCTTATTTTGCCAATTTGTTCAGGCGCAATTTTTAATGGATATGCTGGATACCACCAAGGAGGCCGGAAAAGGTATGTTGGGTATTTACAAAAAATTTGATCATTTGCGATTAGGCGGATATATACAACCACAGTTTCAGGTAGCAGCGGTTAAAGGCATTAAAAGTTTTGAGGGAGGTGATTATGCACCCAATGTAAGCAATCGTTTTATGTTCAGGCGGAGCAGAATCCGCATCGACTATGTGCACAATACAAATGTACAAGAGCCGGGAGTTCAAATAGTTTTTCAGTTCGATGCCAACGAAAGGGCTTTTACAGTAAGAGATGTTTGGGGTAGAATATTTGAGAACAAGTTTCAGCTTTTTTCTTTTACCACCGGTATGTTTGCCCGCCCTTTTGGTTACGAGGTGAACCTCAGCAGTAGCGACCGTGAGTCGCCGGAAAGAGGCCGTATGAGCCAGATATTAATGAAAAGCGAACGCGATCTGGGAGCAATGGTAAGCTTTGATGTGCGAAAAAAAGCCCATCGGTTTAGGTATCTTAAAATCGATCTTGGTTTTTTTAACGGACAGGGCATTAATGCTGTAGGTGATTTTGACAATAGGAAGGACGTTATTGGGCGTATCGCATTAAAGCCTTATCCTTTATCCAGGAAAGTAAATTTATCCGCAGGTGCATCCTTATTATATGGTGGATTGTTACAGAACACAAAGTTTGTATTCACCACCGTAGAGGATGGCGGCATTAAGAAACAACAGCTTGATTCCAGTGTTGGAAATATGGGGCAATATTCTCCGAGGCGATATCACGGATTGGATGCACAAATAAGAATAAAAAATAAAAAAGGGTATACAGAATTGCGGGCAGAGTATATTACCGGCACACAAACCGGCACCAGCAATAATTCCGAAACCCCTGTTGCGCTTGCTACTGGAAACAATGGATTTTATAAACGAAATTTTAACGGCGCTTACTTTTATTTTGTGCAACATCTTTTTTCATTGAAGCACCAACTGGTAATAAAATACGATTGGTACGACCCCAATACAAACGTAAAAAGCAAAGAAATTGGAGCTGGCTTTACTGCGGCTGACATCCGTTATAAGACCCTTAATATTGGTTATCTCTACCATTTATCCGACCAAACTAAAGTGGTACTTTTTTATGGTTTCGTAAAAAATGAACAAACTAACCTGACAGGCTTTACCAGCGATCTAAAAGATGATGTGTTAACATGTCGGCTGCAATTCAGATTTTAAAATTTTGATAGTTTTTTAATATTTAATGTTCTATAAAATGTTTTTTTTTTGCACATTTTGCACGGATGAAAGAAATAATTTTAAATTTTTTGTTAAATCATTTTATTTAATCGTTAAATATTTCCTAATTTGCCAGTATTGATAACCAAAATAATTTTATGAGAAAAATTGGATTCTGCGTTGTGCTTGCATTACTTTGCTTAAATGCAGTGTTTGCACAAACCAAAGAGGTAACCGGAAAGGTTACAGATGCAAAAGATGGTTCCGCACTAAGTGGCGTAAGTGTTAGTGCCAAAAACACACAAAAATTTGCAACCACATTACCAGATGGGAGTTTCAAATTAGAAGTACCTCAGAATGCTGCTGTGTTGGTTTTTACTTACGTGGGTTTTAAAACCAGTGAAGTTAAGATTAACAACAATCTGGTTTCAATTGCTTTAACTCAGGGCGATAACCAATTGTCTGAAGTGATTGTTACGGGTTACGGAACAAAGATTAGAAGAGAACTTACAAGTTCTATTGCAAAAGTTACATCTAAGGAATTTCAAAATTTACCGATGAACTCATTTGAAAGTGCATTACAAGGACGGGCTGCCGGTGTTTTCATAAATCAAGGAAGTGGTAAGTTAGGCCAGGCACTTACGATTCGTGTGCGTGGCATTTCATCTATCTCAGCAAACCAGCAACCTTTTATTGTAGTTGATGGCGTTCCAGTAAGAAGTGGCGCACTTGGTTCCAGTGGTGAACCTGATAACCCTTTAGCTACATTAAACCCAGATGATATTGAATCAATTGAGGTTTTGAAAGATGCTGCTGCTGCTGCTATATATGGTTCCAGAGCATCGAATGGGGTGTTATTGGTGACTACCAAAAGTGGTAAGTCTGGTAAAACTAAAGTCAACTTAGGATACTTCGGTGGCTTCGGCAAGGCAACAAGAAAACAGGATTTTTTAAATGCGACTCAATACAGAGAATTATTTGGAGCAGCCGCAGATAATGAGGGTTACATTGCTTCAGAGGAGTTTGAAGCAGAAACAGGTACTACAGACTGGGATAAGGATTTTAATACCAACTGGGCCGATGAAGCTTTCAGAACAGCATCTTTAAATCAAGTTAATCTTTCTATAAATGGTGGGGACCAGAAAACAAGATTTTTAGTAAGTAGTTCAATAAACGATCAAAAAGGTATTATAATTGCTAACCGGTTACAACGTGCAACAATACGAGTTAACTTAGATCATTCTATCAGTGAAAAGGTAAAGATTGGCATGAACTTAAATTTGAACCGTACGAAAAACTTTCGTGTAGCTTCGGATAACAATTTTACAAATCCAGTCCAGTTGAATGCTATTCCATCTATACAGCCTTTACGAGACGCTGATGGAAAATACAATGCAGCAACTATCTACTATAACAACCTGATAGAGTTGGCTTCGTCTACAAATATTGGAACTAATTTTCGTACGATTGGGAGCGCCTATGCGGAATGGACCATTAGTCCTTTTCTCAGTTTTCGGACGCAGGCTGGTGTTGATTGGTTGAACTATCAGGAAGAAAGTTATAATGGCAAAGAGACGTTAGATGGAGCTCCCACAGGTCGTTCTTTTAGCAATCAGGTTACTTCAACTATTGCTACCAATTCTAATACATTTAATTTCAAGAAAAAATTGGGTTCAAATAGTGAACTGGAAGCACTTGCTGGTATGGAGTATCAATATGGCAGCGTTGCTTCAATTAATGCCAGTGGTATCGGTTTCCCTAATGACAAATTTAAAAAAATTGCGAGTGCATCAGTAATTGATGGAGGGTCTTCAAGTGAGACAAACTATACGTTTTTGTCTTATTTTGGAAAAATTGGCTACAAGTTTAAAAATAAGTATTTACTAGGTGCCAGTTATCGTATTGATGGTTCTTCCAGATTTGGTAAGGATAATAGATATGGGGCATTTCCTGCAGCTTCTGTCGGCTGGATTGTTAGTGAAGAAAATTTTCTGAAAAACTCAAAGGCGATCAGCTTTATGAAATTAAGGACAAGCTACGGGAAAACTGGAAATGCTGAAATCGGTAACTTTAGCAGTTTAAGTCTATTTGGTTCTTCTGCTTATGCAAACTTAGCTGGTATCATTTTAACTTCGATTGGAGATCCTAGGTTATCATGGGAGAATACGAATCAGTTTGACCTGGGTTTTGATTTTGGTTTTCTAAATAACCGTATAACAGGGGAAGTAGATTATTTTTACAAAAAAACAAACGACCTTTTGTTAAATGTAAATACACCTGCAACTTCTGGTATTACTTCAATTACTAAAAATGTGGGTGATATGGAAAATAGGGGATGGGAATTTGTATTAAATACTACAAATATTCAAAGTAAAAATTTTACTTGGACAACCTCATTCAATATATCAACTTATAAAAATAAGGTTACACGTTTAGTTGTACCAGTAAATCCGGGGTCTCGAACTTTAGGAAGACTTGCCGTTGGACAGCCATACGGACAGTTTTTTGGGAAAGAATATGCAGGTGTTGATCTTGAAAATGGAGATGCTTTGTACACACAAGCCGATGGAACCAAAACTAATGATGAGATTGCTGCACCTGATAAGATCGTTGGTGATCCAAATCCAGATTTTTACGGGGGTATCAATAATCGGTTTAAATACAAAGCTTTTGACCTTGATGTTCAATGCCAGTTTGTAAGCGGAAATAGCCTTTATAACATTGCAGGTTTTTTTCAAAGCGTAAATGGTGATTATTTTGATAACCAGACAGTAGATCAAATGAAATACTGGAAAAAGAAAGGTGATATCACCAACGTTCCGCAACCACGTTTATATGCGGGTAACGGGGCTATAAAAAGTAGCCGTTGGGTACAGGATGGATCTTATTTTAGAGTAAAAAGCGTAAACCTCGGGTACAATGTGCCACGAAGATATCTTACTAAATTCAAAATTGATAATATCCGGCTTTATGCTGCTGCAACCAATCTTTTCACTTTCACAAAATATACCGGATATGACCCTGAAGTGAATGCTACTTACACAGGTGATTTAAACCTTGGGCATGATTTTTACACGCCTCCGCAAGCAAAAAATGTCACATTCGGAGCAAATTTTGTATTTTAAATTTTATCACTAAATCATTAAAGACATGAAAATAAGATTTTTATATAGCACGATATTGGTTTTGTTACTGTCAGCTGGCATTTTCAGTTGCAGTAAAAAATTAGATTTAAAACCCCAACAAAATATTGATGCAGCTACCGCAATACAAACAACAGATGATCTGGAATCTGCTATGATCGGTTGCTATTCAACACTTGGAAATGGTGCACTATATGGAACCAATCTAAATCTTTTGCCTGAGCTTTTAGCAAATGCTGATTATTGCACCTGGAGAGGGACGTTTACGAGTTTTCGCCAGATAACCAATAAAACCATGACCCGTGAAAATGCAGAAGCAAGCCGTACTTGGATTCGGGGATATTCGGCAATAAATTCGGCAAATACTGTTTTAGAAAATTTAAATATAATCACCAATGCTGCCCAAAAATCTAAATTGGAAGGGGAGGCCTTATGGGTAAGGGCTATTATGCATTTTGAACTTGTTCGACTATATGCGTTGCCTTATGATGCATCATTAGCAAACAACACCCAACTTGGTATTCCGATCGTTACAAAATCTACAAAAAACGAAACAGATGCATTTTTAAAACCTGCACGCAACACAGTTTCTGAAGTGTACGCAGCAGTAATTACCGACCTTACTAATGCGGTTACAAAATTGCCTGTAGCCAACGGAAATAGAGCTAGTAAGGCTGTTGCGAGCGGATTTTTGGCGAAGGTATATTTACAAAAAGGCGATTTTGTAAATGCAAGAAGTGCGTCAAATTCAGCGGTTGCCAATTATAAGATGAATGCTGCTGTCTTGGCAGCTTTTACAAATAAGAATACCAACGAAAGCCTTTTTGAAGTTCAGCAAAATGATCAGAACAATGCTGGAACCAGTAATGATGGGTTAGCTACTTTTTATGCAAGTTTGCCGGGAATAGGTCGTGCAGATGTGCGTATCACGGCTAGCTTTTTGAATAGTTACCCGCAAAACGATTTGCGTCGTAGTGAGTGGTACTATGTTGGTACTGGTGCAAGGCCCGGAAATAATTATTGCGGTAAATGGCAAAGTTTTAGTCAAAATATTCCTGTGCTTCGTTTGTCTGAAATTTTATTAATCAGGGCAGAGTCTAATTTGCGACTGGGAACCTCTGTTGGAGCTACTCCTGAAGTAGATCTGGCATCTGTTCGCAATCCTGTTCGAACCAATCTTCCTTCTATTGTAGCGCCTACATTGGCTAATATTTTGGCCGAAAGGAGTTTAGAATTAGCATTTGAAGGGTTTAAAATTCACGAGCTCAGAAGACTTAAACTATCAACTGGTAGTTTAGCTTATAACGATAAAATATTAGTGTTTCCAATTCCACAGCGTGAAATAGACGCAAATAGTTCGTTAACCCAAAACCCCGGTTATTGATAATTAGAATTTAATCAATTCGCTAAAATAAGAAAAAGGGCTAGTTCAGTATATGAATTATGCCTTTTTTTAATAATAGAATTTGAATGATTTATATTTTTTGATGAATGATTTTTTACGATTTCTTCATGTTTTTTTTGCCTGTCAAAAAACAAGTACAGAGAATAATTTTTAGCGAATTTGGTATTATTGGACAAGAATATCAAGAGCGAAGCATTTTTAACACTTAGCGACGAAGTATTTTTCTGAAAAAAAAGTATTTCTGACAGAGAGATAAGAGTAAATAAAAACCTCGTTCAGAGTATAGGATATTAATACCAGACAAACAGGTTCTTTTAAAACATGCTGCCTTTTTTATTTCAAATATCTCCTATACTTTTTAATAAGGGAGAGGTTTCGAAGTTTAGGTTTACCTGGTATTTGTTTATTAATAGGTTTTGTAAGCCCTACGGGTTTCAAAAAATTAAGAAAGTGATTGTCTTTATAGTTATTCCCAATCCACGGCAACTTTTACCTGATATTACCAAATTGAGATTTAAAGCCAATAACAGAAGCCGTTTGTTTCTAACTGCCTTACTGAGTGTGTGTAACATTTTTCAAATCCGATTTTCCCGATTGGGCAATTAAGCTTTTTATTGCAATTATGAAACAACGGGATTTAATATGGTTGGGATCCGATATCCTTCCTGTTTTTTCCTTAAATGCATCATCAAAAGGCATCATCTACAACAAACCGTAAACGAAATAATCAGGGGGCTGGAGGGGTAGATTCAACCAGTTAAAACCGGATGCCTCGACCTGTCATTTACAAAATAGGCGCTCAAGTTAAAAGAAGGTGCCATAATTAATTTTCATAATCGCATAGATATCCTTTCGGCTGACAGTTGGTTTTATTGTTTCTTTTCTTTTTTTGTTAGTTCCCCGATCTTGAACCACAATATTTACCAATTTTAATGCCTTCGTCTTGATATATTCCTTAATATGAAGGTGAGATTTCGAAAATTTTCAACCAAATTTGGATTTAGTATTTCAATTTGTGGTTATAGGCTTTTTTTTTGCAAAAATAGTAGTAAGTTGGGCAGATTTTAGATTTCATCACATCTCTTAAAAATGCATATAAGGAATTCCCATCGGTAAATCATCAAGTGATATTGAATTTTAACATTTTTTTTGTTATTTAAGCAGCAAATCCGTTCTTTTGACAATCCTTTATTATGTGATTGTTATCTTTTTTCTAACAATGAAAAGCCTTTTTTCGAATCAGTCTGCGTTCATTATTCACTAATTCAAACATAAAACAAATTTAAACATGAGAAAATTTATGACTATGATGATAGTAGCCTTACTATCGATTGGAGTCGTTTCAGCTCAGACCCGTTTAGTAAAGGGTAGGGTTATTGATTCTAAAGGCTCCGCAGTATCCGGGGCTACTGTTAAAACAAAAGCAGGTGCTACTGTTGCTGCAGATGATAACGGAGAATTTCAAATCAATGCAAAAACAGGAGATGTATTAACTATCACTGCTATTGCTTTTGGAACAGTTACATCAAGAGTTTCTGAAACAGGGAATTTGAGTGTTGTTCTTGAGCAAAAGGATAATAAATTAGAAGAAGTTGTTGTAACGGCCATGGGTGTTCAACGGCAGGCTAAATCGCTGGGTTATTCAACAGCAAAAGTAAGAGCTGCGGAATTAACACAGGCTTCGCCGGTAAACCTGCAAAATGGTTTAACTGGTAAAGTATCTGGTTTAAATATCCAAACTACCAACTCTGGTGTGTTTGCTGATACACGTATCACACTTAGAGGTATCCGTTCGTTAACAGGTAATAACCAGCCAATGCTTGTGTTGGATGGAATTCCTTTGGGATTGGGTTTTTTAAGTTCTATCAATCCAAATGATATTGCGGAAGTAATCGTTTTGAAGTCTTCTTCTTCAACAGCCATTTATGGTCCGGATGGGGTAAATGGAGCTATTCTTGTTACCACCAAAAAAGGTGCAAAAGGCAAACCAACCGTTACTTTTAGCCAAACCACTCAATTGGAAAGTATTTCTTATTTACCCAAGTTTCAGAAAACATTTGGTTCTGGTTATGCGCCTGATGCTTTAGGATACGGCACTTTTGAACCAATTGAACAACAAAGCTGGGGTGATCGTTTTGATGGATCAATGCGTCAGTTTGGGCAAACCGGACCTAAACCTGATACACAAAAATTAATGCTTCCCTATTCATATGTTGAAAATGGCAGAAGGAACTTTTTTAATACAGGTGTTACCAATCAAACAGACGTTTCATTTGCAGCAGGTGATTTTTACCTGAGTGCTCAAAATGTTACTATTAAGGGTACTATGCCCGGCGATGAAAATAACAGAAGATCTTTTACTTTAAAGGCAGATAAAGAATATGGCAGATTCAAGGCTGGCTTTAACCTTCGTTACACTAACTCGCAGTATGATATTACCAATAACAACACCATCGTATATTACGGAGTAACGAGTGCACCTGGCCAATACGATTTAAGTCAGTTTAAAAACTGGAGAACAGATTACTTTTCAAGTCCTGATGGATATTATACTCCTTACCTTGACAACAACGCTAAAACGCCTTATTTCGCAAAAGACAACAACAGGGAGAAAGGAAGAGGCGATGATATTTTTGGTAATGGAGAGTTGAACTTTAAAGCGACCAGTTGGTTGAATTTTACCTATAGGGTTGGTGTAACTGTTGCCAATGCAGAATCCCGCAGCACAAGAGGTGCTTTTAACTACTCTGCTTTTCATAATACGCTTAGAGATCATGGTACGCTTAATATAACTTCTGCTGTATCCGATGCTTCCACTATTAGTAATCGGCTTACTTCAGAAATGTTTGCAACGATCAATAAAAAGTTTGGAAGATTTGCTGTGAGTGCTTTGGTAGGACAGTCTTATCGTGAAAGCCGTTCAAGGTTCCTGAGTGTTGGTAGTGATAACCTGGGTACTGCAACTTTATTTACAACACAATTGCGTAAAGGTGAGCCAAATGTAGGCGTAGCAAATTCAAAAACAAGACTAGAGCGCTATTATGGAAGGTTTACGCTTGATTATAATGGCTGGGCTTTCTTAGAAGCAACTGGTAGTTATGATGTTGATAGTCGTCTTGTTAAGCCTGGTATAGCCTTCAAAAAAAGTGATGTCGCATTCTTCTATCCTGGTGTAAGTGCTTCATTTGTTTTAAGTCAGGTAATTCCTGCTCTTCAAAACAGTAACCTGATCAGCTTTGCAAAAATACGTGGTGCTCTATCTAAAACTGGAAATGTAAACTTGGATCCTTATGCATTTGAAAATGTATTTGCCAGATCGAATTTCTTTCCATACGGTGATATTTTGGGTTTTCAGGCCACTTCAACAACAGCTTCTACTAAATACAGTCCTGAGTTTGTTGTTAACAAAGAAGTTGGTTTGGAGTTAGCTTTTGCAAAAAACAGGATCAATTTTGAGGCAACCTATTACAGTCAGGACAACTCTGATCAAATTATTGGTGTGCAGCAATCTAACACGACCGGTTCTACAACCGCTAGACAAAATGCTGCGTCTTTTACAAATAACGGTCTTGAACTTGATTTGAAACTGACGCCTCTTGTAAAAATCGGGGAGTTCAACATTGATTTTAAGATGAATTATACCAACCAAAAAAATAAGGTTACATCCATTGTAGATGGTGTAAGCGAATTGGGTATTGGTAATTTTAACTATGCCATTGTTGGGCAATCTGCATTTGTTTTTAAATTAACTGATTATATCAGAGATAACCAGGGACGTGTAATAGTTGATCGTAGCACGGGTATGCCAACACAAAATCCAAATCTTTCTTTATTTGGAAAAACAATGCCAGAGCATATAGTTGGTCTTAACCTGAATGTAAACTGGAGAGGATTTAGCTTTAGTGCAGTTGCTGATTACCGCACGGGCAACCAGATTGTAGCTGACCAGTTAGGTGGATTTTTAGATGACAACGGAATTTCTGAACGCAGTGGTGGCAATGGTCGTCGAGCATTTGTATTTCCTAATTCAGTTTATGATGACGGATCTGGAAAGTTTGTAGAAAACAAAGATGTGTACACACAAACATACGGTCGCTTGTTTTATAACAGCGATTTAAATACCAATGTTACTACTAACTATCTTGCGAGTGGTGCTTTCTGGAAATTAAGAGAAGTTGCATTAACGTATCAGATTCCTGTTACTATTTTTGGAACGGGCGTATCAAATGTAATTAAAGGTGCTACCATCGGAATAAATGGAAGAAATCTTTTGATGTTTTTACCAAAATCAAATCAATGGACTGATCCTGAATTTTCTGCCAACGGCAACGCCGCTTATACAGGAAATGCAGTAGGAAGAAGTACCGCTTACAATATGCCTCCAACAAGAATTTTTGGTGCTAACCTGGTAATCAGATTTTAAAACAAAAAATTAGCAATAAAATGAAATTTAAAAAGATAATAATATTTACATCATTGGCAACTGTACTCTTTGCTGCTGGTTGTAAAAAAGAAAAGTTCGATATTAATTCGAATCCTGATAGTGTAACCGATGTTTCCGTTACACCATCTGTACTGTTACCAGGCGCACAGCAATTTACAAGTTCAGAAATTGCAGGTGACTGGGCCTTCCTTCAAATGTGGATGGGATATTGGGCACGCTCAGGTTCTTATCAGTCGATCACTGATGTTGAAACCTATAGGTTTACGAACGATTTTCAGGCTGGTATTTGGTTTAATCTATATGCCAATGCGAATAATTATAATATCATGATTAATAAGGCAAAAGAAAGTGGTGCTGGTACTTATGAAGCAATTGGCCGCATTATGAAATCGCATTGCTTCCAAATGCTGACAGATATTTATGGTAATTTACCCTATTCTGAGGCTTTTCTTGGTACTGTTAAACCAACACCGAAATATGACAAAGCTGTCGATATTTATAAAGCAATATTTGCCGATCTGGATATTGCTATTGCCTTGCTTAATAATCCCGCAGTTTCTTCGGTTACTAAAAACCCTGATATTCATACAGCGGATATCGTATATGGTAATCCTTCGTTAACGGCTATTCAAGAAGATCCGGAACAGATAAAAAAATGGAAAAAATTTGCCAACACACTCAGGCTTCGTATGATAATACACTTGCATAACGGCGTAACAAGTACTACCGTTGCACCGGGTATTTCTGTTTCAGAACAAGTAGCCAAAATTACTACAGAAGGATTTTTAGGTTCAGGTGAATCTGCTCATTTAAATCCCGGATTTTCAGGATCTAAACCTCAGCCTTACTATCGGTTTTACAATACCAATGAAAGTGGTTCAGGTAGCCAACGTGATCAATATAGGGCTGGTGAGTATGCGCTTGAGTATTACCGGTACAATGGCGATCCTCGTATCAATCGTTTTTATGTATCTCCTAGTGGGACTACAGCAGGACAGACCGGAATTACTTTTGGAACACCAGCAGGCAACCAGGATTTAATTGGTTCAAAACTCTCTACCGTTCGTGGTCCGGGCTTATCACCCGACGGCGCAGCTTCAAGATCCTGGATTTTGACAAGTGTTGAAAGCTTTTTTTTGCAGGCAGAGGCAAGGCAAAGAGGTGTTCTTACAAGCGGACCAACTGCAAAGGAATTGTTGGCCGCTGCTGTTCGTGAATCATTTATTTGGTTGAAAGTAGGAACAACCGATGTCCTTTCCAGCAATGCTGCTGATTCATATATTTCAGCCAACGCAGGGTATCCGGATGTTGATTATGATGAAGCAGGGGGCGGATTATTCACCATTCTTTCCCAGAAATGGTTTGCTCTAAACACAATTGCCCCTTTTGAAACATGGTCAGATTACAGAAGAACGGATTATGTTTTGGGAACTCCGGTTGGTTATGATGCAGGACCTCCAATTTCAGTGGATCCTGGAAACACCTCAACCAAAATACCAAGGCGTTTGTTGTATCCTCAAACAGAATATAATTACAATGCTGCCAATGTAGGTGCCGAAGGAAAAATTGATGTGTTTAC
>JBBQKO010000114.1:0-12545 GCA_038327005.1 Chitinophagales bacterium | reverse complement strand
GATTAATTTATCAACGGCGATATTACCAGAGGATGGATCAGGGGTTGGGGCAACAGTATCACCCTTTTTGCAGGATCCGAAAATAATCAGGCTAAAGGCAAACAGGCACGTCAATTTTTGAATACTACTTTTCATTGTTGGTAATTTTATTGGTGGTTTATTTTTAAGATAAAAAGTTTGATTATTATTTATTAATGAAAACCCTTCGGTCTATTCTTTGAAAAATGTTACCATTTCCAAATATGCTTTTAAAGGTAAAACGACTTCCTTTTTTAATTAAAAATTCAATTAATATTTAAAATGGAATCCCTTTTTATTCACCTTACATAATTAGCCATTTTGATAGAGAACAATCATTGCTATTAGATGAAACTCTATTTAGAAAAAATTATTTGATTCAGTTATATATTTTTATATACCGTTCTTTTCCTAAATGGTGCCAAACATTTAACAACTTGATTTTCAATTTTTTAATACTAAAATGCAGCACGCAATTTTCCAATTGGGAGAATGAAGTATTGATTGTGGAACGCATGGAAATAGGTTGGAGATTACAAAAAAAAAATGGATCAAATTCCGACTACAAAAGATTCGAAATAGGTCTGGCTTTTTATAGGAAAATAACTACTGATAAGTGTGAATGGTGTGGGTGAATGGACAATGGTGAATGGTGAATGGTGAATTGGGAAAGGTCAATGATCAATTTCTACATCCAATTGAATCTATCGGATCACAAATGAAACTGCCATTTCATGCTCAACATATTGATACAATCTTTTAACCAGAATGGCTATCCGAAAAGCAAGGGTTGACTATTATTATTTGCTAAGTATAAAAAAACAGCTCAATAAAAATTTACTGAACTGTCTTTATAAACTAGTTCAAAAAATTATTGATTGAAATCGGCTGCAAGCTTTACTGCATTCAAGGCATTCACGATTCCACCACTGCTACAAAGCTGGTGCATGGATACCATTTCTTTTGTACCAGGCTTTAATATCTTTGGGGAAGGGCGACTCACTGTTTGTTCCAATATCTTTTTAACATCTGTTGCATCCACTCCGGGAAAATAACTTCTGATTAAAGCAGCTACTCCAGTTACAACCGGAGAAGCCATACTGGTGCCGTCCCACGACATATACTTATTGCCGCCTGGAATGGTGGAATAAATGGCAACACCAGGGGCAAATAAGTTGACTACACCGGCTCCGTAATTACTAAAATCTGCCACCATACCGGCTGAATCGCTTGCTCCTACTGTGATCCAGTTGGTAGCCATTGAATCAGTAAGGAAGTATTTTGGATTGGGGAAATTATCAAAGGCATCTATATTTCTTTTACTGTTGCCTGCTGCCTGCACCAGCAACACATCTTTTGCCAACGCATATTTTACCGCATCATCAATCATTTTTTTATCTGGACTCAGACTTTTACCAAAACTCATATTGATCACTTTGGCACCATTATCTACCGCATAACGAATACCGGTTGCAATGTCTTTATCGTGCTCATCGCCTTCGGCAGAAGTACGAACCATCATAATCTGCACGTTATCAGCAATACCCTGCATCCCTATTCCGTTGTTGCGATCTGCGGCCACAATTCCCGACAAATGTGTACCGTGCATTAAGGGTACATTGCTAACATTCGGATTTCCATAGAATCGATTTGCTTCATTTTTTTCATCATCCCCAGTGATGTCTTTGCGGTTGTCTTCGGGTGGAACTTTATCGCCGGTCGCCTTTCGGATTTCCCCCACTACATATTGTTGCAACTCATCTATAACAAAACTGTTGGTAACAGCCGGCAACGTAAACTGCTTAAATACCTGCATCAAAAAACCCTTCACTTCTTTCTCCATTTTATTGACAGGCTTATAATCGCTGAGCTGTTTAGCGGTAAATTCCTTTTTGGCAAAATAGGGCTTTAAGATGCTGTCGCAAAAAATTGCATTTGCAAGGTAGGTTCTCAAATTATCGAGTTCTTCTTCTTTCATACCTTTTCCAACTACCCCACTCCTTGCCTTTTGCCAAAGGGCATATTCATATTGCTGTTCCTTAGAAAGCAGTTTAGTATCGATGGATACGCCTTCATATTTTGTTTTATACCGCCAATACACCCTAATCCATTCACTGCTGTTAGAAGCTACAACCCTTCCATCTTTACCACCTAAAAAATTCCAGCCATGCAGGTCATCTATATAGCCATTGCCATCGTCATCAATGCCATTGCCCGGTATTTCTTTTGTGTTTAACCAAAGTACTTTCTGTAAATCTTCATGAGCAGTATCAATACCATCATCCAGGATAGCTACTATCACTGGTGTACTTTTAATTTTCTTTTCCTGCAAAAACTGGTAGGCTTTTTCAAGGCTGATGCCGTAATAGCCGGAAGATGTAGAATCCTTAAGATGCCAGCCCTGCAACGAACTATTTTGGGCTGATAAAGAGAGAACAAAAAAAAAGAAAAAAAATACAATTAAGGTAACAGCTTTCATAAAGTGATTGTGTGAGTGAGCGATGTCCAAAAATAAGCAAATCGCCTCACTAACAAGGACAGACTATTTCTTTTCACTTTTAATTTCATCAGGCCAAACCCAGCACGTGAAGGCCACTACAACGTTTTTATTGAACGGGAGAGGGCCGATGAACTACGCCAAAATTTCAGGAAAGGTGTTGCCCTATGAGCTTCTAAGCTTAAATATCAACACCAATTCATGAGTAGTCATAATTTGAATATTTAAATCAGCAATGGTACGATCATGTTAATGCCAGAAAATAAAAATCAGGCACATGCAAGCCGGCCCTTACAGTTAAATCATCCTTGTAGCGGCAACCGCCTATCAGCCATCCGAACCACGAATAAAATAATATCGATTACTTTGCTTCAACCATTGCCCACAAGCTTAAAAAAAAATCATTTGGTATAATTTTCGCTTTACAATTTTCAACTATAAAAATAAGATTATGAAAAAGATCAAATTGAGTATAGGTCTGTCTGTTGCCGTTATAAACTATTTGGTTACCGGCAGATACGCTATATCCGGCAACATACTTTAAAAATATTCAAACCTCCTAACGGTTTGCATAATTTCCCATCGGCATAACATGAGGATAAGTCGTGTCAATTTCTAAGAAATCCAGCGTGACTGATTTGCGTTTACCACGTTCCGTTAAAGCTCTTCATAAATTCGGGAAAACTGTTGCTTTTATAAAACCCGTCACCAAAAAACCTGAGTGGAGATTCAATCTCCTTTGGTTTTAAGAATCCCTGCAACGGCGCAGGTTTTGCATCCAATGAACTTAAAAAAACGGTAGATGGATAACTCATTTGTCCATACAATAAATACACGGCCAAATCATTCACCTTATTTTGAGCATTGTATTGATACGCTACGCCATTCCATTCCACTTCAGCTTTACTTTCCGCATCAATTTTAACTGCATAATATTTTTCATTGATATAAGCCGCCACTTTTGAATTACTGTACGTTTGCTTATCCATCACCTTGCACCAACCGCACCAACTGGTGTACACATCCACCAAAACGGGCTTTGGATTTTTATGATACGCAGCCTGCATTTCAGCAACAGTTAACCAATTCACCTTTTCTTTTTCGGGTGCTTTGTAAGCGGCAAACACCAATAAAAATACTGAACCAATAAAAAAAACGATAACCTTTTGCATACAACTTTTGTTTAGTAGCTTAGACATCTAACCTAACAACAAAGTAATGAATAAAATTGTTATCGCCATCACCGGAGCAAGTGGATCAATTTATGCGAAACTATTATTAGAAAAATTATTGGCCATACCAGAACAGTGGAATGAGTTGGCGGTTATCTTAACGGAGAATGCAAAAGAGGTTTGGAAAACAGAATTAGACAACACTGAATATTTAAACTACCCGCTAAAATATTATACCCAACAGGATTTCATGGCACCCTTTGCTTCTGGTAGCGGGCAATTCAATACCATGATCATTGTGCCGTGCAGTATGGGTACTTTAGGAAGAATTGCCACAGGAATCAGCAACGATCTTATTTCGAGAGCAGCCGATGTGGTGCTAAAAGAAAGAAGAAAATTAATTTGTGTAGTAAGAGATACACCCTATAACCTGATACATATCCGCAACATGGAGACTGTAACGCTGGCCGGCGGTATCATTGCCCCTGCAACACCTTCTTTTTATAGCAGGCCTGCCACCATTGAAGAAGTGGCAGCTACCGTGGTAGACCGGGTGATAGATTTAGCAGGACTGAAAATAAAGACCTACCGATGGGGCCCATCTTCCGGTAAAACGGCAATCTAAACGATTGTTATTTTAAGCTAAAAATAATTCAAAGTGAAATTTCGAATTTGTGGCTCAAGTCAAGTACAGTATTAATTCGTGCAGTTCAACTAAAATGATGCGTTTGATTCTCCATTGAGAAATCAAAACGCATCATCCGAAATTTTATTTATTTAATTTCCCGACAGAACTTTTACCTCAAATCAACTACCTCAACTCCAGGGAACTTTTTTGCATCAAATACAAACTGGGTATCATTTACAAGGGAACTGGTGTTCATCTTTGAAACGGAATAGGTGTATATATTTCCAGCCTTTTCGTACACTTTTGTACTAACAATTGTTTGAGCTTTCTTATCTACATTTACCAACACTTTAAAGAATGGCTTACTCTTATCGAGGGGAGTCAATTCTATCTGCTGTAGCGTTTTTCCGCCTGCCTTTACTTCATCATTCATCTTATACAGAAAATCTTTGTCGTAAAAATTGGTGAATATTTTTTGTGGTGTAATGGAATTTGCAGAAGGATCAACTTTTGTAATAGTTAACTCATTGGCTGATTTATCAAAGGTGGAAATGTTTCCTCCATCACAAAAAATCTCCTGACCGGTTACACTTACCCGATATTTGGTTCCCTTCATGTAAACCGTTCCAGACTTGGTACCTAAATTTTTACCGGCACTATTTTCTATTTTGAGCGAAAACGCCGCCTGAACAGATTTGAATGTTTTGAACTTAGCGCTCACGGCATCCAACACCTTCTTTGCATCGGGATCATTTTTGCCCATTCCCTTTGGTTGGGCATTTACAGTAACAAGGCAAACCAATGATAAAACAACACTTGTAAAAACTTTTTTCATTTGAATTTGATTGAATTTTATAGCAAACCCTATTTTTAAGGTCGCAAAGATAAGAAAATAGACCAGTTTACATTAGTTCAGTTTAATGGCCTTTTTGAATGAAATGTTAATGTGAAGCCAACAAAAAATAAATGCCATTACAAACCGTTTAAACTTGGCGGCATTGTGTATTTTGCAAGCACTTCAACACTCAACACCCTTAGCCAACTATTGATCCAACTTTAGTTATCATTAATTCATTTTAACATAATGGAAAAGAACATCGCTATTTCGCAGAGGGAAAATTATACCCCATCTAAATTCACAGAATTGCTTTGGTGGCT
The DNA here is from genome assembly GCA_038327005.1 of Chitinophagales bacterium. Taxonomy (GTDB): domain Bacteria; phylum Bacteroidota; class Bacteroidia; order Chitinophagales; family Chitinophagaceae; genus Ferruginibacter. Next base: position 7,072 of record JBBQKO010000114.1, on the reverse strand, counting down.
ATCCACCGCTGAAAAAGAATTATTGGTGGATGCTATAGTAGACCGCAACAGGTATAGAATCGTTGGGATGACGGTTTTAGCTACCTGGGCATTTGCAACCCTTGCATGGACGTATTTTTTTAGCACCGTTACAGACATAAGCTGGCTCGCAATTCCACTTGGATTTTTTATGGGCTTCATTATATTAACAATTGACAGAGCCCTGATCAAAGGAATTAACAAATTTAACAAAAACAGGTTGCTGCCATTACTGTTCCGGGGACTGCTGGCCGTAACCATTGGAGTATTTATGGCCCAGCCTGCGTTATTATATATGTTTAAAAAAGAGATCCGGCTACAAACATCGCTCGACAATGAAAAAAAGAAACTGTTTAAGAAACAGGAATTAGATTCGCTATACAAAAACCGAAAGGCTGAATTGCTTTCGCAGAAGGAAATATTGCAAAAGGAAAACGCATCAAAATACAATGACGTTGCTGCGGCAAGAAATAATTTTCTGTCAGAAACCGATGGCAGCGGCGGAACAGGTAAAGTAGGTATCAAAGACATTGCCATCGCCAAAAGAAATGAATATCAAAAACTGGATGACGAATACAAGGCGATGCTAAAAACCAATGATCCCAAAATCACAGGGGTTGAAACTGAATTGAACAATATTGAAACGGTAATTAAAAAAGAGGAAGCCGTGTTTACCAATTATTTCAATGATGGCTTTTTAACACAGATTGAAGCATTGAATAATCTCATTAAAAATAACAGCGCCCTGCAATACCGGTATTATTTGTTGGTGATTATTTTGCTGTTGATAGAACTGATGCCGGTGATAGCCAAAACCCTTTTGCCGGCAGGCACTTATGATGAAAAAGTGTTGTTGAGAGAAGAAATGGAAAAAGAAATGGCGAACAGTAATATTAAAAAAGAAAAGGAATTAAAGGAATTATACAATACACTTGCCCATCAAAATGATTCGGAATTTATTATTCAATTCTTTAATTTAACTAAAGAAGACAGAAATGAAAAGATGAAAGCCTTCAGCAAAAAATGGAAAGAAGACAATCACCAAACCTTCGACGGACTTTGGGAACAAATGAAAAAAGAGATTTTGACGAAGCAGGAGAATTAGGTTGATGGTTCAAAGTTGATGGTTGATGGTGATGGTTGAAGGTTAGAGTTCCCGAAAGCTAATGCAATTTTGATTATTTGCGAAGTTTAACTTTAAGCATAAAAGGCTTATGACATTTTTTAGTCCTAAGCCTTTTTAATTCTTTTATCGTTGAAATTTTATTAAATAAACCTCATTGTCCATCCTTTCAATGCTTTAGATCATTTCACTCTGAAGCAGTGGATTTTTAACCGCTACCCTTTTATCAGCAAACTCTTTTGCTGCTTTTATAAAGTTCACAAAAATCGGCTGGGGATTTTCTACGGTGCTTTTCAACTCCGGGTGATATTGTACACCAATAAAGAAAGGATGATCTTGTAATTCAATGATTTCAACCAAACCTGTTCCTGGATTTTTACCGCTTGCAATCATCCCGGCCTGCTCAAATTGCTCCAGGTAAGCATTGTTAAATTCCCACCGATGCCTGTGGCGTTCGCTAATAGGCGAGTGTTCGTAAATATCATAGGCAAGTGTACCTTCTTTTAAAACACATGGGTAAGATCCTAAACGCATGGTACCGCCTTTTGCTGTCACCTTTTTCTGTTCTTCCATCAGATCTATCACGGGATTGGTGGTATGTTCGTCCATTTCAGTGGAGTGGGCATCTTTTAAATTCAACACATTTCTTGCAAACTCAATAGCAGCCATTTGCATTCCAAGGCAAATACCAAAGAAAGGTAGCTTATGTTCCCTTGCAAACTGCACGGCTATTATTTTACCTTCTACTCCCCTTTTGCCAAAACCAGGCGCCACCAGTAATCCATCCAGACTACCCAATTTTTCATTTACATTTTCTGCGGTAATAAATTCACTGTGTACGTTTACAATCTGCACTTTGCATTCGTTCATAGCACCTGCATGCACAAAAGATTCCAATATAGATTTATAAGCATCCTGTAGCTCAATGTATTTACCAATTAAACCAATCGTTACTTTACCGGATGGGTATTTCAGCTTATCTAAAAACTCTTTCCACTTACCCAACTGGGGAGCAGAGTAACCGTTAATATGCAATTTTTTCAACACTATTACATCCAATCCTTCCTGCAACATTTTTAGAGGTACTTCATAAATAGAGTTGGCATCCATTGCTTCTATTACAGCCTCTGTCTTCACATTACAAAACAAAGCAATCTTTTTTTTCAGCTCCAGATTAAGTGACCTTTCTGTTCTGCAAACGATGATATCGGGATGTACCCCGTTTTCACTCATCAACTTTACACTATGCTGGGTAGGCTTCGTTTTTAATTCTTTGGCAGCTTTTAAATATGGAATCAACGTTAAATGTATCACCAAGCAATCTTCCTTTTCCATCTCCCATTGCAATTGACGCACGGCTTCCACAAAAGGTAAACTTTCAATATCGCCTACCGTACCGCCGATTTCGGTTATCACGATGTCATATTCACCAGTTTCACCAATCAGCCTCATTCTGCGTTTAATCTCATCCGTTATATGCGGAATTACCTGTACCGTTTTACCAAGGTAAGCGCCTTCCCTCTCCTGGTTGATAACCGTTTGGTAAATCCGGCCAGTGGTTACGTTATTGGCCTGCGAAGTGAAAATATTTAAAAAGCGTTCGTAGTGTCCAAGATCCAAATCAGTTTCAGCGCCATCTTCTGTTACAAAACATTCTCCATGTTCATAAGGATTCAGCGTTCCGGGGTCAACATTTATGTATGGATCAAATTTTTGGATGGTCACTTTCAATCCTCTTGATTGTAACAGTTTTGCAAGAGAGGCGGCAATAATGCCTTTACCTAAAGAAGAAGTAACACCACCGGTTACAAATATGTACTTTGTCATTGTATGTATTTATAAAATTGAATACCTGATTGACTGGTTTGAACTATAATATCATCTGCTCACAAAAAAATTTCATTTCACCCTCGTCATATAACAGGTAAAATATCTTCCTTTTGCAACAAAATCTATTTTGATAAGAAACAATACAGGAAATGACCAGCGGCTTTCAGAACGTAAAAATTGATTGATAAAAAATCCGTGAGGTCATGCAAACTTACAGCGAATATTTGGGAGCATGAAATTTAGGTTACCATTTGTTGAAAAATCTACAAATCCTCAACAGCATTGTTCGACTTTTTGGATCCAGAGGTGTTTGAGCCGTTTACGATAGCATTTTCAGGATATCCGGTTTTTAAAACAAAAAATATTGATAAAATTGTAAAATAGAAATAATATAAATATCAAAAACTTTTGTTTTGCAGTTTACCGCATCGTAATTTCATGGCCCATTGAGTATCATTATTTTTAAACATTATACATAAAACCGATATATGGAATTAATCAAGAACAGTTTTAAGGAAAAATCGGATATTCTTAGTGCTGAAATTAAGGAATTGCTGAAAGAACATGGTAATAAGGTGATTGGCGAAGTAACCCTTAGCCAGGTTTACCAGGGGATGAGAGGCATCACCGGTCTGGTAACAGAAACCTCTTTGTTAGATGCACAGGAAGGCATTCGTTTCAGGGGATATACCATCCCGGAATTACAGGAAAAATTACCGAAGTCGAGTAAAGGTGGCACTGAGCCATTGCCCGAAGGCTTGTTTCATCTGATGCTGCTGGGTGATCTTCCCAACCGGGAAAATGTACACCACATGACTTCAGTATTGCAGCGAAGAAGTCACGTTCCCAATCACGTATTTGCAACCATTGAGGCAACACCTATTGGCACGCATCCAATGACGCAGTTTGTAATTGCCATTATGGCACTACAGACTGAAAGTAGTTTTGCCAGGCGCTATGCTGCTGGCATGCATAAAAAAGATTACTGGGATGCCACGCTGGATGATTCCCTTACGCTGATAGCCCGGTTGCCCAGGATAGCCGCCTACATTTATCGCAGGAAATATAAAAACGGGGACCACATTCAACCCGATGGATTAATGGACTGGTCTGGAAACTTTGCACACATGCTGGGCTACGAAAACGAGGAATTTAAAGAACTGATGCGTTTGTATATGACGATTCATGCAGATCATGAAGGTGGAAATGTATCGGCTCACACTACTCATTTGGTTGGATCAGCCCTGAGCGATCCATACCTGGCTTTTGCTGCAGGTATGAATGGCCTGGCAGGTCCGTTACATGGATTGGCCAACCAGGAAGTAATCAAATGGATTTACGAAATGCAGGAAAAACTGGGAACCGATCTTCCTGCAAAAGAGCAAATTGCCCAATACGTAGAGGAAACGCTGGCAGCAGGAAAAGTGGTACCAGGCTATGGTCATGCAGTTTTAAGAAAAACTGATCCACGATATACCGCACAATTAGAGTTTGGAAAAAAACACATGCCTGAAGATAAACTGTGCCGTACCATTTGGAATATTTACGAAGTGGTTCCACCTATTTTACAATCGATGGGGAAAATTAAAAATCCGTGGCCAAATGTAGATGCACACAGTGGTGCATTGCTGGTGCATTATGGCATGGTGGAGTATGAGTTTTACACCGTTTTGTTTGGCGTATCAAGAGCATTGGGCGTACTGGCAAGCCTTTGCTGGGACAGAGCTTTGGGCTTTCCACTAGAAAGACCAAAATCAGTTACAACAGATTCGGTAAAAACCTGGGTAGAAGGTAAGGGTGAAATATGGGGCGACTAAATACGAAACGTTGAAATTTCAATATGAACCCCGAATTTATTTCGGGGTTTTTTATGACCTTGAAATAAGGCGTAATTGGTGCGACTACTTTTCACCAGCGCTGCGTTCGCTTAAATATTCAGGATGAAATTAAAATTGATTTTGGAAGCAATGAAGGAGCCCACTATATTTGCACTCCCAAAGGGGAATTAGCTCAGTTGGTAGAGCGCTTGCATGGCATGCAAGAGGTCACCGGTTCGAATCCGGTATTCTCCAGAAAAATGTTACCCACTCTTCGTGGGATTTTTTTTCCAGTTTCATTAACCCTCACGATAATTATCCGGATGGAAGAGCGTCCCGAAAGCATTTGGGAAGGTCACCGGTTCGAATCCGGTACAGATTTTTTAAATTCAGAAAAATCGAATTTAGGCATTTACAAATTCACCTACTTCACAAATGATTATTTTCAAAAGAATAATACAGAGAGTTTCTATCAATACATAGAAGTTGTATTTCAGATGAAAGACCAAAGTCATTATTACGTTCCGATAACAGTTTCTGCGTTCGGCTATTCAACTTATAGAGGTAGTTAATTTGAAGCAGGTAAAAAGGTAAATACCTGGCGGGACTTTTATCGTATATATTTCAAAAAAAATAAAAGCGCCTTTCACGCAACGCCACCGTAGAAAAGTGGATCAATCATTTTACAAGTACCGCTTTTTTGGCTTCATCAATTATGATAAAGCCGTAACATATCAATACCATTTTACGCCCTTTTAAATAGGGTTCGCTTTTGCAAATGATACCTGTCGAAATTGCACACCAATGTATTACCTCGTATTAAAATCTGGTACCGGAAAACCCAAAAGCTAATGTGCATTCAACGTAGGCGTTTCCTTGTAGCAGTTATTACAAATTAAAAATCTTTTCGTGCGAAAACAACGTTGTGACAGAAGTTAAAGCGCAAACCAGTAAACGCAAAGCCCAGCTAATGAACGAACACCCGAAAGAAAAGTATCCTGTAACAAAAAGAATCATGGGCTACCAGCAGAACTGCTACCATCAACTTCAGTATCAGCTATCCGTTATCAATTAAGTGGTAATCTCCTGTCCGATTGCTATCGGATTTTACTTTTGTTTATGCAATTTTAGCGTTGCGTTTCTTTATTTTCAGGGAAATAAAAACTCTCGGAAATAAGACTTAAATTAGATAAATTAGATAAATTGGCATAAGGCCAGTTTTTGGACTTACGGTGATACAAACGTTAGTTGTTATAAACGTTACTCATAATTATCTTACACATCAATATAACCAGAAAATTCATCTCACATTTATAGTTCTCCGGTAGTTTACTAATTAGTAATACATCTTGTGGACAAAAATTATTGTATGTTATTAACTAAATGATAAACAAGACAGTGGATGAAAATATTAAATTAACACGCCTTCCTGCACCAGGTGCAATGAAGTCGACTGAGACAATCAACCACAGTACTTATGCAGAAAACTATGGTATAAAAAACTTTGAAGCTATTGCTAAGGATTCTTTATATTAAGCCACGACTCAATATTTTTTATTAGTTGAAAGACCTATCGAAATATGATTGTAATTTTTAAAATGTTTCATAAAATCTCAAAGAGAAGCCGATAAGAAAACAAGTCCTACCCTATTCTTTCCAGCCATCCATTACTGAAACCTGCTAGTTGAAGCCCATTGACAACATAGGGGCATTGTTTCATAGTATTCCATATCAATTCAGTTTGAAAGTTTTCAATCATTATAACTACCGGGCCCTGGTTTAATCCAAATCTCCAGGGTGAAAACCAGCCATTGCCATCTTCGGTCTTCGTTGGAAATGTTGGATTTAAGCTAACGTCAAACGAAGGTAACTGGTGCGGCTTTAGATTGAATTTTCCGATGGTATTGTGAAGGGTTTCTATTACTATTTCAGGTGCAAAAGGCAACGAGGCCACAACAGCCATGGGGCAAACAGTACCATCATCCGGACCAAAAGGGGCGCCTCTTGCGATATAATTGTAAAACACCCTCTGCTTACCCTCAATTTTTAATTTCCTTTTCCCGGGTCCATCGCCTGCCGTTAAGCCCCAGCAATATTTTCCATATCCTTCATACTGCAATTTATTTTCAATCGCATATTGCCTGTGAATATAAGTTGCCCGCCGGCTGTTTTCAAAATAATCAAAGCCGGCTTTTTTATTAAATGCATCCTGTATTCCTCTAAAATCAATCCACATGTGAGAGAACTGGTGGATGAATAAAGGGCCGGCATATAAATAATCGGT
>JBBQKO010000113.1:0-12589 GCA_038327005.1 Chitinophagales bacterium | reverse complement strand
TAATTGAGAATCGGTGATGAAATATGAAAGTGAGCAACAATTCACGCCGTTCTTTATATTGAATGAAGTGACAAAGAATCGATTTTTTGTCACTTCATTTTTTGCGCATTCTGTTTACAACATTGCTTTTACTTTTTCAATTACTGCTTTTAAATTGCTGATATCTTGTCCGCCGGCTGTAGCAATATTACTTTGTCCGCCACCGCCGCCTTTTATTAATCCGGCAATATGTTCCTTAATAATTTTGGATGCATCCAGTTTTCTAGCAGCTACCACAGTCTCTGATATACCGAGTGCAACGAAGGCTTTGCCATCAATATTGGTGCAGAGTAACACTACAGAATCATGCAAGTGATTGTTGATGTCTGCACATAATTTCTTTAGCGCATCTGCATTGGCTACTTCAATGATTTCACCCACAAAGGCTACATTGTTGATGATGGCATCTTTTTGCAATAGTTCATTACGGATGCCAACAAGTTGTCTTGCTTCCAGTCCTTCAATTCTTTTGGACAACAAATTGTTTTCCGCCGATAAGTTTTCGATGGATTTTTGAATGTCTTTTGGATTTTTTAATAAGCCTTTGATCCTGCCCATCTCGGCAAATGTTTGATTGATATATTGTTCCGCCGAAAAACCGCAAACAGCTTCTATCCTGCGAACACCTGCCGCTATAGCCGATTCATGTTTTATTTTAAAGATGCCCAACTCGCCGGTGCTGCCCACATGTGTGCCGCCACACAATTCAATTGAATAGTTTGGATCCATCACAACTACCCTTACCACATCACCATATTTTTCTCCAAATAAAGCCATGGCACCCAGTGCAACCGCTTCCTCTTTATGCATTGATTTTATCACTACCGGAACATTTCCCCTTATTTTTTCGTTCACTATTTTTTCTACTGCAGCTACTTCTTCGTCCGTTACTTTGGCAAAATGAGAGAAATCGAAACGAAGATGTTCTTCATTTACAAGGCTTCCTTTTTGTGCCACGTGTTTACCCAAAACAGCCCTCAATGCAGCATGCATTAAATGCGTAACGCTGTGATGTACGGTAACCGCCTTTCGTCTTTCGGCATTTACTGTTGCTGTTACCAACCCGTTTATTTCGCCCGGTAGTTTATCAGTGAAATGAATGATGAGGTCATTTTCTTTTTTTGTATTGGTTACTTCAATCGTCTCTTCGCCAAATTGCAATGTGCCGGTGTCGCCAACCTGTCCGCCGCTCTCCGCATAAAAAGGAGTTGCATCTAAAATCAATTGATAAAATGCTTTCGTTTTAGAGGAAACCTTGCGATACTTGACTACCTGGCTTTGTGCTTCCAATGAACCATAGCCAACAAATTGATTGGAAACATTGTCTATTAACGTAATCCAATCCTCGGTGTCCAGCACAGCCGCAGAACGGCTTCTGTCTTTTTGTTGCTGCATTTCTTTTTGAAACCCGGCTTCATCCACGGTCAAATTATTTTCTGCTGCAATCAGCGTTGTTAAATCAATTGGAAAACCAAAGGTGTCGTATAATTCAAAAGCCGTTTTTCCATCAATTACTTTGGTTGCCTGAGATTGCAGGATGGTTTCATCAATTCTTTTCAAGCCTTTATCCAACGTCCTTAGGAAAGCATCCTCTTCTTCTTTTATCACTTTACTGATAAAATCCAATTGCAGGTTTAGTTCAGGAAAAACAGTTTCAAATTGTTTGGCCAGCAACGGCAGCAACTGGAACAACAAGGGTTGTTTATAATCCAGATAAGAATAATAATAGCGAACTGCCCTGCGTAAAATTCTTCTGATAACATAACCAGCACCGGTATTGGATGGAAATTGTCCATCTGCAATACAAAAACTGATTGCCCTGATGTGATCGGATATTACCCTAAACGCTACGCTTTCTTTGTCATCACTTGCCTTATATTCTTTTTTTACAATTTTACCAATGGCTTCAATGGTACCACTGAATATATCGGTATCGTAGTTGCTTTGCTTATTTTGCAAAACCCTCACCAATCTTTCAAAACCCATCCCGGTATCTACATGGGTAGCCGGCAATGGTTCAAGGCTGCCGTCTTTTTTTCGGTTGTATTGAATGAATACATTGTTCCAAATTTCAATTACCTGCGGGTGATCTTTGTTTACTAAATCCCGGCCTGGTATTTTACTTCTTTCTTCATCGCTCCGGCAATCGACATGTATTTCGCTGCAAGGGCCACAGGGACCAGTTTCGCCCATCTCCCAAAAATTATCCTTTTTATTTCCAAAAACAATCTTGTCCTCCGACACCAGTTTTTTCCATTCTTCCAATGCAATTTTTGAAGCAGGAATGTTTTCTTTTTCATCTCCTTCAAAAACGGTCACATACAAACGGTCTTTGGGTATTTTATAAACATCGGTTAGCAATTCCCAACTCCATGCAATTGCTTCTGCTTTAAAATAATCACCAAAGCTCCAGTTGCCCAACATTTCAAACATGGTATGATGGTAAGTATCTACTCCTACTTCTTCCAGATCGTTGTGTTTGCCACTTACCCTAAGGCATTTTTGTGTATCTGCGGCCCGTTTGTAGGGAGCAATTTTATTACCCAGAAAATAATCTTTAAACTGGTTCATGCCAGCGTTGGTAAACAAAAGCGTGGGATCATCTTTTAACACAATGGGTGCAGAAGGCACAATGGTGTGACTTTTTGATTTGAAAAAATCAAGGAACTGTTGTCTTATTTCCAGCGATGTTAATGGATTGTGCATGTTAATGTGGGTTGTTTTTTTGACCATTTGCGTCATAAACCTTTCTGTTTTGGGTTGATTTTTGCAGTATATCCGGCTATCTTTGCACGTCGAAATATTGCTGGGCGCAAAGGTAAAGAATTCGATGTGGAGTTAAGTAGCGTGTGTGAATTGGGAGTGCATTTCAATTTGTAGCAGCGCTTAGTGGTTGGTGACCTACGGCCCGAAATCGGGAGCTACAAATTGAAATGCACCCGTGAAAAGGATATTAGCCTTATATTTAACTATTAAAATGTAAATTCAATAACCAGGAAATTTTATAAATCTCTGATGGGGTTTAGGGACTATGAAGAAAATAAAATATTTTTATAATACCAATACGCTTCGCTATGAAAAGCTGGTGACGCCTTTGCGGGTGAAACTGTTGAGGGTATTTGGTTTTTTTTCCGGCTTACTGGTTAGTTCGGCGTTGGTTATCTGGGTGTACACCAAATTTATTCCCAAGCCTACCGACAACGAGTTGAAAATGCGGTTGGAATTGATGAAAGATAATTACAGCATTTTAAGTGAGAAAACAAAAACCCTGCAGCAACAAATGGCTGACCTGGAAAAACGAGACAATGAAGTGTACCGGTCAATTTTTGAAGCAAACCCTTTACCAGATAGCGCAAGAGCAGAACTGACAGCGAAAAAAAAAGAGATCGATAAAGTGAATGTGATTAGTGATGACCAACTTGAAAAGGAAATTGAGTCTTCATTAAATAATATTGCCGCAAGAGTTGCCTACCAGCAAAACAGTTACAAAGAAATAGAAAAGCTGATCAACAACCAGGAAAATAAACTGTCAAGCATACCGGCCATTCAGCCGGTAAGCAATAAGGATCTTACCAGAATCGCAAGTGGATTTGGATACAGGATTCATCCAATATATGGTATACCTAAAATGCACAATGGACTGGACTTTACTGCCACCCAGGGCACCCCTATTTATGCAACGGGCGATGGCAGGGTTACTACTTCAGGCATGTCTACCGGAACGGGTAATCATGTAATCATCAACCATGGCTATGGATACGAAACAGTATATATGCATATGGTTAGAATAAAAGCAAGAGATGGGCAATTGGTAAAAAGAGGAGAGATCATTGGTTGGGTAGGCAGCACCGGAGCAAGCACTGGCCCACATTGTCACTACGAAGTACATATCAATGGAAGACCCGTTGATCCGGTTTACTTTTTCTACAATGATTTAAATGCAGAACAATATGACCGCTTGCTAAAACTGGCAGCTACCGGCAGTGCAAAAAGTTTTGATTAAAAGAATACCATGTCAAAAACACAAATCGCATTTGATTTTGGGGATCTTCCGCAGAAGCCTTTGCCGGAAAACATATTGGTTTCCGAGGAGGAGGCTGTGCCTGAACCAATTGCTATGGCTGAAGTGGAAACTTTACCTGAGCTAATAGTAATTTTTGAAAAAGAAACGGCCCCTGAAATAGTTGCCATACCTCAAAAGGCAAACGAACCAGAAAAGGCAGCTACGCCCGAAAAGAAAATAATGCCTTCACGGCCGATCGAAAACATTGCGACAAAGGAAAAATCAACCCGGGGAAGGAAGAGTGTAAAGGAAATGAGTGCAGGCGTTGAGTTGATAGAGGTTCCGGAAGATGCCATCCTTTACCAGAAGTTGTATTACACAATTGGTAAGGTGGCAGAAATGTTTAAGGTGAATCAATCGTTGATTCGTTTGTGGGAAAATGAATTTGACGTGCTAAAGCCGAGAAAGAACGGAAAAGGGGATCGCTTATTCAGACCGGAGGACATAAAAAATATACGCCTGATTTACCACTTGATGAGAGAAAGGAAATACACGATGGAAGGTGCAAAGGACTATATTAAAAACAATAAGCGGGCAAATGAAAAGTTCGAAACCATTGAATCGTTGAAAAAACTGAAAGGTTTTTTAGTGGAGCTGAAAGCCAATCTTTAAGGCTGATGTTTGTAATAACAAATAGGTTTCTGCAATAAAACACCACCTGACAAAACTAACCCTGTATGAAAAAAATTAGAAATGCATTTGCCGGAATTGCGGTTTTAATATCTACCCTAAGTTTTGAAACCTTAAAAGATTGGTATTTAATTGAGTCACCAGAATTTTCAATTGAATTTCCAAAAAAACCTGAAGCTACCAACCAAAACGTACATACCGAAATCGGCGATTTAAAAACGGACATGTTTGTGTACGAAACATCGAAAGATGGCGATGTGAATTTTTTGTACGGCTTAGCTACATCCGAATACCCGGATTCATTAATTAATTCAGGTAAGACTGCCATGTTACCCACCTTTTTTAGAAATGCCGTAGATGCTTTTGTAAAAAATGTACAGGGTAAATTATTATCAGAGAAACCCATTGAAATAAATGGATTTCCGGGTAAAGAAGTTAAAATATATTTCCAGGATAGTGCTGCTATTATTAAAATGCGACTATACCTGGTTCGTAATAAAGCGTATGTAATGCAAACGATTACCGAAACGAGTGAAGATAATAATGCAGATGTAATGAGGTTTCATAATTCCTTCAAGCTAAAAAAATAGCTTTCGCTACCTTTGCGAAGTGTAAAAGCAGGTATAAATTAATTGCTAAAAGCAATCTTACTAAAAATAAAATTATCTTTTACAATGTTGCTATTTAAATGTTACCCAATGAAAAATATCTTATTAAAGAGCTTATTTACAGCCATGTTGTTTTCAGTTTCTTCCGTTTTATCTGCCCAGGCCGAATACGAAATCACCAAAGATCCGAATGATGGGAAGGTGAAAATATTGAGGGGCACCATAAATAAATACCTGATTCAAAATGACACTGCTTTTAAATGGTACATTCCCAACCAGCAAAATTACAAGCCCGATACTGCTATTGTAAATGCGCTGGCAAAAGTGAGCGGGGCAAAAATGCAATTGATCGTTTTTGGTGGCACCTGGTGTGAGGATACCCAATCGATATTGCCCAAATTTTTTAAACTCCAGGAAATGAGTGGTGTACCGGATAATGTTATTACGCTGTTTGGCGTAAATCGCATGAAGGTTTCGCTGGGCCATATCGCCGAGGCATTGGGCGTAATCAATGTACCCACCATCATTGTTATGAAAGAGGGAAAAGAACTGGGACGTGTAGTAGAATACGGTAAAACGGGTAAATGGGATAAAGAACTAGCCGACATTATTAACGGGAATTAGGACCAACCAGTATTTACTGAAAAAATATCCTTGTTCTGCAACATTCCGGCAAACTATAAAGCCAAGGTATAAAGAAACATCGTTTTTCTGAGCCTTACTTTTTTGCCTTGAAGGAGATTGATATTTCAATCTACAGTATCGATGGCAGCACATCAGTAAAGATGAATCATCCTGCAAATCTTTGAATGCATTACATAATAGGCCGTTCAGGATTATTGGCAGGTTCTTTTGTTTCGTTATTAATGATTACATCACCACCTACGCCGGCCATATCAATTTTATTTTGTTCCAGTAGGGCTTTAATCTTAAAATTGATATCCTCTCTCAGTTCTTCAAAGGCATCGAATGGAATAGGATTGGTAAAATATTCTATAGTAATCAGCAGCCCGGTTTTATTGATTTCTTTTAAATAGACGGTTGAAGAAATAATGAGCGGGCTTTTGTTTTGGATGAGCAGTTTGATGGCTGCAATTATTTTCCGAATCTCTGTAACCGGAGTTTTGGGGGATAGTTCAATTTTAATTTCTGCTCTTCTTTCGGTACGCACACTCCAGTTATCAAGTATATTATCTACCATTTGCTTATTAGGAACACTTACCAGTGTTTTATCAGCAGTACGGATTCTGGTGCTGCGCAATCCTATGCGTTCCACCGTGCCGGTTATCTGCTGTACTTTAAGGGTATCGCCGGTTATAAAAGGCTTGTCGAAAAATATGATAAAGGAAGCAATGATATTCTCCAGGCTTTCTCTTGCGGCCAATGCCAGCGCAGCTCCAACGATACTAAGGCCGGTTAGCAAATTGCCAATATCACGCCCGAAAGTAAATTTCAGTAGCATTAAAATACCAATAATGGTCAGAATAACTTTCAGGAAATCCCGAAAGAAAACAACAAGTTGGTCATCACTTTTGTCCTGCGTGATACTTGCTTTTGCTTCTAATACCAATGAAATAAAATCTATCAAACGCAGGAGTAGCCAGGTGAATACTACAATAATGATGGTAATACCAATCCTATCAACAATCAACTGTGAGTTAACATGATAGAAATTGAATTTGGCTACGGAAGGAAAGTTGAGTCGATCAATGCTAAATACTGTAATCAGCGTCAATAAAAACCATTGCAAGGGTGCTAAAACGAGGTCGACAAAACTTTTCTTATCAACTGTTTTCCAAATTTTATGTACCAGGCGATATAATAGGGAGGCGATATATTGAGAAACGTATTTCTTTAAAAGTAACGCCAGTGCAATTATACCGGCTATCGTTAACCAGGTGCCGAGGGTATTGTCTAAATAAATTGTATCAAAAAAATCCATAGGTTAAAATTATAGAATGACAGTAATTTATTTAATTAAAAATTGCTGAATCCCTTCCTTTTGTAGCAAATACACTTTGTTGTTGGCAACTTTTATTTGAAGGGATGTTTTAAAAAAATCAGGGGTTGGATATTCTTTCAATTTCAATGAGCCGGTCTGGTACAGGTAAAGAACGCTGTCTCCGAAGCCGTATAGATTTTTCCCAATCACTTCCGCATTGTTCCAGTTTAAAAATGGAATATTGTTTTTTAAGGCACCATAATAATCAAACGTATAAAATCCTTTATTAGGATCGTACAAGTATAGGAAACCATCCTGATCTGTTATCTGAATGGGCGAAGGAACGGTATCGAAAAGCGTTCTGAAATCAACACTTTCCATGATCACTTCACCATTGTCATCTATCTTCTTAAGCTTGCTTTCTCCTTCATCAAAAAGCCAGATATTATTGTCGTAGGAGGTTGCAATCGCCTTTACTTTAAATATGTTTTTTTTACCAAGGTTGATGGTATTGCGAACATTGAGAAACCGGTCGAGCACCACAATGGTGGAGAAATTTTTATAGTAAAGCAATAGCTTTAACGGGTTGGTGGCATCTATCGAATATAGCTTTCCATATTTGCGCACATTGTTAAATACGCCCGCTGAATCACCGTTGGCATTCAACTTTTTCAACTGATTGGTTTGGTTATTTACCAGGTAAATATTTTCGAGATTATCAACTGTGAAGTAAGAAAAATCGCCTGCAATGGTTTTGGTTAAACTAAAAACAGCCTCTTTTTGCGCAATGGCATTTAACGCCAGCAAACTAAGCGAAACAATGAAGTATATTTTATTTAGCTGTTTCATGTTTTATTTTTTGTTTGCCTTTTGCCGGGATACGAGAGAATATTTTAATCGGAACGAATACTACGTGAATGGTGAAGATTTCATCATTCAGCATTCACAATTCACCATTCACAATTAGCTAAACACTGGCTTAAAATCAAGCCTCCTCTGTATAACATTTCAATTCCAACGTTTCTCCGTTAAACACTGCATAGCTGCTATAATTGATCCATTCGCCGAGGTTAATATACCGGCTTTTCCCATTGATCGTAAAATCAATCGGCAAATGCCGGTGACCAAAAATTAAATAATCAAAAAAGGTTTTTTGTAGTAACTCTTTTGAATAAATCAATAACCATTCGTTCTCTTCACCCAAGAAGCGTTCCGGTTCCTTTGTAGCAATGGCCCTGCTTTTTCTGGAAAAATAATTGGCGATCCCCATGCCAATTGCTGGTGGTACAATGCCAAACATCCATTGACAAAGCGGATTGCGAAATATCTTTTTTAGAAATTTATAACCGGTATCACCGGGACCAAGCCCATCTCCATGACCGATATAAAATTTGCTGTTATTAAATTCAAATGTTTTGGGTTCAAAGTACACCGGAATATTTAATTCCGTTTGAAAATAATTCCTCATCCACATATCATGATTGCCAACAAAAAAATGGATGCGGATACCTGAGTCAGTCAGTTCAGCCAGTTTACCCAAGATACGTACAAATCCACGGGGTACTACCGTTGAGTATTCAAACCAAAAATCGAACAGGTCACCAACGATAAATATTTCTGCCGCATTATGCCGGATGATTTCTAAAAACCGAACAATTTTCTTTTCCCGTTGAAGGCTGGCCGCTGCATCGGGAGTACCCAGGTGAAAATCGGAGAGGAAGTAAATTTTTTTATCAGGGGTTAGTGTCATTACTTGATAGTTTAAACCAGGCAAATAATTAAGCGCAATAAAGATTAAATGGCTGCACTTTCTACCAAAAACAAATACACTTCTTTGGGTCCATGCACGCCTGTCACCAATGTTTTCTCTATATCCGCTGTGCGGCTGGGGCCGCTTGCAAAAGTAATTAAAGAGGGCATATGGTTGCCATATTTGTCCTTTATTGATTGTATAGCGTCCTTTAAATCGTACACTAACTGGCTGGTGTAGGCAATGCAGATATGAATTGGCGCATACACGCTCACCGTGCGGCCGCTTTGCTGAGCGGCACTCATCACAATAGTACCGGTTCGGGCCACCAGGTATTCGCAACCTGTAATGGATGCATCACATCCCGGCAGGTTGATGGTGTTACTGAATGACAGGTTCCATTGATCCTCGTTGCAATAAATTTTTGACCATTCTTTGGTGGCAATCAATTGATTGATCTGCTGGTGAAGATCTTGCTCATTTACGCAAAACGCAAACTTACCTTGAAGTTTGGTAAACTCTTCTGCAAATAATATTTCAAGATCGTCGGCGGCGGGGTGGAATACGGATGCAGCTCCTTCACTATGGGGAAAAGGCAAAGGCACCGGATTACTCAGTGCCTGCCTTATTCTTTTTAATATGTTTTCTTTTGCCGTTGAAGTACCCATGGCATCAATTAAATTTTTGGCGGATTAATCAATTCTTCCGGTAAAGCAGTGGAAGGTTCTTCTGATACTGTTTCTTCCGGTGTTGGTTCAATATCCAATATTTTCTTTTCTTCGAAAGGCCGTTTGCCTATTAAGGTTTCTACGTCACTTTTGAACAGCACTTCTTTTTTCAGTAATTCTTTTGCTAATAACGCTACATCTCCTTTCTTCTCAGTCAATAAAGCTTTGGTTCTTACATATGCCTGATCAATCAATTTGCGAACTTCCTCATCAATCATCTTACCGGTTTCTTCACTAAATGGTTTTGTAAACACATTCTCCTGATTAGGATCGTAATAGCTGATATTACCAATCTTTTCATTCATACCATATACTGTAATCATACTGTAAGCAATTTTGGTAATTTGCTGCAGATCGTTACTTGCGCCGGTACTTATTTTTCCAAAGAAAATATCCTCACTTGCCCGTCCGCCCAATGTCATACAAATTTGGTCAAGCAACTGGTCGGTATTGTATAAGTATTGCTCTTTTGGTGTGTATTGCGCATAACCCAACGCTGCTGTGCCTCTTGGTACCACGGTTACTTTTAACAATGGATAAGCATGCTCCAGGTACCATCCGCAAATTGCATGTCCTGCTTCATGGTAGGCAATGATCTCTTTCTCTTCCGGTGAAATGATTTTATTTTTTTTCTCCAGTCCGCCAATTACCCTGTCAATCGCATCCTGAAAATCGCTCATGTCAACTGAATCTTTTCCTTTTCTTGCCGCAATTAAGGCTGCTTCGTTACACACATTGGCGATATCGGCGCCCGCAAAGCCAGGGGTTTGTTCTGCCAGCTTTAAAATATCGAGCGTGGTAGATATTTTGATGGGTTCCAAATGCACTTTAAAAATTGCTTCCCGTCCAACTAAATCCGGACGGTCAATAGAAATCTGCCTGTCAAATCTACCCGGACGTAACAATGCACTATCCAATACATCCGGTCTGTTGGTAGCCGCTAAAATGATGATACCCAAGTCGGTTCCAAAACCATCC
This sequence comes from Chitinophagales bacterium, assembly GCA_038327005.1. GTDB lineage: Bacteria > Bacteroidota > Bacteroidia > Chitinophagales > Chitinophagaceae > Ferruginibacter. Next base: position 1,851 of record JBBQKO010000113.1, on the reverse strand, counting down.
ATTTCCACCAGCAATTGGTTCAGGGTGTTTTCTCTTTCATCATTGCTCATCATCATATTTTTTCCCCTTGCTCTTCCGATAGCATCAATCTCATCAATAAAAATGATACAAGGTGCTTTTTCTCTTGCCTGCTTAAACAAATCTCTTACACGACTGGCACCAACTCCTACAAACATTTCCACAAAATCACTACCACTTAAACTAAAGAAAGGCACCTGTGCTTCACCTGCTACTGCTTTAGCCAGCAAGGTTTTACCAGTACCTGGAGGTCCAACCAATAAAGCACCTTTTGGTATTTTACCACCCAATGCGGTATATTTTTTAGGATTTTTAAGGAAGTCAACGATTTCCATTACTTCTACTTTGGCCTCATCCAAACCAGCCACATCACCAAAATTGATATTAACTCTGGAGGCTTTATCAAACAAAGTTGCTTTTGATTTACCGATATTAAAGATGCCGCCTGGTCCGCCACTTCCGCCGCCTGGTCCGCCTACTTTGCGCATCATCATCACAAACAACAAACCCAGTAATAAAATAGGCAATAGGGTGCTTACAATCTGGCCAAATAATTCCCCTTCATCGGTAGGCGAATCGGGCACCGGACTGATTAATGGATTTTTGTTGTAGAAATCCTGCATGTAAGAGGCAAATGTTTTGTCTTCTACAATACTGAAATAAAGTTGAGGCTGAGGCAGCTTGACCGCATTATCATACTGCTTATCTAAAATTGACCGGTAATAAGACTGTCTTTTTACAAGACTATCTTTTCTTAAAAATACCCTTACAATCTTTTTATTACGAATGGTGGTTATTTTATCAATGTCGCCTTGTTTTACCATTTCGGTAAATTGAACCTGGTTCACTTCAAGGCCTGCGCTGGATCCGCTCCTGTACACATTATAGCCAACAATTGCCGCAAATACAAGACCATAGATCCAGTAGATGTTGAAACGGTTTTTAAGTTTTGATGAATCGTCGCCGGGTGAAGGGATGTTGCTGGGATTGGGTTTCCTGTTATTGTTTGATTTCTTATCTTCTGCCATAACTACTTGCTTACAATATTTATTGATGTTTTGCTACCTGGTTAAAAATAGTTTAATATTAATCTCTGTGCTCGGTTTGTGGTGCATCGCTCCACATTTCTTCGAGCTGATAAAATTTTCGTGGTTCGGGTAGCATGATGTGTACTACTACATTTACGTAATCAATTAAAATCCATTGCTGGGCCTGCCGCCCTTCGTGCTTATAAGCAGACTCTTCACATTTTTCTTTTACATCAAATTCTACAAAATCGGCAATTGCTTTTAGTTGTGTATTGTTGCTTGCCTGGCAAATGATGAAAAAATCTGCTACAGCTTCCGGTATTTTCCGAAGATCAAGGCTAACGATATTTTCGCCTTTTTTTTCCAAAATAGCATTGATGATCGACTTGAAAATTTTGCTGTTTTTGGTTAGCTTTTTAACGGTGCTCTTTTGACGATTGGCTAACAAAGTAAGATTGTCCAAATTATTATACTGTTTAAATTAACTTTTCATGGAATTACCATGATTGATTTTAGTTTTTACAACTGATTAACTTTTGTTTTATAGTTAACAGCGTGTAGCTTGCATTTGTGCTCAAAAGTACTATTTCTTTACCAATCGTTGCATTATGCCCCTCACCGGTTATCCTTTTGAAGTTTTACAGATGGTTGATAGTACCAACAACTATGCCATGGCAAAGGTTCATGCAGGATTGGCGAAACATGGAGAAGCCTGCTTTACTGACCATCAAACTGGTGGCAAAGGACAGCGTGGAAAGGCATGGGTGACGGGTAAAGGACGAAACCTTGCATTGACAGTAATATT
>JBBQKO010000112.1:0-12660 GCA_038327005.1 Chitinophagales bacterium | reverse complement strand
GTCAAAGTCGATGGTTGTTTCATTGTTGAATGCTTTCTTTCGGTCGATGGCCAGTAAATATTCCTGCTTATTGTTGTTGAGTTCTTCGCTGTATAGATCGAATAGGGGAGTGCCTTTGCGAACATAATCACCCAGGTTTTTACTATATAATTTTTCTATTCTGCCGCCGATTCTTGCACTTACGGAAGTGGTCTTCATCTGATCGAAATTTAACGTGCCGGTTAGTACCAACTGGTCGCCAATACTGCCCGTACGGATGGTATCGGTTTGAATATTGCCCAACTGTATTTGTTGCTCACTTAAAAGCAGTTCGTTTTTGTTTTCACCACTCGTCTTTTTTACAGGTGTTAAATCCATGTGGCAGATTGGACATTTTCCGGGCCGGGGTTCCACTACCTGCGGGTCCATCGAACAGGTGTAGTAAGTGTCTGAATCTTTAGGTGCAGTTGTGTCGCTTTTGCAGGAAGCCAACATTGCGATCAAGCCTGTAAGGATTGCTACCCCACAAAAAAAATCTAAAAATATCTTTGGCGAAACAGGGAATTTAATCCGATGCCATCCGATGGTCATCGGACGAAGCCGTGCAGCATTACAAGGGCTATGAACTTGAATATCTTTTTTCATCGTTAATTTTTTATTTTAATAAAGCTTTCGCTGTCCATTAAATATTGTGCATTGATGGCAACCGAGTCTTCAGCAGATAAACCATCCATAATTTGAATGTGGTTGTCGTGCAGCATGCCGGTATTTACTTTTGCTGCCTTAAAGCCGCCTGGCGTTTTTTGAAAAACTACTTTGTCCATTCCCAACGACAATACCGCTTCTTTCGGTAACCAGTAAGCATCTTTTGAATTGCCAAAAATCGTTGCCCTTACCTGGCTGCCTATCGGGATCTTTAATTCATTGTTGCTAAAGTAAACCCGGGCAGTTAATGTTTTGCTATCCTTGCGATAAAATGGTTCAATGAAGTTGATGATGGCCCTGAAATCTCTGCCCGGTGCGGTTTCCGGAACCACCCGTACGGTATTGCCCACTTTTACAAGTCCCTGGTTATCGCTGTAAATATTTAAAAGCGCCCATGCCTTTCCGGGATTATATACGGTGAAAAACGACTGCCCCTTTTGAACATACATACCTTCTTTCAATGCCAGTTCTTCTGTAAGCAATGCAATGTCCTTCATGCCGGCAGCGGCAGTATTCATCGGAGCACCATTGGAGGCTTCGTGAATATGCCCGCTATAATTACTATACACCGAAACAGTAAACGACGGTTTGTTTGACTGGATCACTTGCTGCAATTGTTGCATGCTCATGCCCAATAGCAACAGTTTATCTTTAGCTGCTTGTATCATTGAAATATTGGCGGCATCGTTCTTTTTCAGGAATAGTAAATTCTGTTGTGCGGTCAATAATTCCGGACTATAAATGTCCATGATGCGCTGGCCTTTCGTGATTTTCTGAAAGCGATAACGAACATACAACTTTTCAATGCGCCCAGCTATCCTTGATGAAATACTGCCAGCTTCTCTTGTGTCGTACGCAATATTGCCAAGGGCTTCAATTTCTATTTGTTCTTCCTTTTTTTTAATGGAGGTAACCGGTATGGATGATACCACAAATTCGTTGGTGGGTTTTAACAACGCTTCCAGTGTTACATCGGATACTACCCGTTCGCCACCGGTTTCTTTTTTCACCAGGTCCATTCCGCAGATGGGGCATGTGCCCTGCTGGTCTTTTATAATTTCCGGATGCATGGGACAGGTGTAGGTATGATGATGATTTTCTATTGCTTGTTTTTCTGATGGCTGCTGTTTCTTTTTGCCATTGCAGGATGAAATACAAATTAGCAATATGCAATAAGCAATGAGCAATTTGCAATACGCAAGGGGTAATTTGCAATTTGCAATACGCAATTTGTAATATGTAATTTGCGACCTCAAGCTGTAGCTATGGTTGCTTAATAAATTGCCCACTGCCATTTGCCCCTTGCCCCTTGCCTGTTGCCTGGTGCTTATTGCCAATTGCCTCTTGCTTATTGCCCCATGCCGGTTTAGTTGTTTTATTTTCATTTCTTTTCGATTATCCGTTCAAGTGATACCTGTAGTTTTAATACCTGGTTAAGCAGTTCCAGGTATTCCAGTTGTGTCATGTTTAGTGATTCCCATGCATCATAAAGCATAAAAAGTTCTTCTGTATTTTGCTCATAGCCCAATTGCATCGATTTGTAATTATTCTTTAAAGCAGGGATGATATTTTGCTCATACAATTTCAATTGTTTTTTCTTTAGCACTATTTCATTGCGCATGCCGTAAGCCATGCCACTGTATTCGTTCGCCAGCATTTCTTTTTGCGATTGCAATGCATTGGCTTTCCATTTTAAACTTTCAATATTGGCCTTATTCATTTTAGACGACCATTTGGCAAGTGGTAATTTCAACATACCCATCAGCGAATATTGCATGGGCAATCCGCCAAAACCAAACATATGCTCGTAGCGGATTCCAAATTGAGGATTCAGGCTTTGTCGTTCCGTTTCCTGTTTCAAATAAGTCAGGCTGATGTCTTTGTCAATTGCTTTTAAATCGCTTCGGTTGTTATATAAAAGGGTGCTGTCAAATGTAGTGGAGGCGTAGTCGTTCAACTGGTAAGTGGTATCAATATCAAAATCAATCATCGCATTGCGGCCCATCAGCGAATTAATACGGATGCGCTTTTCTTTGATATCACTTTCAAACATTAGTTGCATATTCTCCAGGTTGCCCAGCGCTGCTTTTGCCTTGTAGTAAGCACTTATTTTTCCCAATCCATTTTTATATCGGATCTCTGCATTCTTTATCATAAAATCAAGCACCCGTTGATTTTCTTCCACAACCAATAATTTCTTTTTCAGCAGGATCCATTCATAATAGAATCCTTTGGCCTCATTTACCAAATCGTTGAGCGATGCGTTCTTTCTTTCTTTTTCAACCGACGACATGGCATCCATATAAGCCGCATCTGACTGCTGCCTTTTTTTATTGGGTATCATTTGTTGTCCGCCAATCATGTATTGGCCCATTCCTTCCCGAAAGCCCCCCATACCATCATCCATTTTTTTCCACCTGGATGGATTATATGGAACCATCCATAAGCCGGTACTAAACTCCGGTGGCATCCAGCTTTTGGCACCCTTTGCCGCTTCATCCATGGATCGTATTTCGTTGTTGTACATTTTTACAACAGGATGTGAAGTGGTAATGCTATCAATGATGGCATCCAGCTTAAGCGTTTGTGCATGGCCGATACCCGCAACTGCAAGTGCCACCATTACCGTTAGTAGTTTATTCTGTAACATCGATTAAGTCAATTTTACCTTTTCTTTTTAATTCCCTTTCTTTAATCATTTCAAAAATGACAGGGGTGATTAGCAATACATAAATGGTGGAGGTGATGGTGCCGCCAATCAATGGAATAGTGATAGGTCGCATGATATCGCTGCCTACGCCGCTTGCCCACAGGATGGGGATCAATCCAAACAATCCTACCGACACTGTCATTAGTTTTGGACGAAGTCTTTTAACAGCTCCTTCAATTACAAACTCCCGTATGATGGCAGGTGTTAGGGTGGCTTTTGAATTGCCATGTTTGGCCACCATATTTTGCATGGCTTCATTTAAATAGATCGTCATTAGCATAGCTGTTTCGATGGCCATTCCGAAAAGAGCAATGAAACCAACGGCCACCGCCACGGATAAATTGATGCCGTAGAAATACACCATAAACACACCACCAATCAATGCAAAAGGAACAGTGATCATGGTAACCAATGCTTCTTTAAATGAATGATAGGTGAAAAACAATACCATGAAAATGAGTAACAATACTACCGGCAATATCATCGCCAGGGTTCTGTTGGCCCTGATTTGATTTTCCCATTGTCCGCTCCATTCCAGAAAATATCCTTTGGGTAATTTGGTGATCAACTGGTTTAATCTTGTTTGTGCTTCCTGTACGGTACTGCCCAAATCCCGTTCTCTTACGTTGAATAAAACAGTGCCTCTCAGCATGGCATTTTCAGAATTAATCATGGGCGGACCATCACTTAATTGAATGGTTGCCACCGCCTCCAATGGCACCGGTCCAAAGCTCATTGTTGGCACCTGTAGCCGTTTCAGCGATTGCAGATTATTCCGAAAATCCTGTCCATAGCGTGCATTTACAGAAAAACGCTGGCGGCCTTCAACCGTAGTCGTTAGTTTCATTCCTCCAAGCGCTATTTCAATCACAGCATTCACATCATCTACGCTCAATCCATATCTTCCTATTTCATCCCGCCGGATGGCAATGTCAATGTACTTGCCGCCGGTGATGGGTTCTACATACAAATCTTTAATGCCTTCAATACCCTCCAGTTGTTTTTTAATGGTTTGTGCAAAAGCATAAATGGAGTCCAGGTTTTGGCCATACACTTTCAAACCAACATCGGTTCTGATACCGGTAGAAAGCATGTTGATGCGGTTGATGATGGGCTGTGTCCATCCATTGGTTACACCCGGTATTTGCATTTTGGCATTCAGTTCATTGATGATGCCATCCTTTGTAATACCGGGCCGCCATTCATTTTTTGGCTTTAGTAAGATGATGGTTTCAATCATGCTGATCGGGGAGTTATCGGTAGCCGTATTGGCCCTGCCAGCCTTGCCCAATACATGTTCAACTTCGGGCATGGTGCGGATCAGTTTGTCCTGCACTTGTAATAATCTTTTGGCCTCGGAGTTGGATACATCGGGTAATGTTACCGGCATAAAAAGCAAGGAGCCTTCATCTAACGGCGGCATAAATTCTGATCCTAATCGGGTCATCATAATTACACCCACCGCTAACGCAATCAGGTTGATGCCGATGATTGTTTTCCGCCAGTGTAAACACCATTTTAAAATGGGATTATAAATTTTTTCCAGCGTTCTTGTTATGGGATTAGCGCCTTCCGGCTTCAGTTTTCCCTTTAATAAAAAGGAGATCAATACCGGTGTTAAGGTGATGGCCAAAAAAGCATCTACAAGCAGGATAAATGTTTTAGTCCAGGCAAGCGGATGGAATAATTTCCCTTCCATACCAGTTAAAAGAAATACTGGCAGAAAGGAAGCAATCACAATAATGGTTGAATAAAAAACGCCCGGACCTACCTGTTTGGATGCTTTCATAATGATTGCATTTCTCTCTTCGGTAGTCAGTGGATCTTTGTTTCTTTTAAATAATTTGGTCATAATTCTTTTTATTAAATGTCTTTGTTGTCCGGTTGGTATCGCAGGGTTAGCCCGGTCGGTACCAACCGGACAACCCGGTCGGTACCGCAGGTCAGCCCGGGTTGTCGCTGCGGTTGTTCCAAGCGGTCTGACCTGCGGTGCCGACCGCTATAGACCGCTGCCGCCTGCTACCTATACCTTTGCCTGCTGTGCTTCACTTAATTGCCGGTAGCTGTTTTCTACCATCACAATGCCATCATCCACCACCACACTTATTGCCAGTGCAATACCTGTTAACGACATGATGTTGGATGATATGCCAAATGCTTCCAGCAGGATAAAACCGATTGAAACTGCAATGGGCAATTGTATCAAAATTACCAGTGCACTACGCCAATGAAAAAGGAATATTAGTACGATCAGAGAAACTGCAATCATCTCTTCAATCAAAGTGCCCTTTACTGATTCCAAGGCTTTTTCAATCAAGGTGCTACGATCGTAGGAGGTTTGAAATTGTACGCCTTCCGGTAACCCTTTTTGTACTTCTTTCATTTTCTCTTTAATGGCTTTGATGACATTATTAGCGTTTTCTCCATAACGCATCACTACGATGCCACCCACCACCTCGCCCTTGCCATCTGCGTCAAAAATACCGAGCCGTAAATCGCCTCCCATTTGCACCGAGCCAATGTCTTTTACCCGTACCGGAATGCCATTGTAATTATTCAATGCAATGTTTTCTACATCTTCTTTGTTTTTGATATAGCCAAGGCCTCGTATGATATACGCCATGTCTGCCATTTCAAATTTTCTTCCCCCCACATCATTGTTATTGGCTTTTACCTTGTTCATTACATCCATCAATGAGATATTGTAATACTGCAGTTTCACTGGGTCTAAGATTAGTTGGTATTGTTTTTCAAAGCCACCAAAAGAGGCCACTTCTGCTACACCCGGCACTGTTTGAAGGGCGAATTTTACGTACCAATCCTGCAAGGCCCTTTGCTCACCAAGATCCATTTTTGGAGCATCCAGGTAATACCAGTAGATATGCCCAACGCCGGTTCCATCTGGTCCAAGTGTAGGTGCCACCCCTTGCGGCAACAATCGTTGTGCAAAGTTTAATCGTTCCAGCACTCTTGTTCTGGCCCAATAAATATCTACATTGTCTTCAAAAATCACGTACACAAAACTCATCCCAAACATTGATGAACCCCGGATGTTTTTAACCTTAGGAATACCTTGCAGGTTACTTACGAGGGGATAGGTTACCTGGTCTTCAATTACCTGCGGACTGCGACCCATCCATTCGGTAAATACGATCACCTGATTTTCGCTCAAATCAGGAATGGCATCAATGGGATTTTTTTTGATGGAGTAAATGCCCCATGCAAAAAGGCAGCCTGCTACCAGCAGTACAACCAGCCTGTTGCGTAAAGCCAGCTCAATTAATTTTGGAACCATTTTTTATAATTTGCATGTTGCAATGGGCAACTGGCAAAGCATTTTGCAACTATTTTAATTGTGCAAAGTGCTTTTACCAATTGCTGTTTTTAATATCAGCTTACTAATATCTCTATTTAATTACTTCTTCTATCGACCCACAAGTCAACATCTCCGCACCGAAGTAGGGATTTTTTATTCCTTCTGTTTCACTCAACCACATCGCTCCCTGGTTATCTTTTGCCATCGGGCAATGATCGTGGTACAAAGGGCGGCCGGCACCAAATGACTTTACGAAATCGTACATGCTTTCGCTCAGCATTACAAAATGAGTACGCTGGTCCTTTATTTTATCGGCATTGGCCGCAATAGCTGCTGCATGTTCCTTCATCTTTTCTTCAACCTTGTCATAGGCTGCTTTTTGCTCAGCGGTCAACAATGATTTGTCTAGTTTGCCAATAACGTCCGCCATTGCTTTGGCACCACTGGCCGCTTCTTTGGAATCGTCATTTGTCAACGCATTTTTTATGTGGAGATAATGATCGGCTGCGGCTTTTATAGAAACTGCCGCCTGCGCATCCACGTTAGTATAAGTTACTGCAATTGCTTTCACTGTTTCGCTGTCTTTTGCGGTTGCGTGCTGCATGGTGTCATTGTGCATGTCGTGCCTATCATTTTCTTTACCGCTTTCATTGTTGCAGGCTGCAAACAGAATGGCATTGAGGACCAAAACGCTGATAAATGTTCTTTTCATGATTGTTAATTTTTATGTAGTGATTGAATGATGAATTGTGACCCGATAGCTATCGGGTGATGAATGAGATTACGATGAGTAACAGGTATATTGAAATGCCAATAGCCCGACAAGTTGTTTGTCTGGCATAAGATAAAAGATAAAATTTATAGGCGGAAAACGCAGTTGCGGATGTAAACAGCTACACAACTACTTCGTGGAGGTGCGTTACTTACAGGACTTTCTTCCGTTACAGAAGCTATGTCGACGGTAGATACTTCATAGATTGAAACAGGTAGGTCAAGGGCTATCAACCGGTCCATTTCAAGTGCAGCGGCCGCAGTTTTTTGATCATTGTTATTTTTAATGAACTTGCTTTCATCCTTGCAGCATCCATTTTCTTTTTTGGCGGATTGCTCCATCCCGCATTTGCTGCAGGTTTTATGTTCATTTTGTCCAAATCCCCAATCGGCCATTTTACCCATACAATAGTGTACATGAACTGTAGCACCCACAGAAGTGCTAATGTATAAAAAGGCTAATATGGCTACCAGGAACTTTTTCAATGGTGTAAAAGTATAAACTAATTTTCTAAAGCGCCTGATCTTTCTGCATGTTGTAAAAAAATTGTGCATCTGCCGTGTTAAAATTGTAGATGTGTGTCGGTTTTTTTATGTGCAATTAAATTTATTTACGGGATTTAACAATCGATCGCCTTTATGCACCAAAGATTATCCTTGGTTTTTGATGTCAGCTCTTTCCAGCTTTATTACGGGTGAATTTTGTGATTGATTTATCCGTCAAGGCAGGAGGGCCGGACCGCCGATGAAATCGGGCTTTCATGCCATTATGAATCAGAAAATGCAACATAACCTTTAACCTTATTGATTATCCCAAGGCAAATCATTCCAATTTGACCGCAGCGAAACAAACGGTTGATTGTATGTTTTGTTTAACGTTTAATGCTAATGGGTGTACCAATCATTTAAATAAGTGATACAAGTCATTTTTACTGCCCCCCCGGTAAGATAATTTTGTAATAACATTTTATGGCTGTAAGGAAATCACGATGGAGTAAGCTGTTTGTATGTTAACTTTTTTTGACCTGCATCAACCATGCGATCCTGAAATAATGCAGCAGCGCATTGATGGCAATTGATTCCGGTGATTACCCAACTATTTATTGTGGTTACTGCTTTTTTAGTAGCGTATGATTGTATTGATTACATAAATCTTAAACCTGAATACCATGAAAAAATTCTTAGCTGTATTTGACGGATACAAGATGTCGCAAAGTACCCTGGATTATGCCATTTGGTTAGCAAAGGCCTCCAATGCACATTTGGTTGGGATTTTTTTGGATGAATTTATTTACAGAAGCTACAGTGTGTACAACGTAATTTTAACGGCCGACGATCCGGAAGAATTGATGAAGGAACTGGATGGAAAGGATCAAACAAAACGGGATGAAGCTGTTCAAAAATTTAAAAGTGCTTGTCGCAAGGGAGGTATCAGTTTTTCCGTTCACCGGGATAAAAGTATTGCCATTCAGGAGCTGAAGCATGAAAGCATGTTTGCCGACCTGGTGATCATAAACGAGTACGAAACTTTTACCAAATACGCCGAAGATTCACCCACCGATTTTGTAAAAGATTTGCTGGGAGATGTGCAATGCCCTGTGCTGGTAGTGCCAAAGGAATTTAAGCCGATTGATAAAATAGTGTTGTTGTATGACGGCCGGCCTTCTTCTTTATATGCCATCAAAATGTTCAGTTATTTATTTGGAGCCCTGCGGGAGTTGCCGGTAGAAGTATATACGGTGAAGGATCATTACATGGGTAGCCTGAGGGTGCCGGATAACAGGTTGATGAAGGAGTTCATCGAAAGGCATTTTACCGCAGCAATTTATACGGTAACCAAAGGAAATGCGGAAGAACAAATCACCAGTTATTTGCGTGCGTATAAAGAAAACCAATTGGTGGTGTTGGGGGCTTACCTGCGGAGCGAAATGTCGAGATTATTTAAAACAAGCATGGCCGACATTCTGATGAAAGAGTTGGATACGCCTTTGTTTATCGCACACAAATAAGAATGGTTTTTAAGATTTCTAAAAAAATTCGGCTATCCTAAATCGGGTCAAGCTTTCTGGTAATAAATTTACCAGGAGTCAATACCCGAATAAAAAATCATTATTGATGCAGGGGCCACTCAAAAATTAAATAAATCATTATGAAACGGATATTGGTGCCAACCGATTTTTCAGCATGTGCTAATAATGCGGTTGACTTTGCAGTACAATCTGTAAAAATACTTCCGGTGGAAGTGATGCTCGTTCACTCTTTTGAATTGACCGGTAACACCTACACCGATTATATGGGTGTAAACAGGGAGTTTAATCAAACCTTGTTGCTTGAAGCCAATCACGAATTTGCCCGTGTTAAAAGTGTGATCAAAGAAACAGAAAATGTAGTGGTTGAATCCTATGTTTCTACCACTTCGTTAAACGAAAGCATTCTCAGTTTAACGAACGAAAAAGAGATTGACTTTATCGTGATGGGCACATCCGGTGCAAGCGGTTTGAAGGAGAAATTATGGGGTAGTAAAACGGCTGCTGTTATTGGTAAAAGTCATGTGCCGGTGTTGGCCATTCCGATCGATTATAGATGGAAAAAACCCGCGAGAATACTGCTTTCTACCAATCATTTTGAAAAGGACCCGGCACTGCTCAATATTCTTTTTAAGTTGGCTGCATTGTATCAGGCTGAAGTAGAAGTGGCGGTATATACGGACGAAGAATCGGATATTGCAATCACGTTCCTGGAGCATGCCCGCAGAATTCCTGAATATGAAAAAGAATTGAGAGCGCAGTATAAAGATGAGTCGATTGTTGTTACGCAACTTTATGGTAAGGATTTTGAATCAGCTCTGCAGGATCATATCCTGCAAAATGAAATTGATATTTTAGCAATGGTTACTTACCAACGAAAATTTCCAGATAATTTATTTCGCCCAAGCGCTACAAAAAAAATGGCCTACCATACCAAGATTCCTTTGCTGGCTATTCCGGCAAATAAATAATGTTTTCAAACTCGCTATTAAAAAGGATCAAATTATGTTATCGCTGATTGGTTAACCTGTGCTTTATAAAAAAAGTCCTGTAGGAGTGCACATGATAAACAGATCCATTTTTGGTTGACCAAGGAGGCAAAAAGGCTTGACATTTTACCGAGGTAAAATTAGTGAGCTGTAGTATTTGAGATTTTATCCTCAGCCTTGTTTTGTATGATAGCTGATTCGATCACTGCTCTTTTCAATTTCAAAAACGTTGGTGTTGGTTTACGATGCAGTAGAGCATTTGATGAATGACTTACTCCTTTTTATCTCAGCATTAGGGAAAAAGAAGCGCCTCAGCTAATTGCGGATGGGATGACCAATCCGCAGAATGCAGCAAAATTATTTTTAAGCCTGCATACGATGGATACTCATCGTAAAAATTTACTTACAAAATTTTGGGTAGACAATACCACCGCTTTAATAAAACTGGCTGCAAAATATGATATGGTATAATCGTTAAGGATGAACGTAAGCTCAATGCCATAAACATGCAATCTGCTGCCGGTAAAATAGCAATTCTTTACTCTTTCATCAATATATCCACATCGGCCAAAATTTCGCTCTCTTTTTTATTCTTGTCAAAAAAACGCACACTCAAATGATAGGTTTCGCCCACCACCATTGGGTTGCCGGTATTTAGGGAAGCCTGTAGGGTTTTTGCTTCATCTATGGGTGTACCGTTTGCCAGTTCGCTAAAAGCATCGGGCAGGTTAAGCACTTCTTTTTTATTTTTATCAATTAGCAAGATACTGCATCCGGGAAAAACTTTGCCTTCTTTAGTTTCAAAATAGTCAATACCTGTTGCAACGATGGTGATTTTATTACCTAAAGGGATTCTATTGTTATTTAAACGGTTCCCATCCGCATCCGCTAAATAAATATCATCCATACTTAAGCCATTATAACTGGCAGATAGCCCGGTGCTGAGGTCTTTTTTTACGCCCTTGCTGTAATTGCAGGATAACAACGCTATCAAAGCAATAGAGAAAATAGAAAACAAAATTCTTTTCATGACAGATGTTTTAATTGTTTTTAAAATACATATTTTTTATTTCGGGTATCAATGCTGATAATTTTTTAATTCTTGTTTCATCAGAAGGGTGCGTAGATAGAAATTGTGGTAGTTTGCTGTCTTTATTTTGCGCTGCCATTCTTTGCCAAAATGGAATGGCTTCTTGGGGATTGTATCCTGCCATACTCATAAAGATCAGACCCAATTTATCGGCTTCACTTTCCTGCATACGGTTATTGGGCAGTGCCAATGCAAGATTTGTACCCATCATATATAAGCCTAAGAAAAGCATTTGTGTTTCCGCTTTCTTTTGTTTTATGGCTTCTTCCAAAACCAGTCCACCAAAGTTTATTAGTAAGCCTTCGCTCAAGCATTCGTTGCCATGGCGGGCAATGGCATGTGCAATTTCGTGCCCCATTACAACAGCCAGTGCGGTTTCGTTTTTTGTTACTGGCAGCAGCCCTGTATATACCACCACTTTGCCGCCGGGCATACACCAGGCATTTACTGTTGCTTCGTTGATGGTGTTAAACTCCCACTTGAAATTTTTTATTTCTTTACTCATATTATTCTGCTGCATATAGGCTTCCACCGCATGCTGAATTTTTGTACCTACGCTTGTTACCTGTTGCGCTCTTTTATCGTACTGCGGGAGTGTAGCACTTACTTTTACTACCGAATCGTATTGCGAAAATGCCATGGCCTGTATCATGGAGTTGGGTACCAGGTTCAATTGCTTGCGGCCGGTTACCGGAACGGTTTTGCAGGCTGTTATCATCAGCAGTAAAATGAACAGGATAGGCTTAATGTTGAAATACATGACGGTTTGTTTATTTACACCAAAGTAAATAGTCTAAGCTATAGTACTTATCCCCTAAAAATGGTAATTACTAAAATCCGTGATGTAAATAAACAGGTAATTATTTACGTAATCCTTACAGCGCCAAAACAAAAGTAGTGCCCTGTTTTTCACCAGGAATAATATTGATGCTGCAGGAGATGGCTTTTGCCAGATCCCGGATAATATGCAGGCCAAGCCCGTGCCTGGTTCCGGTAATATGTGTTTCATCAAATAGAGATTTAGCCTGTTCACTGCTAATGCCGGGGCCGTTATCGGTAATGGATAAATATAT
>JBBQKO010000111.1:0-12670 GCA_038327005.1 Chitinophagales bacterium | reverse complement strand
CCATACCAGACATTTAAATTTGATGTAGCACAAAAAATGGCAACTTTGCAGCATGGATAAACCGATATTAATTTATTGCTACGATGCCTATTGCGGTTGGTGCTACGCCTTTAGTCCGGTAATAAAAAAGATTCAGGAAGAGTATAAAGAGCCTTTTGACTTTGAAGTATTAAGTGGCGGTATGATTATTACAGATGAGGTAAAACATATCAATGTAACTGCACCCTATATCCAGCAGGCGTATAAAGTGGTGGAAGAACATACCGGTATCCAGTTTGGTGCCGATTATTTATGGCATATCAATAATCCTGATCTAAGCGATTGGTATCCAAATTCTGAAAAGCCAGCCATCGCACTGTGCATCTTCAAAGAGTTTTATCCAGACCGACAAATAGAATTTGCTGCAGACCTGCAATATGCCCTACATTTTGAAGGACGGGATTTGTGTGACGACGAAGCTTACCAGCACTTGCTGGAAAAATATTCCATACAGCCCGAGACTTTTTACACAAAGCTAAAAAGTGAAGATTACAAAGAAAAGGCTTATTACGAATTTGCGCTTTGCAAACAATTACAAGTTACAGGTTACCCCGCTGTATTGGTACAGCTAAATGAAACAAAATTTCATTTACTGGCAAGAGGCTATACGGCGTATGAAGAAATGAAACAAAGGATCGATAGTGTTTTACAGGAAATTGGGTAGTTGAGAAAAGTGTCTTCTGGTTGTTTGTATAAAAGTAAAAGCGAGTTATTAATCTGTGTCGTTTCAATGGCATTCAAGTTTATTTAGGGGAAGGATTCAAAAAAAAAGAACGATCCCATTTATTTTTTATAAGCCTCCTCATATCTTTTTATCCATTCTTCCACGGTTATTTTTCCGGCTAGCTCGCCAATTAACTTGTAGGGAATAGTATCCATTTTTTTAAAACGGATACAACTTTTTCCCATATCTAATTTTGAAGTCGTTTTTTTTGCAAAGGCTGTTACAAACCAATCCAATAAAGCCTTATCACTGAAAACTGCCATATTGTACACTGCAATAAAATTTTTTTGCGAAGCTATATTCATAAATGGTAAAGGAAGTTTGGGATCGCAGTGATAGCCGCCCGGATAGATGGAATGCGGTACCACATAACCTATCATTCCATAGTTCATTTCTTCTTTAAAACCTTTGGGTAGATTTTTTTTAATCTCCTTTCTAAGAGCCATCATTGCTTCTTGCCTGTCTGCGGGCAGCTTGTTCAAATACTGCTCTACTGTTGTTGCGGTGGATTGCATTTTTAATGGTGTAGTTATTTGGTGAAAGGTATTCGATTTATTGCCGATAAAAAAATAATCAACTTTTAAAGATATAAAATCGGGTAGCAATAAATTTCAAATGTTTAGCCTGACGCCGAATGTAATCCAATTCCGTTACCTTCTGTATCTGTTACGACTGCCATGAAACCAAAATCAGGTGATATTGCTGTTTTGGAAACGACTACTGTTCCGCCTGCGTTTACCACTTTATCTAATATAAGTTGCACGTCTGGGTTTCAGTTAAGATATCGCAGAGGCCCATCAGTAACGGACGGTTTATGAAAACCAGCACTGTCCACAATAGCACTCCAATCCCATTTAGAGGGGCAACGATTGGGAACATGCGCATTTTAATATTAAGCAGGTCCAGAGATGTCAAATTAATATCAAAAACAGTTTCACAGGATTTTTGTGCCCTTGATAAATCGGTTGCCGGAATTTCAAACCAGCTAATTGCGTTTTTCATAAAAATAGATTTAAGCCCTGATAAATCTCTTTAAGGGAAGGTAATGGTTTTATTGCTGATTGATGAAAATTGGAATGTAGTCTTTTTACCTAGTAAGGGTCCTTCCGCAGATCGAATAACGTAAAATGAAATCCGCTTCTTCGCCTCGAATTAAGTACGGAAAAACCATCAGCTATTCTGGATACATCGGTAAATTTTATACTGGCAAATCTATCTTGCGACTCAATTATTTCTTGGGTTGAAACAACCTGGTCCCACGATTGGCTACCTACAGCAGTTATCATTAACAACATACTGTCTTTATAATATTCATGTGGACTAATTAAACCAAGCCTATACCAATTATTGGTGGCGTCCCAGGTTACGGTGTATGTAAGGCTGCCACTGAGCTGTGTTCCAAAACTGTCTACAACGCCCCACGCCAGCATACGTGGGCCTGTGGACACTGGTTGCCAGCGGTTACTGCTTTGCCCTATAACTTGATTGCTCCTGTAACGCATAAAGCTATAAAGCTGATGTTCAGTTGAATTATAAATAAGCATACCCTGAGCTGGTTGGTTTACCGCAGACATTTGTGGGGAGGTTAATCTCGGCAGTACAAATGGTTTTGCACTCGGACCAAGGTCAAGTACAGAGGAACTGTTGGGTGTAGCGGTTCCAATACCTACAGATTGAGCAAAAAGAAAAGTGCTAAGAAACAGGAACGGTAGAAGCATGAATTTTTTCATAAAATAAATTTTTGAGTTTAAAAAAAGAGCTGATATCAATCGCAATATTGCGATAATTAAACTGGAAACAGGTTTCATTATCAATAGCAATTATTCGTTTTAATATGGTTGTGGATTACGGGTGTTAATTTTAAATCACTCGTTTTATAAATCACTTCAAGTGCTAAAACGTAGGTTGAGGATCAGCTTAAATATATAAAATTTATTGCGAAAGAAGTTTTTTAAGAGACAATAAAATTTGGTTAGGTAAGAAAAGAGAATTATTTATTAGATATTTTACTAATGGCAATCACCATGACAGTTGGTTTGGGGCGATTTAAAATGGCTTTTACTTAAAATTTAATTTATTTGGATCTTTAATTTTATTTTGAATTTACCACATAAAAACCCCGCAATAAGCGGGGCCTTTATTACCAAAACCTAACTGTACACTTAATTTGGACGTTGGCCGCCACCACCCCTTTGTGGTCTTAATGATGGTTCAATCTCGTCAATCCATTGCTTTAATTGATCTGCTGTAAAAATTGTTTTCAGCCTGGCATTTCTTGCTTCTGAAAGTTCCTTACGTTTTGCCATCATGGCCTCCCGGTCAATTGTGCCACTTGCACGCATCTCTTCCATGGCTTTTTGCTGCTCATTGTTAAAATCTGTAATTACTACCTCTGTCTTCTTTTTAGCATCAACATCCAAATTCAAGGGCGCCATTTTTTCCATGGTTGCCTTCGTCCTTTCTTCAGGTGTTTGACGCTGTCCCCCACCACCTTGTGCATGTAAAGTTGTAAGGCTAAAAATTGCTGCAAACAGCATTAATACAATTTGCTTTTTCATCTGATTATTTATTTAAGATTTAAGTTTAATTTCTTGATTAGACGACACTTTAAAGCAAAGCAGTCTGCTAAATTATTTTTTTGTTTTGTTCTTTGAATCACTTCCTCTCCTGTTGAATACTTTAAAAAACGAGGTGTCAAACCTGGGCAACTGATCGGGTGAGCAAAGCTGCCGTACACTTTTAATGTGATTAAACATTTGTACTTCCATTTGCTTTTGAGTTGCAGCAGATTCATCGGCTAAGCGGCTAATAGAAGTGTCGGTAAAATTACCAGCCACCAGTTGCTGAAACTGTTGCTTTTTCTTATTGCGCATGTTATCAAAAAAACCCTTCATGATCTTTTGTTGACCGTCACCTAAGGTGTCATATAGTAGTAACTGCTGTTGATTAAACCCAATTTCTTTCTCTAAAAATTCTGCGATATACACTTTTCTGTCCGGGCGTTTGGCGTGGCTATCGGGTGCCTTTTTTTGTAAGAAAAAACTTACCAGTACAATATTTGAAATCAGCAATATTGCAATAATTACCAGCAATATTTTACTTTTTTTTGAATTGTTTATCATTGTGGTTCAGCATTTTCAAAATCATATATAGTAGACACAGCCGTATAAGAGAAGTCATCCATGTTTTCCTGCGCTGGCTGTTCTGTTGCAACAGGTGCGGCCTCCGACTGGTTAAAAAGAATTACCGTTACATTGATCAAAATCAGCATTGCCAATCCAGAAAACGCAACAGAGGGCCTCCCAATAAACCAACTGGCTTTTTCCCAGATTGTTTCTTTTGATTGATTGAGTCGGGCGTTAATGCGGGTGAGCAAGAAAGGCTTTACAACTGCCCTTTCAACGCCATCAGCACTGGTGAGCGCCTGTTCAATTAAATCATTTATTTTATCTCTTTTATTCATACCGGAGGCTTTTATTGGTCCGAAATCTTTTCACTGTAATAGTTATATAATATTTTTTTCAGGTTGCTTTTTGCCCTGCCCATCAATGATTCAACTGCATACAAACTTGTATTCATGATTTCTGCAATTTCCTGGTTGCTTAATCCCTCTAATTTGTGCAATGTAAAAGCTATTCGTTGTTTATCGGGTAGCTTTTTCAGCGCTTTAAATAATTCTGCCGCACGTTCTTTTTTTTCCAGTTGCACCCCCGGATGCTCAAATTCTACCGGGTGATGATGTTCTTCCGCTTCCCCACCAAAAAGGCTTTGAATAAAGCCAAACCTTTTTTTTCGCTTTTTCTTTTTTTCATGATCCAGCGCTTTTGTGACCGTGATGCGATAGATCCAGGTTGATAACTTCGATTCACCTTTGAAAGTATTAACCGAAAGGTAAACCTGTACAAACACCTCCTGTGCAATATCATCAGCATCATCTACATTTTGTACAATACTCAATGCCGTATTGTACACCATATCCTGATACAAATCAACTAAAGCGGTAAATCCAGATTGATTGCCCTGCTTTAATTGATTGACTAAAACTTCGGATTGGTTCACCTTTAAAGTTTATTATTCCAATCTAAATATAGTTAAAATGAACCACCCATTCCACCCCGTCCAGGTCCCATCATACCCCCGCCAGGCCTGTTGTAATTGTTCTCGTTGTTTTCTCCCCTTGAGGGTACACCAAAGTTTCTAAGGCTATATGTAAACGTTAGCATAAAATATTGTTGCAATACCTGGTTTTGTGAATCCTCAATATAAGCCCCGGTTACTGTTCTTACAATGCTTTGATTTTGTTTTAGTAAGTCAAATACAGACAACTTTAGTTCACCCTCTTTTTTCTTTAAAAACTTTTTGCCAATGGCTGCATTCCATAACCAATAGCTTTGATTGAAGCCGTCTGTTAAACCACTATAAATTTGATTGTTAACATCATTTTGAATAAACCAGCCCTTCTTATTTAATAAATTAAACTGTATGCCGGCAGATTGGCTGATGTATTTATTATTGATCGTTATTTTGGAAATCGTTTGTGCGTTGTTAATACTTGCGGAATAAGAAATATTAAAATCAACATATTCACTGATATTACTCGCCAAAACAATACCCGTATTGTAAGTGTAACTGTTGGTTGTGGTTGTCTGGTAATTGGCTAACCCCGGTAACCTGGAATAATTAAAACCTGCATTAACGTTAACGGTTGTTTTGAATGCTTTTACCGGAATGCTGTAAGTAAGGTTAGTTCGTAAACTCTTATATCCATCAAGGTTTACAGGTTTTGTAAACTGAGACCCTCGTTTCAACACAATTCCCTGTTGTATCACCGAATCTGTGATCGGACTAAAAGTACCATTTGAGATATAGTTGCTGGCAGTTTGTAAAAATACGTTTGCGAAAATGCTTCTATTGTTTTTTGAATTCGTGTAGGTAAACCGGGTAGCCAGCAAATGTGTGTTCGATTGTTTCAAATCCGGATTACCACTGCTAACTCTTAAAGGATTGGAGAGATTTACTACATCCTGTAATTGATTTACAGATGGAAAATTGGTAGACGCCCTGTAAAAAACCCGCATATTACTATATTTCGTCAGCTTTTTTACCCACCGGGCGTTGGGTAATATATTGCTGAATGACTGGTTTACGGAGGTTGAAGATGGAAATATCCGCTGGCTTTCCAGCCTTGAATTTTGAAAATTTACACCGAATGAAAGTTGTTCATCCCGGCTTTTTCCCAGGCTGTAGTTGATGCCGGCATTATTGGTGGTAATGGTATTTTCAAATTTGTTGGAAAGGATGGTATCAAACTTTGAATACTTACTGCCATCAAATAAAAATGTTTGCTGATCCGCATTGTTCTTTTGAATTGAAGGTGTGTAATCAATTTGTAGTTGGCCCTTTTTACCAATTGGCTCTGTGTAGGCTATATTTAATCCATTGGAATATCCATTGGTGGCATTGTCATAAAATTGATTTTGCAGAGAATCTGTTATAAGGCCGCCTTTAAAGAAACGGTACTCCGCATCTATATAGCTTTCGCTATTATTTTTAGAATAGGTTGAATTGATGCCGAAAGAAATGGAACGTCCTTTTTTCTTAAATGCGTGACGAAACATAATACTGTTGCGGATATTGAAACCATTTCTATCCGACCGGCTATTATTCAAAGAGGTGTTAGCCGTGTCGTTTATATCAAAATAACTTCTCGAAGAAGACAAAGACGACGAATTGTTGTTTTGAAAATTGAAGCTTGGGATAATATAAATAGTATTGGAAGAATCCAATTTATACTCCAGCCGAAGATTTATCCGGTGGTTATTGTTATCTGATACAGATTTGCTGGTTTGTGAATTGAACTGATTTTTAGGACTTAAAAAAGTTTCTGTGTTCACCAGCGACTCAGTGAGATTGTTACTGTTGTTAAAAAAATAACTTCCGGTAACATTTAGTTTTTTACCAAATTGGTTGCTGTAATTGATACCAACGGCATTTGTTTTATTGATACCATTGGTAGCGCCAACAGAAAAATTATCAGAACCACCGCCACGTCCGCCACCACCACGTCCACCACCGCCACCACGTCCGCCGCTTGTAGTAAGCCCCAGCAAATCCTGTGAACCAAAATTTTGCTGATTGATATTATTAAAATTGCCTACCAGTGAAATACGACGGCTACCCTTAAAAAAACTCATATTGCCGCCTGCCGCATAGCGGTCATTAGTTCCATACCCGGTATAAAGCCGACCAAACTGCCCGTTTTTAATACCTGATTTTGTAACAATATTTAGTGCTTTTACAGAATTGCCATCATCAAAACCAGTAAGCTGGGCCTGGTCACTTAAGCGATCAAATACCTGAATTTTATCAACAACTTCTGATGGTAAGTTTTTTAAAGCTGCAGAGGCGTCATCACCAAAAAAATCCTTTCCATCAATGGTTACTTTTTTTACTGCTTCGCCCTGAGCGGTTACCGTGCCATCCCTTGCCACCGTGATACCGGGCATTTTTTTAATAAGATCTTCGGTGGTGGCATCTGGATTTACTTTAAACTCGCTGGCACTAAACTGAGAAGTATCGCCTTTTTGGATAACAGCCGGTGCTTTTGAAACCACGGTAACATCTTCCAGTTCTTTCCCTCTTTTTATTAATTTAATAATGCCTAATTCAGTGATGCCTGCGGTTGCTCTGACAGGCCTTTTTATTTTGTCATATCCTACAGAGCTGATCTCTATAAAAAAATTATCAATACCAAGGTTTGAAATTTCAAAACTTCCTTTTGAATCTGTTACGGCACTTTTTTTTCCTGTTTGGGCAGAATCTTTTTGTAAATAAATGATCACGGTTGCACCCCTTACCGGAGTCTGGTCGTTGTCATCTTTTACAGAACCTTTAATGGTAGAGTTTTGTGCCATTGCAGCAAAAGCAAAAAGGTTAAAAAACAGGGATATCCCTAAAATTCGCATCATGATTGTTTGTTTATTGCTTTATATGACGCTGTTCTTAAAATAAACAGGCGATTTTTATTTTTATTTTTTCAAATGAAAAAAGGAATGGAGTATTTTTGTCGTTGATTTGGGAACATAATTATTTCCCCGCTACCGTATTTTGGAAAGCTCAAAATGAATAAGGCGTAACTTTGCACCCGGAATGCCGGAGTCGTTAATTGGGCATCCTCTATATTCAACAACCAAATAATTTAACTCAAATGAACAGCACCACCATTGTAACTGTTACACTCAATCCTGCCATTGATAAAAGTACTACTACCGACTTAATTCAGCCCGAAGCAAAACAAAGATGTACCGATGTTTTGAATGAGCCTGGTGGTGGAGGCATCAATGTAAGTAAAGCTTTAAAAAAGTTAAAGGCATCTTCTGTGGCACTTTTTCCTGCCGGCGGTCACAATGGCGAGATGCTGAAAGGTTTGCTGAAACAGGAAGGCATTCAGTTTCACTCAATCAATTCTTCCGTAGAAACAAGGGAAAACTGGGTGGTACTGGAATCTGAAACCAATAACCAGTTCAGATTTACGTTTCCGGGCAGGTCGATTGAGCAACAGGTAGTAAAAGATTTAATTGAAGACATTCTTCACTTCAGCCCCGAATACGTAGTGGCCAGCGGTAGTTTGCCTCCCGGCTTGCCCGATTATTTTTATGGTCTTATTGTGAAAATGGCCAACTCTGTTGGTGCTAAATGTGTTGTAGATACATCTGGTCCGGCTTTACAGGCTTTAAAAGGAAAGCATGCTTTTTTAATAAAACCCAACATTGGCGAACTTTGCAAAATGTTGAATATAACCAGGCTTGAAAGCAATGAAGTACCCGATGCAGCTCAACAGGCAGTAAGAGATGGTTTTGCTACCTTGATAGCCGTTTCAATGGGACCGGATGGAGCATGGCTGGTAACGGGAGAAAAGAGATATTTTGCTGCAGCTCCGCCAGTAAAGAAAAAAAGTACAGTCGGCGCCGGAGATAGTATGGTGGCAGGTATTACTTACATGCTGCAACAAAAGCAGCCGCTGCAACAGGTGATTAATTTTGGTGTAGCTTGCGGATCTGCAGCTACTATGAATGATGGTACCCAGTTATTTAAAATAGATGATGTGCATCGTTTGTATGACCAGATAAACAATAATAAATAATCAAGCAGGAAAATGATTGATCTTCCTTATCAATAAATGCGAAGCGTTTTACAGGCTTGATTTGTGCTAAAATGGAGGCAGTATTTACAAAAACGATTCTTCCATTGTTACAGGCGCAGTACTAAATTTGTGACCTCTTTTGCATTTTTACTACTAACTTGCAACCCTAAAAAAAAAGTAATTATATGGATTATAACAGACTAGTTTCCGTTACCGGCTTAGGCGGTTTATATGAATTGATGTCTTCAAAAGCAGACGGTGGAGTAGTGAAATCACTGGAAGATAAAACCTCCAAATTTGTAAGTACCCGACTGCACAGTTTTTCTCATTTGGAAAGTATTGAAGTTTTTACAACAACCGATAATGTAAACCTCGTAGATGTTTTTACAGCGATGAAAGATAGTACAGAAACAATCCCTGATGCTAAGGCAGACGCTAAAGAGATTAAAGCTTATTTTGAAAAGGTATATCCTGATATGGACTTTGAAAGAGTTTATGGTAGCGATATGAAAAAGATGGTGAAATGGTTTACTCAATTAACTGCCAACGGCATTGAAATTAAGTTGTCAGAAAACCACGACCAGGAAGCAGCAGCGCATGATGTAGTTACACCAAAGGCCAAAGCAACCGAAACCAGGCAGGCCAGTGTAAAAGCAGCGCCACCCAAAAAAATCAATTCACCAAGAAAGATGGCTTAAAAGAAACAGCCCGCCGAAGAGGCATATTCTGGGAAAGTTTTTAGAAATTACGAATTTATCTGGTTATCTGAACCCTTCTATATTATGATCTCCGAATGCCTTTTTTAAGTTGAAAAAAAGGGTTCGCCAAAATTTTGCTACCGTAGTTGTTTCAGCTACGGTAGTCTTGTTAACACCACAATCGTTTTTATGTACACAGCAGATATTCAAAAAATAGCCCGGCATTTTATACCCGTTGATTTTACGATAACCAATTGGGAACAACTGGAACCCTTTTTTAAAGATTTACTGGAAAGAAATATTGATACCAGCGAAAACCTGGAGCAGTGGCTGCTGGACCAAAGTGAGCTGGAAGCCGTAGTAAGCGAAGATGCCTGCTGGCGCCAGATAAAAATGACCTGCGACACAGAAAACAAAACGCTGGAGGAAGCCTTTGGTTTTTACTGTACCGAGATACAACCCAAAATTCAACCGTATGCAGATGCACTGAATAAGAAATTGGTGAACCATCCATTGGCAAAAGATCTGGATGCAGATAAATATTTTACGTACCTGCGAACCATCCGCAAAAGCATAGAATTATTCCGGGAAGCAAACATTTCCATACAATCAGAACTGGCTGTAATGCAACAACAGTTTGGTGTTATTTCCGGTAAGATGACGGTGAATGTGAACGACCAGGAATACACCCTGCAACAAGCTGCCAAGTTTTATGAAAGTAAGGACAGGAGTTTAAGAGAATCGACTTATCGTAAAGTGCAGGAAAGAAGATTACAAGACAAGGAGGAGCTAAACAAATTATATAACAATTTGCTGGAGAAAAGAAATACGGAAGCGGTGAATGCAGGCTTTAGCAACTACAGGGATTATCGGTTTAAAGAATTGGGAAGGTTTGATTATACCAAAGAAGATTGCTTTGCATTTCACGATGCGGTAAAGCAACATGTGTTGCCATTGGTGAACCTGATTTATGAAAATAAAAAAGCAAAATTAGGTTTGGATACATTGCGTCCCTGGGATCTGGAAGTAGAACCTGAAGGAGCACCCTCACTACAGCCTTTTAAAACGAGCGAAGAGCTGATTAATAAGTCCATTGAATGTTTTTCGAAGCTGCAACCATTTTTTGGCAAATGCCTTACCAAAATGAATGCATTGAAACACCTTGACCTGGAAAGCAGGATGGGTAAGGCTCCCGGCGGTTACAACTGTCCGTTGGCAGAAAGTGGTGCACCCTTTATTTTCATGAATGCAGCCGGACAAATGCAGGACCTGATTACCATGGTGCATGAAGGCGGGCATGCGGTTCATTCATTTTTAGCACATCCATTGCCGCTTACCGGATTTAAAGAATATCCGATGGAAATAGCAGAAGTTGCCAGCATGGCAATGGAGTTATTTAGCATGGAGCATTGGGATGTATTTTTTAAGGAGGAAGCACAATTAAAGAAAGCAAGAGAGTACCAGCTGGAAAGAGTAATCACTATTTTTCCGTGGATAGCTACGATTGATAAATTTCAGCATTGGATTTATGAAAATCCTACGCACAGTATAGCCGAAAGAACTGCGAAATGGAATGAAGTGCTGAAAGAATTTGGTGATGATGTAATTGATTATAGCGGACTGGAAAATTACCGTAGCAATCTTTGGCAAAAGCAACTCCATTTATTTGAAGTACCGTTTTATTACATCGAATATGGAATAGCACAATTGGGTGCCATTGGTATGTGGCAGCAATTTAAAAATAACCCGGAGGTTGCACTGGCTAATTATTGCAATGCACTCAGTTTGGGCGGTACCAAAACATTACCAGAATTGTATAAAGCGGCAGGCTTAAAATTTGATTTTTCGCCCGACCAGATAAAAGTATTGATGGAGTTTGTGAAAGGCGAAATGTGAGTGGAAGGTTCCATTGTTGATTGTTTAAAGTTGATAGTAAAAAGGACTTCACGAACTTAACCATGAACCATGAACATTCAACCATCAGCCAGCTTATTTACAGTCATCGCAGATTCCACTCACAACCATTTCTGTATGTTTGGGGGTGAAACCCTTTGGTAGCCTCACTTGTGGAATCGTTACTTCTTCCAAGCAAATTGTTTTAGTACATTCTTCACAAATAAAATGTACATGGTTATCGTGGTGATGGCCTTCCCCGCAATTGTCTTTGCACAAAGCATACAAAATGGAATTGTCGGTTGTAGGAATCAAATGAATGATTCCTTTTTCTACAAAAGTTTGCAAGGTGCGGTAAACGGTTACCCGGTCAAAGATTTCGCCGGTTGATTTTTCAATATCTGCATGGGCTAGCGCACCATTACTACCTAAAAAAAGTTCCAGTATTTTTTTGCGGCCATCCGTTACACTTAACTTGTTTTTCTTTAAAATATCATCTACCATTTATGGGCGTTTACTGTTGATTATTTTTCTAGTTATAAAATCTTTTACTTAAACAACACCGCTTATTAATTCAGGCTTCTGTTCTGTACTTTTTCCTGTAGTACTTCTTTGATGTCGCTTATTAATTTCTGTACTTCATCTTCTTTTAATCCATCATAAATACCCCTTACCCTGCTTTTCTTATCAATTAAAGCAAAAAACTGCGTATGTATAAATTGATTTTCAATGGCAGAAGCGGTATCCGGTTTATTATTATCAATCATGTAACTCTGCCTTGCCAGTTTGTATAATTCCTGTTTATCACCAGTTACAAAATTCCAGTTGTGGTTGGTGTAAGGTTGTTTGCCAATCATGGTAGAGTCAAAATCGATTTTGTAAGTACCATCTTCGTTTTTAACCAGCTTGCCATCCAGCATTGTCTGTTCATATTTTTTTAGCAATGGAACCGAATCAGTTTCAGGCATGCAGGTATGAGAAATAATCATAAAACTGCTATCTTCTTGATAAGCATCATACACCCGGCGCATATTGGCATTCATTTTTGGACAAATGCCTTTGCAGGTAGTAAAAAAATATTCTGCCACATATACTTTTCCGTCCACATCTTTCTCAGAAATAATTTGATTGTTTTGATTGGTAAAGGAAAAAGGTTGTACATTATTATTGATC
>JBBQKO010000110.1:0-12762 GCA_038327005.1 Chitinophagales bacterium | reverse complement strand
ACCTAATTTGTACTATGCCTGAAATCCAGATTTCTACCCCCTTTAATATCGACATTGAGTTTGAAATTGCCGCATTTCATAAACGACTATTGGGCTATATGATCGATTTTACAATTCTTGTTCTGTATATGTTCAGTATGTTTTATTTATTATTTGGAGGCTTTAAAATGGGCCAGGGCAGCTATGGATTTGTACTAATTGTGCTGGTCATTCCGATGCTTTCGTACACCATGTTATCGGAGCTTTGGATGAACGGGCAAACGATTGGAAAAAAAATATTTAAAATTAAAGTAGTGAGCCTGGATGGCGGAGAACCCACTTTGGGGCAATATGCGCTGCGGTGGTTCATGCGTTTTTATGAATGGGCCTTCATTATATTTTTCTTGTTTTGGGGCAATATGTACGGGGTGGTGTGGCTGCTGATTGGTGGCATTACTTCTATCATTATTATTTCAGCATCGCCTAAAAGCCAGCGGCTGGGCGATCTTGTGGCAGGAACAGTAGTGGTGGAAACGGCTTCTAAGTTAACGGTAGATGATACCATATTCATGCACGTGGCACAAACCGATTACCAGGTAAAATTTCCAGAGGTAATGCGATTGAGTGACCGTGACATCAATACCATTAAAAACGTGCTGAGCCAGGCAAAAAAGTCAGATAGTTTTGAGATGTGTAACCGCATTGCGCAAAAAGTGCAAGATGTATTAAAAGTATCTACCAATATGTATGCAATGGATTTCCTCGAAAAAATAATGGAAGATTACA
The DNA here is from genome assembly GCA_038327005.1 of Chitinophagales bacterium. Lineage (GTDB taxonomy): Bacteria > Bacteroidota > Bacteroidia > Chitinophagales > Chitinophagaceae > Ferruginibacter. Next base: position 11,997 of record JBBQKO010000110.1, on the reverse strand, counting down.
ATTACCTTGCTACAAAAGAATAGACTCCCAACTGCCAATTGTTACTACATCTTTTATCATTCAGCAGAGCCGCCCTTTTCATTTGAAAGTGGTGTTATCCCCGGCTAAAAGCAGTTGCAAGCATCAATCCCATAATACCCAACACGGTAATTATTAAAGCGACCACTGTTATAATCCCGGCAAAGCGAAAATAAACTTTCAGGTTTTTAAAGGATGTAACGAGTGATTCCTGATCGTTTGTTTTTAAAGCCAACTGTATATTTTTTGCAAATCTGTATAAATACATCGACATAAAAAATATAACTCCCGCAAGACCTAGATAAACAACACCAACCATTCCGCCTGCAAATAAGCCACTACTGCTACCGGTAGCATTGCCAGTCAATTTTGCAAACATTGATGCCGCAAAAATGGCCCCCAGCACAATAAATCCACTGTAAATGAACCCGATTATTCCCAAAAACTTACCCCATACGGCAGTTTCCTTTAGGTGTGCACTAATTGTGCTGTCAACAATCAAATCTGTCTCAATAAGGTTTATTTCGTTTTCCATTGTGCTGTTTTATGGTTAAAAATAAATAACATGAAAGTACTCATTGCTCCAAAAATTCTAAACGATGCCCGCCAAACTGCGTTTTAAAACGATCGCTGTTTTTCAGTTGCAACTTAACTAAAAAACTGAGTGGAAGCCAGCCCAAAAAATACCAATACCAATACCACCAGAATGATGATAAGCGCCGATATTATCAAACCGATGATAGAGCAGATTCTGCCTGCATTGGAGGTGCCATAGCTGGCCTGTGAATAAAATTCCGGAGATTCTCTATATAGTTTTCTGTCTTTGTTTGCCAGCACCAGACCAATTACCCCACATATTAACCCCACAATTCCATAACAGAATGCACCAACGATTGAAATGATACCCAATACCAGTGCGGTGGTTGCATTGGGAAGGTTTTGCTGTATGTTTTGACCGGGTACAGAGGAAAGTAAATCTTTTTGTTCCATGAGAAAGTTGAATTAATAGTGGGTTAAGATGTTGAATAAATAATTGATCAGCGTAATCAATGCAATAAATATATAACTATAAACGATGATTGAGTTACCTTTTTTAAATTTAAATATTAAATGCAATGCAGAAAATAAAAAGAAGGATAACAAAGGAATGGTAACCGGATGCCATCGAACGCTCTCCAACAGATTACCTTTTAGCAATTCCACCAAACTCCGTTGTAGTCCGCACCCCGGACAGTTGATGTGCAGAAAATACTTCCACGGGCAGGGCAACTGGTGTTTTTCCAGCCAATTTACTACATATAAGAAAATGGATGTAAACAAGTCAAAATATTTTGATGTTCAAGCTCCTTACAATGGCTGATTGAATAATGCCTGATGGCTGGCTATTGATACCCAAAAATATTATTAGAAAATCAACGATCCGTTAACTGGATATCGGTTTCTACTAAACATGTTGAACCAAAGAAAACCAGGCATCAGACATAAAAATATGATATATCAATAAGTAGCAGATTTTAAATTCGCCGGTCTGCACCATCTCATTAAAATAAACCTTCAAAAAATCAGCAATCCATTAATAAGCACGTGCAAACAAAACCCGCTGCGAACTTGTGTTGCCGGTTAAAATACATTTGCCTTCTTCCTTTTCATTCTCCAAAGGAATACAGCGTATAGTAGCCTTGGTTAGTTCCTTAATTTTATCTTCCGTTTCTCCGGTCCCGTCCCAATGTGCTGCAATAAAGCCTGGCTTTTCATCCAGCAGTTTAACAAACTCATCCCAACTATCCGCTTTTGTAATTCGCTCTTCTCTGAAATTTTTGGCTTTATTAAAAATGGCGGTTTGTATTTCATCCAACAGATCGATGATTCGATGGCTCAAACCATCGATGCTGAAACTCATTTTTTCTTTTGTATCCCTTCTGGCAACTTCTACTACATTATTGGCGAGGTCTCTTGCGCCAATGGCGATGCGAACGGGAATACCCTTCATTTCATATTCTGCAAATTTCCATCCGGGCCGGTTATTGTCATTGTCATCGTATTTAACGGAAATACCCGCTGCCTTCAACTCCTGCATCACCACTTTCACCTTATCATCAATAAGGTGTTTTTGTTCCTCTCCTTTAAAAATAGGAACAATCACCACCTGTATGGGAGCTAATTTTGGAGGAAGTACTAAACCCTGGTCATCGCTATGCGCCATCACCAGAGCGCCAATCAGGCGGGTACTTACGCCCCAACTGGTGGCCCATACATAATCGAGCTTGTTGTTTTTATCAGAAAATTTAACATCAAATGCCTTGGCAAAATTTTGTCCGAGGAAATGAGAGGTACCCGCCTGCAATGCTTTGCCGTCCTGCATCAACGCTTCAATACAATAGGTATCTACGGCTCCGGCAAAACGCTCATTGGCCGATTTTACTCCTTTAATAACTGGCATTGCCATAAAGTTTTCGGCAAAATCAGCATACACATTTAGCATCTGCACGGTTTCGTCTACAGCTTCCTGTTTGGTAGCATGGGCGGTATGGCCTTCCTGCCACAAAAATTCAGTAGTACGCAGGAACAACCTGGTACGCATTTCCCACCGAACTACATTGGCCCACTGATTGATTAGCAAAGGCAGGTCACGATATGATTGTATCCACCCTTTATAGGTATTCCAAATAATTGCTTCACTTGTTGGGCGAACCACCAACTCCTCTTCCAGTTTTGCCTCCGGATCCACCATCAACTTTCCTTTATTAACCGGATCGGCTTTTAAACGATAATGCGTTACAATGGCGCATTCCTTTGCAAATCCCTCGGCATTCTTCTCCTCTGCTTCAAAAAGACTCTTTGGCACAAACAAGGGAAAGTAGGCATTCTGGTGCCCGGTTTCCTTAAACATTTTATCCAGTTGCGCCTGCATATTTTCCCAAAGCGCATAACCGTAGGGTTTAATTACCATGCAGCCTCGCACTGCACTATAATCTGCCAATCCGGCTTTAATCACCAGGTGATTATACCATTGGGAATAATCTTCCTTCATGCTTGTTATTTCTTTGCTCATACCCAAACCCCTACAGGGGCTAATTTTAATTTATAATTGGTTTAATAATACGCTTCGGCTTTCAATATTAACCTCCACAAAAACGGGCGTGTAACCTTCCCTATATGAATGAACGATTGATAGTCAGTTTTATATAGCAGCATTTTTAATTTGTTTTAGCATCACTTTAACAGCAAAAATTTAAACTTTGCGTAGAGTGGCAAAGAATTTGGAACTTTAATAATGTTGCCTTAAACGGCACAAAAGTAGTAACTTCATCCTATAATAATTTTAAACAAATTATCATGAACACAAAACTTATACTCCTCGCTCTTTCTGTGGCTGCTTTTGGCAGTTGCACTACTCTTTACAAATCGGGTCAAACGCCGGACGACGTATATTTTTCACCTGTAAGAACTTATGGTGAGGAAAAACAGGAAGTTCAGCAACAAAGGGATGAAGTGAAAAATTATTCACACGAGGACAGAAACATTCGGTTTGGAATAAATGATCCTCGCTGGAGAAACCTTGATAATGATTTCCGGTTTAATTCATTTAACTATGGTTTTAACTATGGATTCAACGATTTCAGGTACAACCCTTTTAATTATGGATTTAATCAAGGGTATTATTACAATCCTTACTACTGGCCTCACCCGGTTTACAGCACTGTTTTTACCACACCTGCCAATCCAAAAAACACAACACCCAGGATTGCCAATTTAGGAGGATATAATACGAGCGGTTCGGTGAGAACACCGACCAACACAAAAACGGGTAACGCACCGGTTAGAAATTATAGTACTACCAATAAAGGCAGCGCAGTAGGCAATGTACTTCGCCAGATCATTGCACCGTCTAACAACAATAATTCAAATTATAGCAATAGTAATTCGAGGAGTAATTCTTCATCCAATAATAATTCTAATAATAGCTCCAATAATAATACACGTTCATACACACCTTCAAGCAGCAGCTCTTCTTCAGGCAGTAGTTCTTCATCTGGCAGCGGTGCTGTTTCAAGACCCCCAAGAGGTGGTGGAAATTAATCTGACTAAGACTTTAACCAATTCATTATAAGGTGACGGCAGGCTATAACTGCCGTCACCCTTAAATACTATTGTCATGAAAAAATATTTACTCTTGCCAGCATTATTCATCAGTACAATCCTTGCTGCCCAAATACCGGAGGATGCACTGCGTCAATCTTTTTTCCCACAAAACGGAACTGCCCGTAGTCTTGCCATTGGCGGTGCGATGGGTTCGCTTGGTGGTGATATCAATTCTATTTTCGTAAACCCTGCAGGATTGGGAAATTATAAAACAGGTGAGTTTGTTTTTACACCCGGATTTTTTATGAATTCGAATAAAACAAATTTCAGGGATACTCAAAATAAAAACAAAAAAAACAATTTCGCTTTAGGTCCAATCGGCCTTGTCTTTGGTTCGCCATTCAGGTATGATGCAACCAGCAGCCAGGCATTTAGCATAGCTTTTACGCAAACAGCTAACTACAATAATAGTGTTCAATACAATGGCTTGAATAACTTTAGTTCTTATAGCGAACAGTGGGCAGAACAAGTAGCTAAAAGTGGGCTTGAAATAAATGATGCGATGAATCTCCCGCAGTTTGCTTACGGAGCTGGCCCGGCCCTTTTCACGTACCTCGTTGATACCTTTCGAGTAAACGGAGGTGTTCAGGTGAGAGGTTTACCAGAAAATATTTTAGATGCTGGACAGGCGCTTCGCCAGCAAAGTACTATTAATACAAAAGGGGGCTTGTATGAAGTAGCTTTAGGATATGCCATTAATAAAAAAGATAAATTTCAATTTGGCTTCAGTGTTGGAATCCCGATCATGAACTATTCAAATAGCACTACTTTTACAGAAAGTGACACCTCATCCAATGAACTAAATGGATTTGATTCATTTACTTATACCGATGATTATTCTACCAAAGGGGTGGGATTGAATGCGAAAATTGGTATCATGTTTAAACCAGTTGAACGCATTCGGTTAGGTCTTGCGCTGCACACTCCTACTTACATGGCTTCTTTAAAAGATTTGAGAACTTCCTCTTTGAATGCAAACACAGAAAATCATGAAGGGGTACACAACGTAACCTCCCAAACCTTTACCAATGGCCAGCCGGGCGAAAGTAAATACAGTATGCTGACTCCTTTAAAAGTGATGGTGAGCGGTAGTTATGTATTGAGAGAAATTGAGGACGTAAGAAAACAAAAAGGTTTTATTACTGCAGATATTGAATATGTGAATCATAGAGGATCTAATTTTTACAGTGCCAACGAGGTTCCAACTGCTGATGAAAAGACGTATTATAAGGGCCTAAATAATGTAATAAAGGATCAGTATAAAGGTAATTTTAACTTTAGGTTGGGCGGCGAATTGAAATTCAATACCATTATGACACGGTTGGGTTTTGCCTACTATACTAATCCCTACAAGGATAAAGAATTGAAAGCACGCAGAGCCCTTGTAAGTGGAGGCTTAGGCTATCGCCATAAGGGAATTTTTATTGATCTGACTTATATCTACGCCATGAGCAAGGATGTAAATTTCCCTTATCGTTTAGAAGACAGGGCCAATACATTCGCCAGCATTAACAACAACCGTGGAAATATTGTAGCAAGTGTTGGGTTTAAATTCTAAGAGTACAGCAATCACTCCACAAAATGAAAATAATTGAATGATGCCGGATTTTATCCGGCATTTTTTATAAGCTGCAGCACCTGGTTAATATCCGGAGCACACCAACGAATAGCTCCATCTTTTTTAAACCAGGTCATTTGACGCTTGGCATAATGACGGGTATTTATCTTAATGGCCTCAATCGCTTCGGCCAAAGAACTCTTCCCTTTAAAATGATCAAATAACTCCCTGTAACCTACTGTTTGCAGGGCGTTCAGGTGTTGCAAAGATTGCAGCGATTCAACTTCTTTTGTTAGGCCGGCACTGATCATGCTATCTACCCGCAGGTTAATTCGTTGATAGAGTTTTTCTCTTGGCAACTCCAATCCTATTTGAATGATATTAAAATCACGTTCTGCTTTTTTCTGCGTTTGAAAATCAACAATTGATTTGCCTGTTGAAAGCCTAACTTCAAGCGCACGCATGAGTCTTTGAGGATTTTGAATTTCACCCGACGTAAAGTAAACCGGATCCTGTAAGCTTACTTCCTGCTGCAACCAATCCAGACCTTTAGACTGAAAGTTTGCTGTGATCTTGTCCCTTATTCCTGGCAAAATTGCCGGCACTTCATCCATGCTGTAACAAAACGATTTTACATAGAGGCCTGTTCCTCCTACCATTATCGCTGTATCACGCTGGTTGAAAATCTCTTGTACTTTCTCCAGTGCGTAGTGTTCAAACATGCCAGCATTTACAGTGTCTTGAACCGAATGAGAATTGATAAAATAGTGATGGACTGCCGCTAATTCTTCAGGAGTTGGTTTGGCAACACCAATGTTTAATTCCTCAAAACACTGACGACTATCCGCAGAAATAATATTGGTATCGTATTGTTGGGCTAATTGAATGGCGAGTGCAGTTTTACCTGCTGCGGTGGGGCCAACGATAACAATACATGTCTTTTTAATGAAAAATGATTTAATGGATAATTGAGGATGCTTTCGGTGTAATTAGTAATCCAATATTAATGTCGCAGTAATTGTTGAACTGTATTTTACTTAACGGATTATATCTTGAACCAACAGTAAGTCATTTCAATTGAACCCGGTGTTATTAGCCATCATGGGAAAACGGGTTAAAATAATAATCAGACTATTCATTCAATCATTATCAATTAAACCGTTTTCTAAAATATATTCAACTAAAACTCTCCAGCAGCTTCTTCATCGGTTGCGCCTTCTTCAGATTCGGTGGCATTGCCGTCTTCATCTTCTTCGCTAAACCCCATTAGCAATGCTGCGCTGTTAAGATCATATTTTTCTTCTACCTCTGCAAGGCGGCTATCTACCAGACCTTTGGTACCATATTGTGATGGTGCAATTCCCTCTGTTCTGATACAAGATGGATAGGTGATTTTTTTATTCTCTTCTTTGTCTACATTGATCAGCTCCACCATAAATGTCCACAACTTATTAAAATCATACACATATATGAATTTCTGATTGGGATCTTTTATTTCAGAGCCCATGGTTACATCACCCATTATCAGTGGATCCACTTTGTAGGATTTTTCTTCATATTTTTCCAACGAAATTTCCCTACCTCTTAGCCAGGTGTCATTACTGCGATAAAAAGTAGCCTTGTGCTTACTGTCGAACTCATAACTTTTTAAAATACAGTAATGCAGATCCGCAAAATTATGCGTGTGCTTGATAACCACATCTCTATAGATGCTTTCATCATCTTCCCAATAAACCCTGAATTTTAAAATAGCCATACAACGAAATTAGTAATAAGAAATGATAAATATAAAGTGTAATTGATAAATGACAACGGAATGAGACCTCATTTCTCAATTTTCAACAGCGTTTTCAAAATTAAGATGTTGCCATTTGAATCCTCATTCAATTAAAACTTTAAAAGCTACTACCATCAGGAATCTTTTAATCCTTGATCAATTTACAACCCTAATTCTTTTGCCTTGGCCAACATAAATTCAACTGCTGCATCGTAGTTATTTGGAATATGTCCATCAAGAATCGCATCTCGTATTGCGTTTTTTAAATCGCCAATAATGCGGCCAGGCGGCAGATTGAATCGCTCCATAATCATTTCACCGGTAATGGGCGGTTGCCAGTTGCGCAACTGGTCGCTTGCTTCTACCTCAGCACAACGCTTGCGCACCATTTCAAAATTCTCCAGGTAACGCTTTACTTTTTGCTTGTTTTTAGATGTTATATCTGCATTACACAGCGTCATCAGTGCATCAAAATCTTCACCCGCATCAAATAATAATCTGCGGATGGCCGAATCCGTAATGTTCTCCCTTGTTAAACCAATTGGGCGCAAATGCATCTCCACCAACTTCCGAACAAATTTCATTTTTTCATTTTGCGGCAATTTCAACTGGCCAAAAATTTTAGGCACCATTCTTCCTCCCAATACCTCGTGCCCGTGAAAAGTCCAGCCATGCCCTTCTTCAAATTTCTTTGTAGCAGGCTTGGCAATATCATGCAATACTGCCGCCCATCGAAGCCAGAGATCATCTGTGTTTTCACAAATATTGTCCACTACCTGCAATGTATGATAGAAGTTATCCTTATGTCCTTTCCCGTCGATGTATTCAGCACCGGCCAAATCTACCATTTGCGGAAAAATTATTTTAAGCAATCCGCTTTGATACAACAAATCAAAACCAATGGATGGCTTTTTACAAAGTAGAATTTTGTTCAGTTCGTCTGCAATCCGTTCGCCGCTGACAATTTTGATGCGGTTTACATTTTTAGTGATGGCCTCAAACGTTGTTTCTTCAATGGTGTAATTTAATTGAGAAGAAAAACGAATCGCCCGCATCATACGCAATGGATCGTCGCTAAATGTAAGCGATGGGTCCAATGGGGTTTGCAGGATTTTATTTTGAATGTCATTGATCCCGTTGAACGGATCTATTAAAGCTCCATAATCATTTTCATTGAGACTGATCGCAAGGGCGTTAATGGTAAAATCCCGCCTGTTTTGATCATCTTCCAATGTACCGGTTTCAACCATCGGTTTTCTGCTATCATAGTTGTAACTTTCTTTTCTGGCACCCACAAATTCTATTTCAAGACCATCTACTTTAATTTGAGCGGTTCCAAAATTTTTAAAAAAACTAACGGAAGGTCGGGGCGTAAATTTTTGGGCCACGGCATGGGCCAGTTCAATACCATCGCCGAGGCAAACAATATCTATGTCTTTGGTGGGTCTGCCAATAATGGTATCACGCACAAATCCTCCAATCAGATAACAAGGCACCTGCAGGGATTGCGCAGCCTCCGCAATCTTTTTAAATATCAGCAACTCTTTATCAGTGCATTCAATATACATAGCCTGCAAAAATAAGTGCTACAATTCAGGCTGCAAGCTATTGCTGTAAAAAATAAATTCAGCAATACTTGCAAGTTTACATACATTGCAGCACATGATCTAAAGCAAAATCAATAATATTTTCATGGACCGAAACAATGATTTCCAGAACTTTTTCTTTGATATTGCCAGCCTGATTCTATAAAAAGTAAAAACTGGTTCGGTATTTTTATATTTTTTTCTGATTGATAATAAAAAGAGACAGAAATCTTATGTTCATATAAAACATTGCACAGTTAGAGAGCATCTAACAAAATTTTTCTTTCGGCACTAATGTTGTCAATATAGACATCCACATAAAACCAACGAATAAAATCAAAAGTTTTGACATTTTGACTACTTAAAACAAATTATGAATAGAACCAACTATTTCCAGGGACCAGAAGAAGAAATGGAGTTTATGCCCATCATTCCATTAAATGAAGACGACAGCGATGATGCAGACACACTAACGATTCCAGCCGAATTACCCCTGCTTCCTTTACGCAACACGGTCCTTTTTCCTGGCGTGGTGTTACCCATAACGGTAGGGAGAGATAAGAGTATAAAGGCGGTAAATGATGCTTACAAGGCTGACAAATTGATAGGTGTGATAGCGCAAAAAGACAGTACGGTGGAAGAACCCACCTTAAGCGATTTGGAAGAAATTGGAACAATTGCCAAAATTGCCAAATTGATTAAGATGCCGGATGGGGGCACTACAATCATCATCCAGGGAAAAAGAAGATTTAAGATAGATGAAATCACCAGCGAAGACCCTTATTTTAAAGCCAAAATTCATACCCTTGAGGAGGAGGTGCTAAAAGACGACAATGATTTTAATGCGATGGTGGGCAGTATTAAGGATCTGGCAGGACAAATTGTGCAAATTTCGCCCAACCTGCCAAGCGAGGCGGCGATTATTTTAAAGAATATAGAAAACCCTGCCTTCCTCATTCATTTTGTAAGCAGCAATTTAAACAGCGATATCAAGGATAAACAGCGGTTGCTGGTTATCAACAATATTAAAGCAAGGGCGGAATTGCTGATGAACCTAATGCAGACAGAGCTGCAATACACAGAACTTAAAAACAAAGTAACCAATAAAACCCGTGCTGAGCTGGACAAACAGCAAAGAGAATATTTTCTGCAACAACAAATGAAAGCCATCAAAGAAGAGTTGGGTGGCGATAATGTGGCAGAAGTAAAAGAAATGCTGAAAAAAGCGGAGGGCAAAAAATGGCCCAAGCAAGCCATGGAAATGTTTCACAAAGGTGCAGAAAAGCTGGAACGCATGCACCCCAGCACACCCGACTATTCCATTGTGTACAATCATCTTGACCTGATGCTTGATCTGCCGTGGGAAGATTACACGCCTGATTCCTACGACTTAAAAAAAGCGAAGAAAATTCTGGATCATGACCATTATGGTATGCACAAAATAAAAGAGCGCATATTGGAATACCTGGCAGTGTTAAAATTAAAGGGCGATATGAAGAGTCCGATTTTATGTTTTGTTGGCCCTCCGGGTATTGGTAAAACGAGTTTGGGTAAAAGTATTGCCCATGCCATCGCCCGCAAATATGTGAGGGTGAGTCTTGGCGGCTTGCATGACGAAAGCGAAATTCGAGGCCACCGCAAAACTTATATTGGAGCCATGCCGGGAAGAATCATACAATCGATCCGCAAAATAAAAAGCAGCAACCCGGTAATGATACTGGATGAAATTGATAAAGTAGGCAATGACCACCGGGGAGATCCATCGTCTGCACTACTGGAAGTGCTGGATCCGGAACAGAACAATACATTTTACGATAACTATCTTGAACTAGAATATGATCTGAGCAAGGTGCTATTTATTGCAACCGCAAATAACATCAATAATATACAACCGGCATTGAGAGACCGTTTGGAAATTATTGACCTGAGCGGTTATGCCGTGGAAGAAAAAATTGAAATTGCCCGCCAGCATTTGTTACCAAAACAGCAGGAAGCGCATGGTTTAAAAGATGTTTTGGTAAAGGTGAGTGATAAGGTGCTTGAAAAAATAATTGAGGATTATACAAGAGAAAGCGGAGTAAGGGATTTGGACCGACAACTGGCAGCTATTATGCGTAACCTTGCCAAACAGTATGCTACCAAAAACAAATTAAAGCCAACGCTTACGCAGGTAGACGTAGAAAAAATTTTGGGTAAGCCAAGATTTAGCAATGAAATGTATAAAATAGCTAACATGGCAGGCGTGGCCGTTGGACTTGCCTGGACCTATGTGGGTGGTGATATTCTTTTTATAGAAATCAGTTTAAGTGATGGCAAAGGAGAATTAAAAATGACCGGTAACCTGGGCAATGTGATGAAAGAAAGTGCTACCACTGCCTATACCTGGCTGCAGGTAAATGCAAAAAAGCTGAATATCGATCCTGAAATGTTTAACAAAAAGAATATTCACATTCACGTACCTGAGGGTGCAACACCAAAGGATGGACCAAGTGCTGGAATCACGATGATGACAGCTTTGGCGAGTGCATTTACCGGCAGAAAGATTAAGCCTTATCTTGCCATGACCGGGGAAATAACGTTGCGTGGGCAGGTGTTGCCAGTGGGCGGTATTAAGGAGAAAGTACTTGCTGCCAAACGTGCCGGATTAAAAGAAATTATCATGTGCTGGCAAAATGAAAAGGATGTACAGGATATCAATCCTTTGTTTATTAAAGGAACAAAATTTCATTATGTAAAAACCATGCAACAGGTGATTGACATTGCGTTAACCTAATTAGAGTCTGTCCATATAGTCGATTTAAAAAATAATACATTAAACTATTTAATTATATAAATAGTTTAGTTGATCATCTAACTGTCCGGTTTGTTGCAAACTGTTTTTTCTACTTCATTTTCGTGTTATTTATCGGTTTTTT
>JBBQKO010000109.1:0-12801 GCA_038327005.1 Chitinophagales bacterium | reverse complement strand
GTTAAAAAGTGTTTGATATCCGCTGGCTGTATTTCGGATTCCGGTTGTGTTGGAGTAAAGTGCTGTTTCACCAATAGCTGTGTTGTAAGAACCAGTGGTATTAAAGCCTAATGCATTAGCCCCGTCTGCAGTATTAAAATTACCCGTAATATTTGAATATAGCGACTTTGCCCCATTTGCCGTATTGTTGCTGCCTGTTGTATTTTTACTAAGGGCCTGGTAGCCATTCCCACTATTATAATTCCCATCTATATTAAAATACAAAGCAGACTCGCCTGTGGCTGTATTGTAATTGCCTGTTGTGTTGGAATATAATGTTGTATTGCCCATTGCGGTATTTGAACTGCCGGTAGTATTTGCACTAAGCGAAATATGTCCTACAGCCGCATTAAAATTTCCTGTAGTATTATTTTGCAACGCTCCTGTGCCGAATGCCGCATTAGAACTACCGATAGTGTTTCGGCGAAGTGCACTAGCGCCCATAGCAGTATTGTATGAACCTGCAGCATTACCTGTTAATGCTTTGTATCCGTTAGCTGTATTAAAAGTACCCGAAGTAATAGAATCCAGTGTGCGAAAACCTATTGCAGTATTATTTAAAGTTGAATCTATCACACCGGCATTAATATTATTTATTCTAAACCGTAAAGGCTGGTTATCGGTGGTGCCAATAAAATTTGTTGCAAGGTTGGTGCCAGCATTACCGGTAAGGCTCCAGCCGTTACCGCTAGCAGAAATTGGTGCCCACGCCGTTCCATTATAAAAATAAAATGACGAAACCGTACTATCATAAAGTATCAACCCTTTCGCAGGGTTTAAGATAGCAAGCCTGGATATGGTTGATGTTCGTGGAAGCAGCATTCCTTTCGTATTACTCCTTACATCCAATACGGCACTGCTATGCGGCGTGGTATTATTGATTCCTACTGATTGGGCAATTACGCAAATTGCAGATAAAACGACGGGAAGAAGAAGTATTATTTTTTTCATAAACTACATTAGTTTTCAAACAGTTAATATTTATTTTTTAAAGCCATCATTTCGCTTTTTAGTTGGACCATTGTACTTTTCAATTCATCAATTTGTTGTTGCTGGTTTATAATTATAGCCTGTTGCTTCCCGACTATCGCCGGGATTTTGCTTTGCGCAACCTGCTTAGTTAATTCCTCTATAATTAATTGTTGCTCCTGCACAGCTTTTGTAAGCGGCACTACAAACTCTGCATATTTTAATGTGTACATCTGAGAAGCAGTTTTAGGCACATCATACCCACTGAATTCGTAATGGGCAGCTTTGGCAGCCTGCTCTACTTCCTGCGCTAAAAATCCACTGTACTTTATTTTTTCAGCATCATATTTACCCGAAAAATCAGGCGTTTCTTTAGCACCGGTGGTGGCGTTCATAGCTTGGTTACTGATGTAATACGTAACTGGCCGAAGGCGTAAAATAAAATCCAATCCTTTTACATCTTCCACAATGGTATTTTTTATACGGGCATCTGACACAACGCCCCAATTTACTTTTCCACCGATGAAAACCATATTTCCATCACCAATAATGGCTTGGTTGGAAGCTCCGTTTTGAAAGGCACCTGAATTGCCAATGCCTATAGTATTGAATAAGCTAGCAGCGTTTACACCACCTGTACCAGAGTTCCATCCAATCGCTATGTTAAAATTTCCACCAACATTGTTAATTAGCGCTCCATATCCTACAGCAGTATTGTAGTTCCCCGTGTTACTTTGTTTAAGTGCGAAACTACCAGTAGCGGTATTACTATTCCCCTTGTTTTCAAAAAGCGCCTGAAAGCCCATAGCAGTATTGTCACTCCCGCTTTGGTTGAATTTAAGTGCGCTAGTTCCATTTGCAGTATTATCAATGCCTGAAATATTATTACCAAGTGCATCATAACCGGTAGCTGTATTGAATGTTCCTGAAATGTTCTCAATCAACGAAAAAGTACCAGTAGCGGTATTATAACTTCCGATATTTTTGCGGAGTGCGCCGAATCCATTTGCAGTATTGTAAAATCCACTTGTGTTTGCAAACAAAGCTCCGGATCCCATTGCCGTATTTCCGGAGCCCTCTATATCTGAAAACAAAGCCTGGTAGCCATGTGCAGTATTTGAAGTTCCAGAAGTATTCGCTAATAAAGCACCTTCGCCTATGGCTGTATTAAACTCTCCAATTGTATTGGCAAACAGCGCATTTCTACCCATCGCAGTATTGTGGTTGCCAATAGTGTTATTGGTTAAGGCATAACTTCCAACAGCGGTGTTGCTAAAACCGGATTTGTTTAGCGCTAGCGAATAGTACCCATGTGCTGTATTAAAATTTCCGTCAGTGATGGCGAATAAAGAATTTTCACCAACGGCAATATTAGCAGTTCCTGTAGTGGCGCTGTTACCAGCATTCACACCTATGAAAACGTTCGCACTGGATGGATGTATTTCTCCTGCCCATACATTATTTACTCTAAAACGCAGGGGTTGGTTATTGGTGGTGCCAATAAAATTATTTGCAGGGTTGGTGCCAGCATTACCGGTAAGGCTCCAGCCGCTACTGCTTGCTGAAATTGGTGCCCATGCCGTGCCATTATAAAAATAAAATGACGAAACCGTACTATCATAAAGTATCAACCCTTTCGCAGGGTTTAAGATAGCAAGCCTGGATATGGTTGATGTTCGTGGAAGCAACGTGCCTTTTGTATTACTCCTTACATCCAATATAGCGCTGCTATGCGGTGTTGTATTATTGATGCCTACTGATTGGGCAATTGCACAACCGGCAGATAAAAAGTAGGGGAGAAGTACTAGTATTTTTTTCATAAATTAAATTAGGTTTCAAATAATATTTAATAATTTTTATTGATGACAGGAGCTGATAATTTCATTCAAAAATTTTATAAACAAGATAAGATTATACAATCTCAATCATGCTATCTTTTATTTTATGAAACGATTTTATTTTTTCTTATTTCTTAATATTATACACATCAGGCCTCCACAGCACAGGTGTCAGTAACCGCACACAATCTGGATGTTCTTAGTATTCTTACTTTGTCAAGCGCCAGTTCCTGCGGTGCCAAAGGCGGAACAATTATAAAAGGATTTTGTGACTTTAGTTCATTGTCATAAAAGTTGTTTGGCGGCATTAGTTCGATAGATAAAACACTCAGTGACGTATTTTCATCTATGCCCAGGTATCGCAGTTTTTCCTGTACGTTTTTAAGATTCCAAAATCCGACGGCATAAGGCGGTGTACCTGGCAAAAGCACGGGCGGCTCTGGCGGTGTAAAAGGTTTACTCACATCTTCCTGTTCTTTTTTACGCTTATTGTAAGCATTTATTTTGGCAATGTTTACTGTAAAAGAAGGTTTCAGCAAAATGATTCTCTCAATAAGAATGTTCCGGTAATGTATGCCATCAGCCTGCAATACCTGGGCATAAAGGCATCCATAAATATCTGTTCTTGGAACTGCCGGAGTAACATTGCTCCCATTAAAAAAAGACTGTGCATGGCGTGTGCTCACCAGTATCTTTCCCCTGTCACGCACAGTACTCAATAACATAGGCGGTGCTGGATGCTGCACACCAGGTTGCCGCAAAGGTGAACCAAAACGCCCCTGCGCTGTACACCACTTTTTGGGATTGTTATGACCTACCCGAAACTCGTAGGTAAAAAAGCCAAACAAATCTTCAGAGTCGGGGTAAATCCCAGGCGGCAATGGCAATAAAAAATGTACCGGTTTTTTCTCATCAACGCTGTTGGCGGGTGTCATAGGCTGCATAGCATTGAGGCCCGACTGATCGAAAGGCTGAAGCGGCCTTACCACCCGTATTGGTTCGGGATCAAGATTAATCGGCGGTTCAAATTGCTCCTTTAACAAATACGTTTTCCAGTCTTCATCCAGGTTTGGATTGGTATCACTAATTAGTCTTTTACTTCCATCTGCTGCCAGCGAAGCACCCTTCAGCATATCTTCGGCGGCCAGCATGGGATCCGGCGAGTAAGCCAGCACCCGTCCAAAATACAGGTCGTTCTCATTTGCCAGCGGTTTATCAAACTCAACCCACAGGTAGCGGTTGCGGTTTGCGGTTTGCGAATACTGGTTTGCAATCAATTCTTCATCGGTACTGTCTGCAGATAACGCAATGCCGACCGAAACAACTTTAGGTACCTGTGACGGCACGGTGGTAATGGGCAACAAAATGCCCAGTTTTTTATTGGTTGTTTCTGCATCAAATTCAAGATCGGTTTTTACAACGCCTGCCGTAATTTGTTTAAACTGCGGCTCAATGAAGTAGTTTACCTCAAGTGGTTGCGGAAACTCACCGGCAACGGGTTTTGGATCTATGGCGTCAAAAAATATTAACCGGGTAAAAGAACGATCCTGGCTTTCCATTGCCTGCCAGTTTAAACCTTTTGTAAGAAAAATTCCTCCAAGGTCTTCTTTGGGCTGAAAGGCTTCATCGCCATCCAGTCTCCATTCCCGGAATATTTTAAAACTATCTGGTTTTAGCAGATCCCATGTCCAGTCTCTATTCAGGTCAAGCTGAATAACATTGATCCATTTATGATAAAAATCATCACGGCTGGAAAAGGTGATGGAACTATGATCGGGCGAAACAGAATGATTGATCAAAGCGCTGCATCCCATCTGTGTGCGTATATTATCTGCACCTAAAATTGATCCGTTTTTATGCACCAGTCCTGTTAAGGCAGCCAGCCTGTCAAGCAGGTCTAAATCTGTTTGGTTACCCTTGCCCCGCATTTTTTGTTCTGTTCTTAATTGGGCGGTAAAAGCAGGTTGGGTTAGAAAGAAAATACTAAGCAGCGGATCTTTTGCATCTTTCAATAAAATAGCTTCTTCCAGTTTTACAGGATCATGGCGTAGCGTTCGAATAACAGGAATGCTGCTCTTCGATTCTTCCGACCCGAAATAATCCGGCTTTTCTTTGGGGCAAAACGAGCGGATGGTAAGGCGAATGTCTCTTGCTGATGGTAACTGCAGGGGGCCAATTTCGCTGTGTATATTTCCCGCAAAACCCAGTTCATCATCTGGTGCTAAAAAATGAATGAGGCTGATATCCTGGTAAGCAAATTCCAAATCAATCAAGTCATCTATACGATCATGATTTAACTCGTAGGCTGGAAAACTCCGGAGCGTTTTATATAGAAAAACAAAAGGTTCTTTGGGTGATATTTTTTTTATCCCATGATATGAATCTTCCCGGTCCATATCCAGGCTTTTTATTTCTACAACAATTTCTACCTGCGTCACATCCGGGTCGGGGAGGCTAACCTCCCGTAGCCATTTTCTATCAAGCGTAACTTTATGATTGGCTTTTAATTTGATCAGATGCTGCCTGTCAAGCAATAACTGATCTGCTGCTAACTGTTGGTCAACAGCGGTATACATAATAGCAGGATAATTTAACCGGGGCCGCCCGATGGTTGCCGATTGCCCATCGTTCGCAAGGGTAATCGCCGGCGGTTGCGGTGCCACAAACCGCTTAAATTTTTGAACGGCAATTTTATGTTCGCCGCGGTTTATTGAGATGGTATCCGGGCCCGGGCCACCACCGGAAATATCAGATAGCCGCACCCGGAAGGCGTAGACATTACCATATTTTAAAGCTACTTTGTCGGTTTCCGGTTGCGCATACATCATCCTGGGTAAATCGTCGGGGTTACCGCCTTTTTGTAAAACAAGTTCCCGTTTAGTATCATCCAGCTGGTTCAGTTTTTCGGGAAGGGGATCTGGCAAACATAAGCTGGTTCCGTTCCAGTTTGCAAAATACGCCGGCAGCCAGTAGTCGCCCTTATCGCCGTGTTTGGCGGGCAAAACCTGTACGCCTAATTCGGTATTAACCGAACCAAGATTAATGTTGCCTGCTTTTACTTCATCTGATATCACTGACACCTGCGACTTCCATTTCAACTTTTTTTCCAGTGCATCCCTATCAAGAAAAATATCATCGGCCTCCGCATCAGCCACATCTACCCGGTAGCGGCTTACCATCAAAGGTGTATCGCTCACACCTCCACCAACTTCAATTTTACCCAGCGATTGAAAGCCGCGGTTGTACCATTCCAATACCTGCTCATCATCCCATGCCAGGCGTATACCCATGTCAGTTACAGGAGCGGTACCGTTGGCTTGTTCACCCAGGTGGTTGGGGCTTACCGGCTGGCTGGCGTGTACTATTTTGGCAAAACCATCATTGTACCGCAAGAGCTCGTCAAAAACATCATCGAAAGTGCCGGCACCTGCGGCAGCACCTTCAACCGGAAAAACTACCGGGCTAAACAAGTTACGGCTGGTAGTAACGGCAGGTATCCAGGCGGAATAGCGCTGTATATTATTTTCAGGCAAATCACCATAACTGCTGGTATCTTTTACATTTAGATAAAGCCAGCCGCCATCTTTAAAGTATGCTGCATCCGGCAGGTTGATCTCTACATTTTGATAAAGCATTCCCAACTGCCTTGCCAACTCGGGCTGGTGCAGGCAGAAGGCCATCACCTGCGCCCAGTTTACGGTATCACGATCGGGGTCTTCACGTTTTGCAAAACTATTTTCTTTTAGTGCACAGAAATAACTGTCGTCGGTAACGGCACCCTGCCTTGTTCCGGCAAAGCCAAAAGCTTTTCTATATGCCTCCGGTAGATATTTTTTTATGGGAGCAGGGGTAATCTTTCTTCCAAAATCTTCATTTGCACTTATTTGAAAAAAGGCACCTATCTGCGTAAACAACTCTTTGCGGTCGGCATTTACTTCCCGTAATATAACTTGTGCCATTGCATATCTTTCATCGTGTAGATCCAATGCAGGCATTAGCTCATTGTCTTTTACCAAAAATGCATCAAACGCAAGGGATGATTCTGCAAACGGTATAAAGTTTTTTTCTATTCCATCTACTATAACCTGCCCGGTTAACGATAGCAATGGACTGAACCGTGGCATGACAACAATATTGCAAACTAATTTTTTTATATCTGCATTTATAACAATGCTTTGCAGCAATGGAAAGATGAAGAGTTTTGTTTCAGAATTGTTCATAATTATAAACTTGGGTTTAACTTAATGTTATTTTTTCTGAGTAGCGTTTCGTAAAATCGTAGCTGATAACAAAGGCAAGGCTTACGTCAAGTGAGAAGATCATCTCAAATAAAGCAACGGTACTTTGATTTTCAGGTTCAACTTCTTTTCTTTCAATACCGGCTTTCCCTTCTATTTGTATGGCAACAATCAGCAACCCACCGGCAAGGGATACCACGCCTCTCAGCATCTGCCCGGCCACGGCAAGAAATCTTCCGGAACTAATGTCGCCGGTGAGACTAAAGGAACGGGTAACAGATACCAATCCCACCACGGGCAGATTAACAATTACGGTAGCTCCAAAGCCAAACGTAAATTCAAACTGCGGTTTGGGATCGGTAAGATCAACGTATGCTTTTACCTTGGTGATACCCACGCCATACGCTGCTGCGATGCCAATTGTGATTAACTGTATTTGTATCATGCCCTCAAAACCAAAAACGGCACCGGCGCCGGGTTTGATCAGGTTTTTTGGATCTGGACTAAGTGAGAGATTAAAAAATACACCGAGCAAAAGGCTAGCTTCAATAATAAGCGGCGGCGGTGTAGTGAGGGTGATTTGTGCTGTGTCTGGAAATTGAATGACCGGAATGCGTTGCTCAATGCTCATTTTATAATTCCAGCTATCGGGGCTGTTTCCCATTATCACCTTTAAACTATCTGCAACTACATCACCTTTCAATGCCAATGTACCAAGCACCTGCAGGATGTCCTTCACTGCCTGAAGCTCGTTGCCTAATTCACATTCCGGTTTTTCAAATACGGGGTCACTGCCTGCTTCGGACCGAAACTGACCTCTTAAAGTGAGTAAGGGCTTTATTGAACCAAGGTTTACTACAATCGCAACATCTTTATTTACTGTTTGCCATTTTTTTCTGGCGCCATCCACTGCATCACTGCTTAAATCAACCTGAAACTTCGAAGCCTGTTCATCTTTTGATTGGTAGGTGATGAATACCTGAAAACCCGATTCGTCAATCAATTTAAAAACCTGCGCATCAGGGCCGGCGCCTTTTAATTGAGACGGTGTAAAATCGTTCAGGTTATCTGCTCCCGCAAATAAAGCGTCGTCAAATTTTAATCCGTTGCCGTTTCCGGTAATATTTAATCCTTTCACAGCAGCAGGCAACGACAGGGTATCCGCAAGATTGGGGAAAATAGTTTTGCCTTTCAGCAGCCTGAAAGCATCGGCCAGGTCGGGAACCTCAGTAGCGATTTGTTGTATGCCTGCGGCGAATGATGGGCGCCTGAACAGCAATTTTTGCGTGCCGGTCGTCTGTAACAAACTATATTGAAGTGCCGGCACGGCGTTCAACACATATTTATCTATTTCAGCAGGATTGCCAAGGCAATGATTTGAATTGGCAAACTCAGTCTTTCTTGCTCCCGTTGCTGAATTAATACTAAGTAAGCCGTTGCGGATAAGGGGTACCAGCTCCGATGGAGTAAGTGGAACAATATCTTTTGATGGCAGGCATTTTACAATAGTCCACGAGCCTTCTTTCGGAAGTTCTATCGTGCCACGCACTGCCACCACAAAGGTTGGTGTTGGCTCATTGCTTGCAGAAACATCTACCCTTGTTACCTGCATGCGCTGGCCGGTAGCGGCGATATTTATGATGGCATTTACGGGCCCGCCCAGGCTGCCGCCTACTTTTGGATTATTTAGTAGCTGTTTAAAAAGCGGCGGCTTAAACAGTTCCGCCAAGGTGGTGGTATCTGTAACCAGTGCCGGATCAGCCAGCATTACATAACCAAACTGCCCTGCTGAGTGCACCCGTGACTTTGTCTTATCTGCGTTTGGCACTCCTCCCTTACTGATATTTTCTATCTCTATATCGCCATTGAAATAAACACCTGAAAACAGGAGCGGCTTTCCCGGTTTGCCGGGAAAAGGAATATCCATGTCCCTCGGCAATTCTCTAATTTCAGTTACATTATAAATACCCGTTACCAATCCCGGATGAAAATTATATGGATTCATCTCCGGTAAACCAGGCCTGTTCGAAAGAAAATTAAATTCGCCGGGGCCTTGTGCTATCCAGCCAGAATCGTGGCGGGTTACAATACCCGAATTTTTTCGTTGTATAACAATTGAGCGAACGACCGGCACGCCCCAGGGGAATAAGATGCTTTTTATTTGCACCACTTCATGTGCCGTTCTCCCAATCAACACATCAAATTTTACCTGGTTTACCCGCCCAAAATTTGCCCGTTCGTTTTGCCAGTTGCTAAATATGCTGGCGCCATATCCTGAAAAATCAATGCGTTGGAGTGGCACTTTTGCAGAAAGTCCGTTAGTGAATTCCGAAAACGAGTTTGTTACCACCGTACCGAGGATAGGGGTACTTCCATTATTTACATTTGGTAGTAGCCTGGCGGAACCCATAAAATACGGCACCGGATTGTTGCCGGTTTTTATTATAGAAGGCGTTTGCTCAGTGGCCTGCATTTGCAATTGCATGGCGCCGTTTAGTTCCCCGGTTTTTTTTCCGGAAAATCCGGGCTCGTTGGTATTGGCAACGGCACTTGGGAAACCGGCTATTTTTTTTGGATTAAAATAGGCGAAAGCGCAAATGCCGAAGGGTAATGTAAAATTTGCGGCAGCACCCTGAGGTTTTTTAGGGTTGTTATATCCGGCAACAATAAAGTCGTATAATTTTGATGGTGCCAGCACTACTTCGCCTTTTGAAGCACTGGAAATTCTTGTGGGGTTGCCGTTACTGTTATAATTGATGATTGAAAAAAGGCCGGGCTCTGGTGCCGCAGGGTTTTCAATCTTCATCACGGGTTCCCATTGAATGTGTGGAAGCGTAAACAACCGGCTCATTCGCCCCGAACTTACAAGGTCCATATTTTTTATCCGGAAAGGGAAGCGGGCAGAGAAGCCGAGGCTCTCAACAAATGGTGTTTTATCGTCGGGAATATTGTCTGAAAAGGATACACCCCAAAGATTGGCACTGCCCGACACATCAAGCAGGGAGCGGTTTCCCGGCAGGCTTTGCAAAAATCCATAAGCGCCCAATACGTTTTCCAGATCAATATCTTTCAACCTTGTAATATCGCCTGTAAGTGAACCATTGCCGGCTTCGTCGGGTTCACAAGGATGGCTGCTTTGTGCTAACCGCTCAAACAATTCTGCGTTGGATACAACCCGGCCGCTTGTTTGCTGATTTATATTGAACTCGACACTTATTGTATTTTCCTTCCATTGAACCGTCGCAGTAACTGAGAACAAAAACTGATCATTCAACGTATCCTGACCGGTTCTCCACAATCCATTAAAACGAAATAAATCCCGGACGGAAAATAAATCCTGGTTGCTGATGTAGGGATCGGGCAAAGTATGGGTTAACCGGTACACGGGAAAGCGGGTGTATAAAAAGCCTGCGCTGATGATATCATTCGGCTCTAATTTTCCTTCAAGAAAAATATTAAGCGGATTATCAACAGTTAATAGCGCATTGCTTAGACAAAGGCTTTGCGGTATTCTTCTTTTTTTAACCTGCCCCGCTGGTGCTGGCTGGTGGCTGCCAATAATAAAAACAGCCCTATTTTCACGAATTTTTATAAACCCGGCAGCACCTTTATGGCCAGTAATATCAAAGCGCTTTTTAGCAGTATTTAAGGGACGGTCTACCTGTGCCGAAATATTTACTGTTTGAATGAGTACTTCCATTTGCTGGTTATCATCCAGGCAAATTCCTTCGCCTGCGGGCATCGGTTTTATTGTTATCAAACTGCGTTCTTCTCCATCTGCACTTGCCTTCCACATCATAAACTGCTGCTTTATGCGGGGCGTTGCAGCATAAGTGTAGGTCAAATTGCTTCTTCCGGGCCTGGCTAGCAGAAGGAATTTACTGATGGAAAGTTTTCCATTTTCCAGGCCTGGCCATTCAAGTGTTAATCCCTCCTTACCCTTAAATCCAAAATATCCTGAAAAAATATTCATGCCTAGGCCACTAGTCGACAAAGAATTATCGGTACTTATTACAGGCAGGTACCAACCCGTATCCGTTAAAACCGCTTTTCCGTTTAGTTTAAATCTTTCTGTATTGTTGCTGATAATTTCCCATGAATCTTTATCGGCAGGCAATGGAAAATGAATTAGACTTTCAGACTCAAGATACACAGGGTTAATATTTACACCTTCATTAAATTCAATGCTGTCGCCGTTTACATTGATAGCAGATTTATCGAAAGATTGCATTGACAATTGTGTTCCTGTAAATGAAAAAACAATTTTATCTGGATAGGTTGCTTTTGGTTGGGCGTTATTTTCAATACCATTGGTGAATTTGTCAAATGGCTCAAAACTAATTTGAAAGGCTGGTGCAAAAATGGTAACAAAGCCTGTGGCTTGAACAGCTACTATACCTGGAAAAGTGAGTTCGCAATT
The DNA here is from genome assembly GCA_038327005.1 of Chitinophagales bacterium. Lineage (GTDB taxonomy): Bacteria > Bacteroidota > Bacteroidia > Chitinophagales > Chitinophagaceae > Ferruginibacter. The sequence continues at coordinate 1,297 of JBBQKO010000109.1, read as the reverse complement.
TTTTGCTCTTACTCCAACATATTTTTTATCACCATTCTGAGCAATGCTTTTAACAGAAATCCAGATAGTGCAGTCTTGAAAGTTGAGTGAACTATGCCTTCCGGCAGTGGGAAAATTATCAGCTAATGGCAGGGTGATGACTAGTAGCTCAGGTATACCGCTATCAAAAACTTCAAACCGCAATTGTTTGTGTACCCGAAAAAAATCGAACCAACCTTGTTTTGATTGCTGGTTGATAAAAGGACCAAAAGAAAATACTGGTTCAAGAAAGTTTTCGATGCTTTCTTCAATGCCTGCGGTTATGGCCATGTTGCGTTGGCGTAACCAAAATACAGGATCACCTGGATTTCTTGTTGCCTGTGCTGCTATAATTTCATCTGTAATTTTATCAAGTTCGTCCCCGATATTATCTGGAAGTATCGTTGATTCAAAACTGCGAAACTGCACACTTGTATTTCTGATTTCAAACAAAGATTGTGTGAGTGCCTGTTTTAGAACATCCTGAAATTTATCAAATTTAGCATCGTTTTGCTGAGGTTGAAATTTTAATGGTGCAAGTAAACGGACCAGAAGTGTTAGAATATCGTTGCGTGTCATAATGTATATTTTTATTTTATAAAAAACTAAAGCTTACAGTGTGTACTATTTAAAATGTAGCAGCTGCAGGAGGTTTGTGTAAAAAATTAAACCACCGCTTAGATAAATTTTAAAAAGCCTTTCTGGTTGTAGAAATATTATCAGCTGCCCAAATAGCCATCATTGGTATTTCAACAGCAGTTAATGAAAGTGATCAGTTTATTTTTTTCACCGTATTTCACTGTTATCTTATATTGTCCAATTTTTTCACTTCCTAAAGTATAAACTATTTCTCATTATTTTTTTAGTCGCACCCACTTCAAATCTTTGCTGTAAAGTCCGCCCATACTAACTTTTAACTGTTTGTAGTTTTCATCGGTTAATAATTGCTCCCATGCCGTACCATCATAAAACCAAAAACTATTAGTTGTAATATCAAACACCATTAATCCAATGGCAGGGGTTGTAATGGCTGTTCGCTGATCGATTGTCATCCGTGGAATGAGCAGGCCTTTGGTGATGCTTTTAATATCGAGTATAGCACTGGTATCGGATAAGGAAGCGTTCGTATTGATGGCTACACTTTGGGCTGTTATTAATTGACTGATTGCAATAAAGAGGCAGCTTACAATGAAATCTTTCATACCAGTAATTTTTTTTGGTAAATAATTTTTATGCTCATTGATTCACGTTAAATGCGGGGAATCTTTTTCTTTCAACA
>JBBQKO010000108.1:0-12981 GCA_038327005.1 Chitinophagales bacterium | reverse complement strand
TATGTTATCAAAGTAACCCCGAATGTCAAGGTCTACACACCAACTGTAGTAGTCGGTATTGTACCGGCATTCGCTGATCGCTTCGTGTGCATTCTTACCTCGACGGTACGCAAAGCTGCTGTCGTGAAAGTGTGGTTCCAGGTATGGTTCCAACACGGCACGAAGCACTTCCTGGACAATTCTGTCTCGGATACACGGAATTCCGAGCGGGCGCTCACCGCCATCATCCTTGCGTGAAAATACACGCCGGACGGGTTTTGGACAGTACGCACCACTGCTGATCCTGTTCCAGATGCGGAACAGGTTGTGGTAACGTTTGCGGTCAAACGCCTGCAGTTGCTTCAATCAGAAGTTGGTGGAATGAAATGGGGAAAGAAAAGTACAAAGGCAATAAACTTTACATAACAGCAGATGGGGGTGGAAGTAATAGTTCAAGAATTCGATTATGGAAAGTAGAGTTACAGGCATTTGCGAATGAATTCAATTTGGAAATATCAGTAAGTCATTATCCACCTGATACAAGTAAGTGGAATAAAATAGAGCACAAGTTATTTTCATATATTTCATTGAATTGGAAATCCAAGCCCTTAATCAATATTCAATTTGTAATAGACTTAATATCATCAACTACAACAACGAAAGGATTAAAAGTGAAAGCAAAACTTGATGATGCTTTTTATGAAAAAGGTATAAAAATAAAAGATGATGAATTTGAAAAACTATCCATAATAAGAGATGAATTTCATGGAGAATGGAATTATATTATCCAACCACATAAATTTTAAAACGTAAACTTTAATTAATAACGGTTCCTAACTGGACACACAAAGGTATTGCTGCAAGCAGGCCAGGACGTTGTTATCTTCGGCTGTAGTTCTCTATCAGCTTCAGTTACGGCTGTACGTTAGTAATTTGAATTTTAGTTGTTATCTTCAACCGCAGTTTTTCAATCATCATTTATTTCAGGCTGGACATTTAACGAATACCACACCTGCAGCAATATCCAGCAACCGAATACAACTTACACAGAAATAAAAAAATAGACTAATCGGACTTTATGAGTAGAAAACAAGAAACAACCAAAGGGCTAAAAAAAGCATTAGGTTTTATTCCATTATTCATAATTACAATAGGAATTGTTGTATCTCAATCGTCAGTTGTTTCAATATTACAGGGCGCAGGATTAGGCGGAGGAACTTTTTTCATTGCCATTCTCATTGCATTCATCATCGCATTATGTTATATATGCACCTATTCCGAGTTAGCCCTGATTATGCCAAAAGCAGGAACCGTCAGTACCTATACTGCTGTTTCAATGGGACATTTTCCAGCGATTATTGCAGCTCTTTCGGCTTATGTTGCCCCAACACTATTTGGTTCAATAGCCGAATTGTTTTTATTGCAAAATGTTGTTGACACTATAATGCCGGGTTCCTTTACAAACATTTCACTTATCGTAGTATGGGTATTTGCATTGCTTAATATTTTTGGTATAGATTTATTTGCTTCTATACAAAGTACTATTTCCTTTACCATGTTGATTACATTGATAGTTATTGGATTTGTAGGACTCGGGACAAACAATTCACAGGGGATTCCACCTGCACAAATAGTGCAGAATTTTATTCATCCCAATAGTGCTGTATTTACGCTGGTGCTGGTTGCGCTTTGGCCTTTCATCGCATTTGAGTTGGTATGTGACTTTATCGAAGAAGCAAAAAAGCCTGTAAAACATATTCCGAAAGCTATGTTTAGTGCCTGCATTACTTTATTATTTGCATACTGTTTGATAGCTTTTGCAGCAATGAAACTAGTTCCTGCAGAAAAACTTTTCAATACAGACATACCACACCTGGTTTTAGGAGAAGTAATCTTTGGTAATTCGGGTAAAATAATTATTCTGATCTTATCAATAACTACCACCTGTGGTTTTATAAGTACCGGGTTTGCTACCACCCCCAGATTGTTATATGGTATGGCGCATCACAAACAATTACCAACCATTTTTATGAACCTTCACCCAAAATGGAGAACTCCATGGTTTGGTGTGTTATTCATTACAATATTAATAACAATGGCCATCTTACTTTTCGCAAACAATACAGATGCGTTATTAATGTTAGTTATCACAGGAGCAAGTTGTTATTTGCTTTCTTATATTATAGCACATATAGATTTAATCATATTAAGAAAAAAGTATCCAAATTATCCTCGTCCATTCAAATCTCCATGGTTTCCGTTGTTGCAAATTATAGGAATAGCAGGAATGATTTATGCCTTTATCAATAATTCACCAACTCCCGAATTACGACTAAAAGTGTATATTAATGTAGCGATATTTATTTCTTTAATAGGAACATTTGCTTTCTTCTGGGTGAAATACAAAATGAGAAAAGGATTATTTGAACCAGAAACAATTGAACAAGCTATAAAAGATTAAATTACTTTTCAATCTTGTGATTGACGATAGGTGAAATACCGCACATAACATTAAGTGCATCTCTAAAAACCCCTGTTTTCTAAAAGCGACTTTTAATTAAGTTATTATTTAATTCAATATGTTTTTTACTTTACATGGCTTTGTTCATTTAGATACCCTTTTTTGTTCCCATTTGTTGCTTTTTTTGACGAATGGGATAGGTATCCCGTTTATTTAAGCAATTTGGATTTTGCGAAACATATTGTAAGTCAAATTCATCAGCCCAATATTAACTTTAGCTTTTTTTAACCGAATACTGCGTATAAATGAACCTTTTGAGCTTTTCAGCCAGCCTTTCGAAGGCTCGGTGCTCTCAATCTTGCTTATCAAAATTACGTCCTGGTTCGTTGGTTACCCACTTGATAGCTATCGGGTCACTTGCCAGTGATATGGACAGGCCCGTAGCCGTAACCAACTTGGCTTCAACCACGTAGTGTTGATAGGTAACCTTACCATTTTTGGAGGTTTTGTGGGTGCGGCTATCTTCGGCGTCGTTTTCAGTGAAGCTGTTCATATCGCTACCATCAATGCCCACTTTACATTACTTTCGTAAAACTTGAAAGTGGCGCAGCACTTTTTGTTCTATCAGCCCGGATATTAGTGAAGCCTTGATTTCTGCGAGTTGTTCGGGTTGTAGTATCCGTAGAAAATATTCCACGCTATCCATATGTGGCAAACGCAGCTTAAACACTTTGAAGTAGTTCTGTTTAAAATATCCTTCCTATCTGTCGTTGATGAATGCGTTGCAACTGGTTTCCTTAAATAGAAACATGGCCACGCAGGCCGTAATCAGTTCGGTTACTTCATAATCTCTGCGCAGCCGCTTATCGTCCAGGCAATTAAACTGTTCAAAGAGGCGGAGGAAATAATGGCGGATAACTTTATATATCTGCCTTACAATGATGATACCGCTTTGTTGGGCAGTTGGCTGTGGTGTTTTTAATGTTCCTTTCCTATCCTGCAAAAAATGAATAAATTTATAAAATCTTGATTGTCCAAATGTTATATATTAACTAATTAGGGTCTGCTCAACAACTCAGCCTCCAAAAATTTCTGCCAAAACGGCTGCACCTCTGTGTGATAAAGCATTGACATAGGTAGAACGAGTTAAGCCTCGTTAATCTAACGAGGTTTAACACCAGTACGATGGCTGCAATCCAAGATTGGCTGGTCGTTTTTAGTTTAGCACCGATGTTGGCTAAACCATATCCTACCTTAGCCTGGCCAAATTTGCCTTCTATCGGATTGCGTTCCCCAGGACTTACAGGATTTGACAATGCCTCTTTACTAGGCCGCCCAAGGGGTTTGGCCATTAGCTGAATATCTTTTTCCTTTAACCACTTTCTGTTTTCTCGTGTACAATAGATTTGATCGGCTAATACCTCAGCAGGATAATAGCCGTACTTGCTTTTATGTAATTCTACCGAGGCCTGTAGAGTGGTACTTTCGTTAAAATTATCCCACGAAAGTTTGTCAAGATGGACAAAACCGTTTACCAGCGATACTTGCAACTTACTGCCGAATTCTACTTTTTTGCCCTCCTTACCTCTTTTAATTGGGCGTACATGGGGCTGGTGGAGATTGACTATCCGGTTGTCTATTTGGTGGGTTTTGGTTGAGTGCATCGCATGTTGCTGGTGATACACCAATTCCAGTGTGTACAGATAATCAATGTCTTTTTGCTTTAGTGGCGTAGCAACACCTTGCTGTTTATAGGCTAATAGTAGGGTGGTGATGTGAGTAAGGTTTCTTTTTAGATACCTTATTTGTGTGCCATTGACTTTATAGATTTCCTTACCCGATTTCGCTTTTTTTCTGGCTGCATTCAAAAAATTTTTTCTCGCCAATTCTCTGTACGTTCTCACTTTTTCGCTGCCATGGATGTCCTTATTGTACAACTTATCAATCAACGCTTCGCTTTTTTCCCTGGCTGCATTGAGCAGCTTTAAGTCTGTAGGATAGGTAATGTTTTGCGGGGCTACAGTAGCATCCATCAACAGTTTTCCCTTATTGGTTACAACGGCTGTTTCTTCATTGACAGCTTCAACAGGTGCGGTCTGCTTTTGCGTAACATCATCTGATGTGCCTGTGGGTGAAGGTGGGTGAAAGTCATTTTCATTTTTTGCAAGAGCAACAACTTGAGTTTCGGTTGCTTTTTCAAAACTATGCGCTACCACAATATCACTGATGTCACTTAAAATATCCAGGCTCAATCGTTCTCTTATCTCAACAAAAAGCGATGCCACAAACGGGGCTTCATTGGTAAAGCTGCTATAGCCTAAAAAATACTGAAGAAATACATTCTCTTGTATCTGAAAAATGGTTTCCCTGTCCGATAGATCAAGCATGTGTTTAATAATGACTGCTCCTATAACAACCCTGCCACTTATGGGCGGTCGGCCTTCGGCAGACTTAAACTGCAAATCATACCTGCCAACGATTTTATCCCAGGGAATTAGCTTGGATAGCTTGACCCACCGGTTCTCACTGGTCAGGTGTTGGGAAAAGGGTGTTTCAAAACCGCAAAGTGTCAGTTGGTTAGGGCTTACATATTTGGGAGTTGATGCACCCTTTTTCTTAATTTTTGATAAATTCATTTGCACCGATTAAAAAAATTAATACTCCAAATATAAGTCAGATGGGCATTTCATAGTTAATGAGCAAACCCTAATTATTCCTGTCTTGCACCCGAAACTAAAAATGGCCATTGTAGAAACAACGGCCTCATTTAAGAAAAATAAAAATATAAGGGTATGAAATTAGGAAGAAACGCCTAAAAGGCGTTTCAGTATATTTTTTTACCGGAAAAATATTTTTAACCTATTCGGAAATGCAAGCTCAGTAAGGGTTTTAAATAGAAGCCGCATTGCTAGTCCCTTTTTAAATTTTTGCGGAATTATTATTTATGTCCAAAAAGATAAAACACACCTAGTTGTACACCTCGGTTAGTTGATTTAACGGTACTGTTTTCATTGATATTTGCAACACCAATATTGTACCTTAGGTCAACACCAAAACCGGTTGAAGGCTTCACATATCCAACACCAAAGCCCAATCCAAAGTCAACTGACTTTAAGCTGTTCTTGATATCTACTTTAGTATTACCTGTTTCCGACTTTGCATTTACTAAAAAGCCAACCTGAGGTCCAGCCTGTAACCTGAATCCGTTATCAAACATGTACTGTAGTAAAATAGGTACATTGATATAGCCAAGGTTGATTTTGGTTTCAACGTTTCCGGTCTTAAATTTTGCGCCCTGTGCGGAATAAGTAATTTCCGGCTGTAATGCCACTTGTTTGGCAAGATGAATATGTCCTAACAGTCCAAGATGAAAACCTGCTTTTGGATCATATTCCACATTGTTATCATTATTGATATTGTACACATTTAACCCTGCTTTAATACCTACGTTTACATGTTGTGCATTAACGGTTGTTGTCATCAAAATTGCGGCGATTGCCACGCTTACATAAAACTTCATAATTTTTTTTTTAAAAGTTAATTATTTAAAAATGTTTTTATTTCAACATATAGTTTTTATTGTAGAACTTGATAAAAAACCCCTGTAGAAACAGGGGTTTATACCAAAACTAACTGCTATATGAAAAAATATTTTCTTTTGGTTAAAAGAGATAATGCAAAGGTGCTTTAGTTTACGCAGGCGGTTGTTACACAATTGTGCATATTAGTTGCATATTTCCTACATCGGTGGTAAACGGCTATTCGTAATTTTGTGTTTGTAGATAACAAACTAAGCAATTGAAAGTAACTAATAAAAAGGTAGTTTGAAATTTCAATTGTGAATGATCAGTGAACGAAGCAAAACCCCATTATGCGAATACAAGCAAGCTGGTTGTCTGCCGAATGCCATCGGGCAGGCAGCCGTTCTGGTAACCGGTTTAAATCCGATGGCAAAGGGCCGAAACCAAATTCAGATACATCTTGCTTTGCACCATTCCTTTAAAAAGCAATGGGAATTTTAAAAAGCTTAAGAAGCTGTTTAAGAACGTTTTGTTTGTTTACGATCATCTGTTTTTATGGCAAACACATTGGTGCCCAACGCGGCGGATCAAGTTCAATACAGAGCGCAGCCTAAGTGTTTATGACATCATAAGCTTTCTGATTTGGTTACTCCAATTAAATTTAAACAGTTTCTAAGGAAAAGAATTTGAATACTATGGTAAGCAAGGGACAGATTAGTGCGTTGTTGTTTTTTGATCATATTGATAAAATGTACACGAGTAATTATTAATCGTTTTACCAAAAAGGATTAATAACAAAATCATATTTACCAATGAAGCTTAATCCGATAGATATCGGATGAAAAACTTCTGTCTGGTTCATAAAGAAATAGAAACTAATTTATCCATCGTTCACAATAAATGGTTCACCATTCATTACTCATCTCTCATTACTCGTCCCTCATTACTCGCCCCTCATTATTCATCCCTCATCATCACTCGTCCCTCATTATTCATCTCTCATCATTCATCATTCATCCCTCGCAACCGAAAGCTTAACATAGCCACCCATAAAACCAGATTAACTTTACATCAAATTCAAACTATATGAACTGGACTATAATAATCTTAGTGAGCATCGGCGCAATCGCCCTCGTCATTTTTCTTATTCGCCGCAATATGAAAGATGAGGCAGCATTTGAAGACCAGCTCAAAAATGACTATCCCAAACCATCCAATGACAAAGGCGATACACCTGTTGAAGAGGACTTGAAATAGGTTTATGCTACGCAAGGGATATATTAGTGAGTTTGTATTTTGCTCCTCATCCGATAGCTATCGGATGATGCAATGTAGAAGCGTGATTATTAATCCTTTTTACCAAAAAAGGATTAATAACAAAATCGTATTTGCCAATGAAGCTTCATCCGATAGCTATCGGATGAAAAAATTTTGTCTGGTTCATAAAGAAGTAGTAATTAATTTATCGATTGTTCATTATACATGTGGTGCAATTTTTAATCGATATTTAGCCAAGTGATTGGGATGGCACGGAGCCCGCTTGCTGTTTATATCAGTGCTTTCATTTGATAAAATGGTAACCATTGCAAGAAATTTAAACCACCTCCGGCATTTCCATTAACTTTATTGCAAAACCTATTTTGCATGAGAAATATTTTTATTATCCTCCTGATATTTCCCCCTTACTATATCCAGGCACAAACTACATTGGACGTAAAAAATCTTGATTCTGTCTTAACGCTACTTTACAAAACAGATCGGTTTAATGGTGCTGTGTTGTATGCGGAAAAAGGAAAGGTTATTTACAAAAAAGCCTTTGGTACAAAAGACTATCGTACCAACGAGATGCTTACAACAAGTTCCGCTTTTAACCTGGCTTCGGTTACCAGGCAGTTTATCTGTATGGGCATTATGATCCTACAAGAAAAAGGATTGTTACAATATGAGGACGATTGTAAAAAGTATATCCCGGAGCTACCCTATGATGACATCAGCATCCGTAACCTGATGACCCATACATCGGGCATTACCGAATACTTTGATTTATTCCAGCGTTATAAAACGCCGTTAGATACACTTACAAATGAAAAATTGGTCCGTTTGTATGCAACGGCTGCACCTCCTTTGGATTTTGCAACCGGCACCAAATGGAATTACTGCAACACCAATTATGTATTGCTGGTAAGTATCATTGAACGCATCAGCAAACAGCCGATTGATTTGTTTATACAAAAAAATATCACTTCCGTACTTGGGTTAAAGGATACTTATGTGTACCATATTTTAATGCCGTTCATCCCTGCCAATCATGTTTATGGTTTTGAAGAGATGGGCAACAAAAGAAAACTAAATGATCTTACGCCTTTTGATGGCGTAGTGGGCGATGGCAATATCTATTCTTCGGTGGAAGATTTGTATAAATGGGAGCAAAGTTTGAATACAGAAAAACTGGTAAAAAAAACTACCATGGCAGAAGCGTTGCAACCGGTAAAACTAAAGGACGGCACCAGCTATCCCTATGGCTTTGGCTGGGGAATTGAGCAAGACAAAGAACAACAATACTCCCACACCGGCGGATGGGTAGGCTTTGTAAACCTGATTTACCGTGATGTAAAAAACAATCGCACGCTGGTATCATTGAGCAGTGGCACCAATGGTGCAGCCAACAGCATCACAAGAAAATTCATACTTGGACTACCAATGGATTTACCCGTTAGCTACTTAATAAAAAATGTGCAGTTAATGGATGGTACTGGTGCGCCTGCAAGAAATGCATCGGTAAGGGTGCAGGGAAAAAGAATCATTGCAGTGGGCAATCTTACACCCTTTGCAGATGAAACAATCATTGATGGCGAAGGAAAAATACTGGCGCCCGGTTTTATAGACAGTCATAGTCACCTGGCGGGTTCATTGGCAAAATATCCCGAGGCATTGGCCGCACTCAACCAGGGAATAACCACCATTGTTGCAGGACAGGATGGAGATGGCGATCCGGTAGATAGTATAAAGGCCGAAATAAAAAGAATACCAACCGCCATCAATGTGGCAACCTATACCGGGCATGCAGCCATCAGAGAAAAAATTATGGGTGTCGAAAATTTAGGCCGGCCAGCTACCAACGAAGAACTCGAAAAAATAAAAGCCATCTTAAAAGATGAATTGAGCAATGGTTCGTTGGGACTCTCAACCGGTTTGGAATATGAAGCCGGATTTTATAGCAGCCGCAACGAAATAATTGAATTGGCAAAAGTAACAGCCGCAGCAAAAGGAAGGTATATCAGTCATATCAGAAGTGAGGATATCAATTTGCAGGATGCCATTGACGAGATCATCAACATCGGACGGGAAGCAAAACTGCCCGTGCAAATCTCACATATAAAAATTGCTTTGAAAGATGATTGGGGAACCGCTCCAAAATTGCTGGCCACATTGCAAAATGCCAGAGCAGAAGGGATTGACATTACTGCGGATTGTTATCCCTATACTTTCTGGAACAGTACACTGCGGGTACTATTTCCTAAAAAAGATTTTACCAGTTTAGCAGGTGCTTCCTATGCCACCGATCACTTATTTGATCCCGAAGCATCCGTGCTGGTGCGCTTTGCGCCGGACACTACTTACAAAGGAAAAACGATTGCAGACATTGCAAAGTTGCGCAACGAAACAGCCGCACAAACGCTGTTGCACCTGGTAGCCTCCGCCGCAGCATACGAAAAAAAATATCCCGACGCAGGCGGTATTGAAACCATCATGGGCAAATCCATGACCGATGATGACATCATTCCTTTTTTGGCATGGAGCCATACGAATATTTGTTCCGATGGTGCCAACGGCGGCCACCCAAGGGGATATGGAAGTTTTACAAGACTGCTTAATTATTATGTAAAAGAAAAAAAGATCATGACCTGGGAGGCGGCCATTCATAAAATGACAGGTTTATCGGCCGAGCATGTAGGTATCACCAATCGGGGTATCATTGCCCCTGGTTATTTTGCAGATATGGTGTTGATTGATCCGGTAACGGTAAAGGACAACGCCAACATACAAAATCCGAAAGCATTGTCCGATGGCATTTTAAAGGTTTGGGTAAATGGCGTATTGGTGTATCAGGATAAAACATCTCTACAAAAATTTCCAGGAGAATTTGTAGGGCGGTAATATGCCGGTAAGGAACGGGGCATGCGCAGGAATTGGTCGCATGTAGGCACAGACCACGTGTAGGAACAGGCCGCGGCCTGTTCTGGTCCGCCATAAATTTCGATTAATTATAAGAACAGGCCGCAGCCTGTTCCTACGATAATAAAATTTGATTAAAAAAAATACGGCCTGTTCCTTCGATAATCATATTCGATTAGAAAAATACGGCCTGTGTTGGACCATCATGAAAATTTCAATATTCACCAGAACAGGCCGCGGCCTGTTCCTACAATAACAATATTCGAACAAAAAAATTATGGTCTGTTTTCACCTATCATAAAAACCATTGAACCATAAGAACAGGCCACGGCCTATTCTGCAAAACAAACAAACAAATGAAGAATCTCATAAAACCAAAAGCCATTGTACTAACAGATGGACTGTTGCAAACTACGGATGCAAAAACAGCACATGGCCTCATTCGTGGAACGGAACGGTATGAAATCGTAGCCGTCATCGACAGCGTGCATGCAGGCAAAGATGCAGGCGAAGTATTGGATGGCATACATCGCAATATTCCGGTGCTGGCAAATATAGACGCCGCCATAGAGGCCGTTTATGGTATCAGTCATTGTATCGTTGGAATCGCCACCATTGGAGGTATAATGCCCGCTCACTTTATACCCATCATAAAATCCTGTATTCAAAAAAATATTTCCATCGTAAATGGTTTACACGATTTTTTAACCAATATTCCGGAGCTGGTTGCATTGGCAAGCGAATACAAAGTGGAATTAACAGACGTAAGAAAGCCGAAAGACCGAAAGAATCTTCACTTTTGGGATGCGGCTATCTTTACTGTAACTGCACCCATCATTGCAGTGATTGGAACCGATTGTGCTTTGGGAAAAAGAACCACCTGCCGGATGGTAATGCAGGCCTGCGCCATCGCCGGTATCAACGCACAAATGATTTATACCGGGCAAACGGGCTGGCTGCAGGGCGGTCAATATGGATTTATTTTTGACAGTACGTTGAACGATTTTATTGCAGGCGAACTGGAACATGCCGTCGTATCCTGCTGGAAAGAAACCCATGCACAAGTGATATTGATAGAAGGACAATCCGCCTTAAGAAATCCAAGCGGACCATGTGGATCAGAACTGTTGGTTTCCGGAAATGCAAAACAGGTGATTCTTGTGCATGCACCCAAACGCACCCATTATGATGACATCGAAACCTGGGGTCCTATTCATTCTCTTGCATCAGAAATTGAGTTGATCAAAATGTATGGCTCCACCGTAATAGCGGTTGCCATCAACACAGAACATTGCACCCCAGAAGAAGCCGTTGCATTTCAAAAAGAGTATGAAGCAGCCTTTAAAATCCCCGTTGTATTGCCGCTGCAACAGGGCGTAGAAAAAATCATCCCTGTTATTAAATCACTGTTAAAAACCACCGCATGAAAATTAAATCAGTAAAAACATGGTTGCAACAATTGCCCTTGACAAAACCATATACCATTGCTTACAAAACGATTACTGATACCGAAATTGTTTTCCTCGAAATAGCACTCGAGAATGGCATCACTGGCATGGGTGCAGCAAATCCTTTTGCAGAAGTAGTAGGCGAAACACCCGCCATCACACTGGCCAACCTGCAAACTGATTTTGTGCAGCAACTCGTGGGTAGGGATATCCGTCTTTTCAACCAGTTGTTGGATGAATCACTGCTGCAATTTCCACATTTGCCCGGTACCATTGCAGCCATCGACATTGCCTTGCATGATGCCTTTTGCCAATACATCGGAATACCCGTGGTGGATTTGTATGGCCGTAAAATAGAAGCCTTACCAACCTCCATCACCATTGGCATAAAAGAAACAGCCGAAATGCTGGAAGAAGCCAAAATTAATTTCATGGCCGGGTTTAAAATAATTAAAATAAAAACCGGGCTGGATGTAGAACAGGACATTGAAAGGGTAACCAGACTGCATGAACAATTTGGCAATAAAATGTTGATAAGAGTAGATGCCAACCAGGGCTATAGTTTAAACAACCTGCAACGATTTATACAACAAACAAAAAGTCTTTCGATCGAATTGATTGAGCAACCAATGGCCGTGGGCAAAGAAAATGAATTGGCTACTTTAAGTGAAGCGGATCGAAAATTATTGGCGGCGGATGAAACCCTGATTGATGCTGCCACTGCATTGCAACTGTCTCATCCGCCGATGCCCTTTGGCATCTTCAATATTAAACTGATGAAGAGCGGCGGCATACGAGGTGCACGTGAAATTGCGAACATAGCTGCCAATGCAGGCATCGATCTTTTCTGGGGATGCAACGATGAAAGTATGGTGAGCATTGCGGCCGCTTTGCATGTAGCCTACAGTTGCATCAACACAAAGTACCTCGATCTGGATGGCAGTTTTGACCTGAGCAGCGATCTTGTAACCGGTGGATTTATTTTAAAAGACGGGCTGATGTATTGCAGCGAAAAGCCTGGCTTAGGATTGATTAAAATATAGACTGTATAATTTGAACAGCTAAATTCCGTGGTGTTAAGAAGGATCTAGTAGTCTTTTACAAATGTGTGGGATGTTCACACTTTTATTTTTGTACACTGTAACCAACAACACAGCCTCTACCCGGAAGTGTTCGGCATTGCGGATATGTGGAATTTAAACGTTCGTTACATCGTTAAAACTCCCGATCTGTTTGTTTAATTTTTATAGAAAAATTTTCTAAACGATAGCCAATTATTTTTTTGAAGTATTTCAAATAATTTTCTTCGTTGCCTCCGGCTTACAATAATTGAATTGGTTTCAAAATAATATTTTTTTGCCTAATCACGCAAACTAAAGGCGCATCTTTATTTCGA
>JBBQKO010000107.1:0-13051 GCA_038327005.1 Chitinophagales bacterium | reverse complement strand
TAAGGAGATACCATCAAAGGTTAAGGAATAAAATGCCTGCTACTGCACCACCGGAGTTTGTAAATCAATATGCAAGTTATAGTAGTAAACTTAACCCTCTTTTATGGTTCAGGCTTCGTCCGTGGGTCAGAGAAACAACAGCGGCGTGCCTGGATAGGTGATCTTTTTAAGGACATGTCAAAACAAGCTAAGTAGCACCATTGGGTTGCCATCCTTTGAAAGGTTGACAACCAAATGGTGCAACAGTAACATTCTCCACCCCTTTCAAATAAAAAGGGGCTGCCTCAGCATTATGAGACAGCCCCTTTTTATTTTATTATCAACTAATAACCGCATCATTTTCGAATTAAAAAATCCGATCGTTGATTGACCTGTTATTAATTTTTATTATTTCCCTGGATGCCTTGTTCATGGAGGGCTAAATTACTTTGTGTAATCATCTTATTGGTAACCTTTACTGCCTCATCAATGTAGATATCATCCTTTAAAGTATTCAGGAAACGCTTGTTTTTTTCTGCTTTGTCCTTGTCTGCTAAAATTTTCGCATTGTCAATCTCAACATTTTTCACACTCAAACTGCTTGGCAATTTCATCAATACTTCCAGTTGCTTGTAGCTGGCTTTCAATTGCTTTTGAGCAGCCTGGTACTTTACAAGATTCAAAGAATAAGAACGGTCATTTTCCTTTTCAATGGAATCAATTTTTTCTCTCATTTTCTTAAAGGTAACATTTGCCTGTATCTGTTCGTTTGAATTGGCTGCCACTAAATCTGTGCTGAAAGTACTTACCCAGGGCTTATAATCCACTTTGGCAATTTCGTCCCAGCTCAATGAAGTTGGATTATCTTTTTCACGTGATTTTGCCAATTCCATTCTATCGGGAATCACTACATCCGGAACCACGCCTCTCAACTGTGTAGCACCGCCATTAATACGATAGAATTTTTGTAAAGTTAATTTTACAGTTCCCAGATCTTCAGTCTTTTTGTTAAACATAGCATTTTCACTTTCGGCATTCAGCGGAATGGTACGCTGTACAGTTCCTTTTCCATAGGTAGAAGTGCTGCCAATAATAATTCCACGCTTGTAATCCTGAATGGCTGCAGCAAATATTTCTGATGCAGAAGCACTGAATTCATCGACCATTACAGTTAAAGGGCCATCATATAAAATTGATTTATCCCTGTCTTTCCACTGGTATGGCTGCCTTTCATCTCTTCCTTTTACCTGGCAAATAGGACCATCTTCAATAAACAAACCAGCCATCTTCACGACTTCCGGAAGTGATCCACCTCCATTTCCGCGAAGGTCAATCACGATTCCTTCTACCTTCTCCGCCTTTAATTTTTCTACCTCTTTTGCAACATCTTCTGAACATTTAGCACCTTTGGGATCTTCAAAATCCACATAAAATTCAGGCAAATAGATATAACCAATTTTATGTTCACCATTGATGATGGCACTTTTAGCGAAAGTATCGTCTAATTTAATTTCATCTCTTTTTAGGATGATTACCTTGATAGTGCCATCTGGCTTGCGAACGGTAATCCTTACTTCAGTTCCTTTTTCAGCACCCCTGATCAACTTCACTGCATCAGTAACAGCGTACCCGGTTACATCAACCGGTTCGGCCGCTCCCTGTCCTATTTTAATTACCTCATCATCTACACCAAGGTCACCACTTTTCCAAGCCGGGCCACCTGTAATTAAACTTGCTATTTTAATTTTGCTCTGGTCTTCTTTTAGTTGTGCGCCGATACCATAAAACTTGCCACTCATCATTTCTGTAAAGCCACGGCTATCAATGGGCGCAAAATAACTAGTATGAGGATCCATACTGGTAGCTATTGAATTTACAAATGAGCTGAACAACTCATCGCTGGTATTGTGATTTTTTAAAGTAGTAAAATAACGTTCAATTTGCTTCCGCACCTGGTCTCTTGCTTCCCTTTCAAGTGTACTATCGGCTTTGTATATAAATTTTTCTGTCTTTGTACTATCCTTCAATGAAGGAAAAGATTTGCCTTTGTTTTTTTCACGGTCATCCACCATATCAGAATATTTGGTTAGCACCAGGTATTTCAAACGCTTGCGCCATACTTCCTTTTTTTGTGCTTCGTTGGTTGCATATTTTACTTTTTTGCCATCCAGTTCTATGTCCTCGTCTTTAGAAAATTCAAAGGGGGTATTCAAAATGGTTTTATAATACTCCGACGCCTGATTGAGACGACGGGTGTACGATTCGCTGATAAAGTAGAAAGACTCCAGCCTGGCGCCGTGTATCTCGTCATCCACTTTGGTTTCAAACTTTTTAAAGCTATCAATATCACTCTGCAGGAAAATGGTTTTATCATCATCCATATCAGTTATAAAACTGTTTAACGCCAATTTTGAAAAAGCATCATCTATTTTTCTGGGACTAAAATGTCCTTGTTCCAACAACATCCCCACATTGTGAAGTATTTTTTCATTCTTCGATTTGGGGTTATCATCAGTGCTTCCCTGTGTTTGAAAAGCGAAGAATAAAATTGCGCCTGTTAGTACCAGAAATACCGGAAAATATTTTTTGCTCATAATTATCTGCAGGATTTTTTGCATAAAGTAAAATTAACGGAAAAATGATATTATTTATTGGATTAACAATCCATTTGGTCGAAAGTTTTCTTAAAGATTGATAAGTGTAGATTTTTTTTTATTACCTGCCGGTAGAATTCGGATGACGGAATTTAGCTATCATTACCAAACCCTCAGGCACATTAAAGTCGAAAAACCATTTAGATGCAAAGTTTAAAAGATTTACATTGTATGAATTCAACATTGTAGTTGCAAGGATTTTCAAACTATTTAAATGGAGAAATTTAACATATTGAATGAGTTGGTTAACTGCTTATTTGCCCACCAATTCATGCAAAAGACATCAAAACTGCATACAATTTCCAAAGCTGGTAAATGCACCGGCTTTTATGGTTACCAATAAAGGCTGCTAAAAAAAGGATCGGCGACTCATCAACAACTTGAGTAAACAACATTTACCTCATTCAAAATGACCGGTTAAGTGCCGAGCGAAAAATTAAAGACAACCCTTGATCCGTCCGGCGCAACAGCAAATATTTGTATCAGCCCTCTTTGTGCAGACAAGAATGCAGCATTGATGTCTTTCGGACTATTGATGGCTTTGCCATTGATAAAGGCAATGATGGTTCCTTCTGGAATTCCGATCTGGTCAAAAAATCCACCTTTGCTAACTTCAGTTACTACAATTCCTTCATTTAAATTAAACCGCTGTTTTAAGGCACTGGTAAGCGGTTCAAAACTAGCGCCCAATCGCTTGTAAATTAATTCAAGTGAGGCTGTATTTTCGCTGGCAGAATTGCCAGGTGCCTCAGTCATTAGTGTAACAGAAACGGTATCAGTTTTACCATTGCGCAGGTAGCTTAAACGAATGGTTTCCCCTGGCCGGTGACGGGCAATCCTTTCGGAAAACTCTGCGGATGAAGAAAGCGGGATGCTATCGATGCTTTGAACAATATCGCCCTCTTTTAGTCCTGCTTTTGCGGCAGCGCCCTCTTCGCTCACACCAGTTATATATACGCCCTTAACAGATCCGGGAGCTAGTCCCTTTTGTTGCAGATACTGATCTTCTACAGAAGGAGCAGGAAAAGAAACACCAAGTACCCCCCTTTTTACGGTGCCAAATTCCTGCAAATCATCTAATATTTTTTTGGCGAGATTTACCGGTATTGCAAATGCATACCCGGCATAGCTGCCGGTTTGAGAAGCAATGGCGCTATTGATACCGACCAGTTCTCCTTTGGTATTAACCAACGCTCCGCCGCTATTGCCTGGATTGATGGCTGCATCGGTTTGAATAAAAGATTCGATGGCAGAATTGCCGGGCTGCTGGGAATTACCGGCACCACCTGGCCGCTGGATGATTCCAATGCTACGGGCTTTTGCACTTATGATACCTGCAGTTACTGTAGTATTCAATGAAAAAGGATAGCCAATTGCCAACACCCATTGCCCTACTTCTACCAGATCTGAATTACCAAATTTTACAATCGGAAGTCCGGTGGCATTGATTTTAATTAAAGCCAAATCGGTATTTGGATCAACACCGGTTAATGTGGCGGTAAATACTCTTTTGTCGGGTAAAATAACTTGTATTTCCGAAGCATTTTCTACCACATGATTATTGGTTGCGATAAATCCATCGGCAGTAATAATGACACCTGAGCCTGATCCCATTGCGGTACCGCCCGTTAAACCTCCCTGTGCATCATTTGAAACAGCAGATTGCACGATTGTTTTTATATGAACTACCGCAGGCGTTACAAGCCGGGAGGCCGTCACAAAATCAACCATTCCGCCGGGCAAATCAGTTGTTGGAGCTGCCATCGTGATGGGTGAAAATTTTGCGGGTAATGTATCTTTTGCTGCAATAACGCCGGGGGACTTTTTTTCATTACAACTAATGCCGCCGATCTGCAGAGTGATTAACAAAACAACTGATATGGATAAAAATGTTTTCTGCATTTTTCTAATTTTACGGGTAAAAAATTTATTGATGTTTTTAAAAAGCAGTATGTAGACCGTATTCAATCATTAGAAAACCGAGTCGTTCTGCTGCAATATTATGTTTCAAATAGTGAAAATTTATTGGCCATCAAACAGCTACTCGCTTTAAACTACCGGGATTGACAATTATTAATCACTGTTTATATCTACAAATTAAACTGCTTATAATAGTCCAGCAACTTCGTTGTGTAAACAACACTTAATGGCTTTTCAGAATCGTATTCAGGACTGTTTTTAATGATCTCTACAGATGCTTTTAAATCGATAACTGACTTTGCCCAACTGATTCCTGTAACCAAATCAGGAGCAATCAAAATCTTTTTACCAGGGAGCCAATTACCGGTATCCACCACTATAAAATCAATTTTCCACGATTCATTATCCAGTATAAAATCTTCCACCTTACCAATTTCGCCGTCGGCTGCAGCAATATAATAGCCCATTACTTTCCGTGTGCTGCGCAAATGCTGATTGCCTTCAAAAGATGGGTCTATCGTTGATGCAGTTTCGGGATTTGATCCTTCATTTATCGGCAAAGGTGTGGGAATTACCAAGCCCGCTGTGCCCATACTTCTTGCCCAAAGCGCACCTTCCCAATAACTTCTCCAGGGATAGTGCTGGTTCAATTTAATTTCTTCCTGCCGGGATACCGGCTTTTCAGTATCAATATCCGGACTACTCTTTATTTCATCGATGGTAAGATTCACCTGAAAGATTTCATGCTTCCAATCCGTTGCCAATAATGCATCCGATGAGATAAGCACTTTACGACCAGATAGCCAATTGCCTGTTTCTGCAATTAAATAACGGATCGTAAAGCTTTCATCATCAAAATAAAACTCATTCACCTTACCTATTTCACCATCCAATGCACCAATGGTGAAACCTGTTAAACTTTTGGTGTTTTTTTTCATGATTTGAAATTTAAAATCCATAAAAATTGTAAGGTTGCATATTCAAATAACTTTGTCTTGAGCCAATGAATAGCGCACTGCTGCCAAAGCAAGCGGTATTAAATGTTCCCTCATTCCGAGAAAAGATGAAGCCTTTAATCCACTGATCGCCCATTTCGTATAAAGTTGCGCATCATCACTCAATTAATGTTACAAGATTACTTTCAATACTTACAACTTTCACAGGTAAAAAAAAAGATAATTACATAGAAAGGCAATTAAAGGTCGGCTTTTTAAGAAACTCTTTTCCGTTGAAAAATTGTTGTGGATGACTCAAATACTAAAAAAAGTAACATGAATAAACTGATGACGTGGCAACACTTCATCAATCGAATAAAAAAAGCTATCAGAAAAAAAAATCATCATGATGGGACAAATGAGTTAAAATGGCAATGGTCCACACCTAAAAAAATCCTGCAATCCGAAGCAAATAAAAGATCGCAATGCAATGCAAAAAAAAATCTCAATCAGCCAGGCGTTAATCATTGAACAATGGGTGAACAGGCAGTTAGGCTGGCACTGTTAATGAATCCAACATCATTTAAGCTTCATCATATAAATCTCCCTGTGAGGCTAGAATTTCTCTGTATTTATTAAATAATTTCGTTTTCGAAATAAAGCCAATGAACTTCTTATCCTTACTCAATACCGGCAGGTACCAACTTTGGGTTAAATCAAACTTTTCCATCACACCATGCATATCATGGTCTTCGTATAAAATGGCCGCTGGTTTTTTCATCATCGACTTAACGGACACCCGGTCAAACTGGTCTGGCTGAAAAAGTTTTTGTTTGATGTCATTCAATTCAATGATGCCGATAAACCTTTCCTTTGAATCCACAATGGCGAATATATTTTTTTCACTTCTTTTAATAATTTCAATCAGGTGACGCAGCTTTTTATCCATTGGAATACTTTCATAAGTATCCTGTATCATATCACTTAGCAAAATAGAGGTCAGGATATTCTTCTCTTTTTTTTCTGTAAAGATCTGCCCTTCCAACGCCAGCTTTTTGGTGTCCATTGAAAAAGGTTCATAACTTTTTACAATAAAAAAAGAAATAGAAGAAACAATCATCAAGGGGATGAACAACTCATACCCATTGGTAATTTCTGCAATCAAAAAAATTGCCGTAAGCGGACAATACATTACACCACTTAGCACGCCCGCCATACCTACCAGACTAAAGTTACCTTCGGGTATTTTTACCAGCGGCGTATTGTTTACCAGCTTAGAAAAAAAGAAGCCCAGATAAGCACCGGTAAATAAAGATGGTGCAAAATTTCCGCCATTTCCGCCTCCACCAATGGTAATGGCGGCGGCAATAGGTTTTATTAAAACGATGGCGGCAGTAAAAACAACCAGGGCCCAGTTTTTATTCATCAAAGAAAAGAAGGTGGTATTATCTTCAA
Organism: Chitinophagales bacterium; assembly: GCA_038327005.1. Classification (GTDB taxonomy): domain Bacteria; phylum Bacteroidota; class Bacteroidia; order Chitinophagales; family Chitinophagaceae; genus Ferruginibacter. The sequence continues at coordinate 6,108 of JBBQKO010000107.1, read as the reverse complement.
AATGATTAAAGGTACCATTGGCCACCTCCTTTACGCTACTATAACCTTCACCAAACAACGGCGGAAATACGAAATAAATTATCATTAAAAACAATCCTGCCAATATCGCTTTCAGGTAATTATTTATGCCGGACGCATGTATTTTGCTTTCCACATTTTTAAAAACTTTCGCATAGTACAGAGAAACAAATCCTGCAAAAATGCCCATTAAAATATAAAAGGGAACATTCTCATAATTAAAGGTTTGTTTCAACACAAAATTAAATAAGGAGGTTTCTCCTAAAATGATTTTAGAGCTTAGTGCCCCTATCACAGAAGCAACGATCAGGGGAATAAAATAGCTCACCACTGTCTCCGCAAGCAGCACTTCAATAGCAAACATTACACCTGCAATAGGCGCATTAAAAACTGCGGAAATACCCGCTGCGGCGCCACATGCAATTAATAAAGTACGTTCCTGGTAATTCAAATCCGTTATTCGTGCAATATTGGAACCAATGGCAGATCCTGTTGCAACAATGGGTGCTTCCAATCCTACTGAGCCACCAAGCCCTACTGTAACAGAACTGGTAATGATGTGTAGATAACTGTGATTTAAAGGTATAAAGGATGCCTTTCGGGCAATGGATCTCAATACCATTGCAATACCTTTTTCGATATGTCCGCTAAAAAAATATTGAACAATAAAAACGGTAATCAGCAACCCCAAAACAGGGAATAATAAATAGGCAAACCTGCTAACGGGTATATGTTCAATCTGGTGTTGAATAAAATGAACGAGGCTTTTTAAAAGTACCGCTCCTAATCCCGATGCCAACCCTACCAGCGTGGCAATCACCATCATAAATTGCATCCTGCTTACTTTGGTACGCAAGTAGTGAATGATCTTTTGATATAATGCTTTTATGAGTGCCATGTAAATTATTTCCTAAGATAAAAAATAAGGGCATAAAGATAAGCTGGTTTGAAAGAAAACAATTTGTTGTGTACAGGTTAAACACAAATCTGATGGTTGAAAAGAATTTTTATAGCCAGATTTTTTCTTTTGTTTGTGTTCGAAAATCTCCTTCCTAAGATTGTCAATCACAGCGGTTACAATACCATAACATGAACCCCGTTTTACAGCCGGATATTGACAATTAAAAAAAGATTGTATCTTCAGCCAATCTTCCTCTTTTTGATCTTGACTATTACAATCAGTTATCCAACTACTATAACTCACCTGCCTTTTTTAAAAAATATTTCATTTTTTCTATAGTGAAAAAATTGAAATTAAAATTCTTAATAAAAAAAATAGCAACCTTTAAAAAATATCAGGTTGTTTAAAAATTGAATTTTATGGATACATCCTTAATTAGTGTTAAAAGTTTAACGATAGAAGATTACCATACGCTAAAAGAATCGATGATACATGCGTATGCAAGTATGGGAGGACAATACTGGAAAGAAGAATCAATTCAAAAATTGATTCAAAAATTTCCAGATGGACAAATAGTGATCACGCTGGATGGCAAGGTAGTTGGATGCGCCTTATCGATCATTGTGAACTATGAAAAATTTGGCGACAAGCATAGCTATCGTGATATCACAGGTAATTACAGTTTTGAAACACATGATGACAAAGGCGACACCTTGTATGGTATAGAAGTGTTTGTGCATCCCGAGCACCGGGGATTGAGGCTTGCAAGAAGACTATATGATGCAAGAAAAATGCTTTGCGAGCAGCTCAATCTCAAGATGATTATTGCGGGTGGCCGTATTCCAAAATATGGTATGTATGCTGATAAACTAACACCGGGTGCTTATATCGAAAAGGTAAAAAAGAGAGAGATTTATGACCCTACCCTTACCTTTCAACTGGCCAATGATTTCCAGGTAAAAATTGTAATCCGCAACTACCTGCCAGAAGATGAGGAGAGCAAAGGCTTCGCAACCTTACTCATTTGGCACAATGTATATTATGATTCAGAAAAGAATATCCTGCTGCGTAAAAAAGACATTGTAAGAATTGGCCTGGTACAATGGCAGATGCGGCCTTATTTCACCATGGAAGATTTTTTAAAACAAGTTAAATATTTTGTGGATGCGGTAAGCGATTACCAATCTGATTTTATTCTATTCCCTGAATTATTTAATGCCCCGTTGATGGTTCAGTTCAATGAAATGGATAGCAGGCACGCCATAAAAGAGCTGGCTAAATTTACCGAACCAATTGTAGAGGCCATGAGTAAAATGGCCGTGTCCTACAATGTAAATATCATAGCAGGCAGCATGCCTGAAATAAGAGATGGCAAAATTTACAATGTATCGTATGTATTGCAAAGAAATGGAAAGATAGACAGTGTTTGTAAAATCCACATTACCACTTCCGAAGAAGATGGCTGGGATATTCATGGCGGTAATGAAATCAGAGTAATTGATACTGATGCAGGAAAAATTGGCGTGCAGATCTGTTACGATGTGGAGTTTCCTGAAATGAGCAGAAAACTGGCATCAGAGGGTATGCAGATTTTATTTGTACCGTTTTTAACTGATACACAAAGCGCCTATAACCGGGTACGCTTTTGTTCACAAGCCAGGGCCATAGAAAACGAATGCTTTGTAGCTATAGCGGGCAATGTAGGCAACCTACCCATGGTTACCAATATGGATTTGCAATTTGCGCAATCAGCCGTATTAACACCATCGGATTTCGCTTTTCCTGTAACGGGAGTTAAAGCAGAAGCAACACCGAATACCGAGATGATTGTAGTAAGCGATGTGGATCTTTCTTTACTTACAGAGTTGCACCATTATGGCAGTGTGCAAACCTTAAAAGACAGGCGGCTGGATATTTACCAGTTACATTTTTCTGACCAGGATAAAGAAAAAACACAGCAATAAATACCACCGATTCAAAGTAAAGGCAAGGGAAAGAAATTTCTTCATTTTTAAAATGCCATCTCAGCAAATGGCTGATTCAATAAAACCATATCGGCAGAAGGACTTGGAAAGCTAAAACAATTAGAGCTAAAAAGTACTTAGAAAATCAACTGATTTTTTTAAGTCAGATGATCAATGTTTTCCTAAATACCGATGTGTTTTTTCTTATTTCAAAAAACTGACAAATGCCCCTTACAGGTGCAGGAGCCGATAGCTATCGGCTCTGTCCTGTGTCTTCCTTATTACTAATCCTAAAAAGAGCCAAAATAACAATATCAAGCAGCCCCTTTTTTCTGTAAAATAATCAATCGCACTGCTATATCCAATGCTATGTTTCCCTTACAAAATCTGCTGGTACTGGGTTCCAATAGAGATAATTTCAACGCTGGTTGTACATTGCCTTGCTGCCTAATAACACCGGAAGATTTTCATCTTCCCAAAACTTATGTTTAAAATTACAGATGCTTTTGAAAGTAAAAAAGATATTTAACCATTACTTGCTTTTAGTTCTTCCATTTTTGTTGTAGCATTTTATAATATAAATATTAGTAACCGCCTGGCACAGGAAACCATCGCTCCTCGCCCGCCCCTCATCCGATAGCTATCGGACCTGCGCCTGTTCGTAGAATATTACGCCTCAAACATGGATTGAAGCTTTTTCCTTTTTTCCTTCACTCCTGCGCCTACGGTTTTTTTTGACTTGATGAGACGATAAGTCATTTTTTTATATGTATCCTACAGTCGCTGGACTCCTGTCCTGTGTATTCTCTGATACTAATCTCCGCCGTTGAAAACCATTGTTCGTCTTCCCTGCACAAAATAAAGATACTATTGTAAATATGGTTTAAGCATTTCATCTCAATTGTTTTGTAACTCCGAAATGTAAATGCCTCGTTTATAAAAATATCGCCCCGTACTACTCAACGTTGCTGAACAAAACACGAGGCTAGGGATATGTAGTAATAGGAAGCATCTTTTCCTGGTTAGCGCTTAAGCTGTTGGTCAGAAACACAACAGCGGCGTGCCGGGATAGCTTATATTTTTAAGTTCATAATAGTAACGGCAAAAAGTTTTCTTCAACAGAAACGATTTTAAAAAAAGGCTGCCATCCGTCCATTGAGCTCTAACAATTTTACCCACACAAAGAAATAAACTCCAACTATTTACTAAATATTTTAGTATTTTTACAAAAACACTGAACCATCAAAATGATCCCGGCAGCAATTATGAATACATCCAAAGCAACTATTATTGCTCAATTGCAAAAGGAGATACGGCCTTTGCAGGGGTATAAACCAGGCTGCAATCTTGCTGTGCCGGATATTGGTCTCGGACCTATCAAATACGCCTTTCCCAATGCTGAATTTCCGTTGGCTGCTGTGCATGAATTTATTGCTACCATGCCGGAAGAGGCTGCAGCCACCGGCGGTTTTGTTGCGGGTGTACTGTCAGCACTCATGGGAAAAGGTGGCGCTACCGTTTGGCTCAGTACCAACAGAACCATTTTTCCGCCTGCACTGGTATCCTTTGGCATTGCGCCGGATAAGATCATTTTCGTTGATCTTAAAAAGGAAAAAGAAATCCTATGGGCAATGGAAGAAGCCCTCAAATGTGAGGGACTGGCTGCAGTAGTTGGCGAATTGCCGGAGTTAAGTTTTATGGCTTCAAGACGGCTTCAGTTGGCGGTTGAAAAAAGCAGAGTAACCGGTTTCATCCTTCGGCACAATTTCCGGAGTTTAAATACAAATGCCTGTGTAACCCGCTGGAAAATCACTCCCGTTGCCAGCCAGTTAGCGGACGGTATGCCCGGCGTGGGTTTTCCCCGTTGGAAAGTAGATCTGCTGAAAGTAAGAAACGGCAAGCCCGGCAACTGGCAGGTAGAATGGGCTGCCGGAAAGTTCAGGCATTTAGCTGCTGCAAGTTTGATAATTCCCGAACAACACAAGAAAACGGGCTGACATGGAACAACGTTTTGTATCTATATGGTTTCGATATCTTAAAACGGATTGGTTCATCCGCCGAAAGCCGGCATTGGGCGCCACTCCCTTTGTTTTATCTGCACCCGATCACGGGCGGATGGTGGTTACTGCAGTCAATCAATTGGCACAGTTACAGGGAATTTACATTGGTATGGCAGTAGCAGATGCAAGGGCCATCATTCCCTCGCTGGAAGTGTTGGATGATGAACCGGGCTGCACCATTAAATTACTCACCGGTTTGGCCGAATGGTCCATTCGCTACACCCCCGCTGTGGCCATTGATCCACCGGGCGGACTGCTCCTCAATGTTACCGGTTGCGCTCATCTTTGGGGTAGCGAAATTGAATACCTGGCGAATATCAATCAGCGGTTTAATCTTTTTGGGTATCATATACGAACGGCCATGGCTGATACCATTGGCGCCGCCTGGGCAATTGCCCGCTTTGGAAAAGAGTTTGCCATTGCTGAAACAGGTAAACAAACCGATGCCCTGCTTTTATTGCCACCTGCTGCCCTTCGCATTGAAGCTGCAACAGTGGATCGATTGGAAAAACTGGGACTACGGCAAATCAGCCAGTTTATCAGCATTCCACGTCCTTCCCTACGGAGGCGTTTTGGTCAGGATCTTTTAAAACGTTTGGACCAGGCACTGGGTTTTGAAGTGGAAGCATTGGAACCAGTACAACCGATTGAACCCTACCAGGAACGGCTGCCCTGTTTGGACCCCATCGTAACTGCTACCGGAATTGAAATTGCGTTGAAACGATTATTGGACAGTTTATGTGCCCGGCTTTTAAAGGAGCAAAAAGGACTTCGGTCGGCTTTACTCAAATGCTATCGGGTAGATGGGAAGATTGAAACAATCGGCATTGGTACCAACCGGCCTACGAATAACAGCACGCATATTTTCAAACTATTTGAATTTAAATTGTCGGGCATTGAACCGGCATTGGGTATTGAATTATTTACACTCGAAGCCGGCAAGGTGGAAGATGCATCGCCAGTGCAGGAAATGTTGTGGAATGATAAGGGCGGTTTGGACGATACCGGTTTATCAGAACTATTGGACCGGATAGCAGGCAAGATTGGTCCGGATCAAATTCACCGGTATGTGCCGGATGAACATTTCTGGCCCGAACGCTCTTTTAAAACGGCGGCTGCCATCAACGAAAAAACAACCACCAAGTGGAAAGCAGACCGGCCAAGA